>JAFGIB010000169.1 GCA_016929805.1 Deltaproteobacteria bacterium | reverse complement strand
TCCAAAAAAAGTGAGCACGCCCTTAGTTCGCGCTGTTTTTCGCGAGCGAAGCACTTTACGCCGACGGATTTTTTGCAACGTTAAGGTCGACTCGCGGCGCTGCTCGTTCGCCGGGTGAATGCTATTTTGATTCATGGGCGAGACAACCGCGCCGTGATGTCGAAGATCGCGTGAAAGAAGGTCTTTCTATCAGTTAATGGTCATACCGAACACGCGGTATTTGCGATCCAGCTTCCCGCCCATCGCCTCGGCCGCGCTGTTGATCAAGTGGTTGTCCTCCAAGGTCCAACTGATCTCGCCACCCTTCATCCCGAGCCGCTTGGTGCGCAGAGCGGTTTCGAGGCAGAGAATCGCCTCGACTCCCCGTTTGCGGTAAGCCGGTAGAACGCCGAGCGTGATCAGACGCGCGTTTTTGGTCTTTTTCATTCCGCGCAACAGTTTGAGCCATCCTAGAGGCAAGAGCTTGCCGTCGCGCGGAAGCACTTCATTCAAGTCCGGCACCGTGAGAGAAAAGCCGACCGGTTTGCCTTCCTGCTCGACGATCAGCACAAGCCTGTCGATCACAAGATGCTTAAAGTCGCTCGCGATGCTGGCAAACTCCCGTTCGGATACCGGCACAAATCCCCAGTTCTTCTCCCAACTATCGTTGTAAATACGGAAGATGACCGCGACTTCCTCGTCGAAACGACGAAGATCTACGTGGCGTACTTTGAGCTTGTAGCGATCCTTGACCTTCTGGCTCACGCGGTCGAAGCGCTGAAACAACGGGTTGTCAAGACCGCCCGTCACATCGATCCAATAGGCGTGAAGATCCTTTGCTTTGGCGAATCCGTAACTTGTAATCAGCTCCTGGTAGTAGGGCGGATTATAGGTCATCTCCACGCACGCGGGGCGAGAGAAATTTTCGATCAACAGTCCGAACTGGTGGTTGGTGGTGAAATTGTTCGGTCCGAAAACCTCCGACATCCCCCGTTCTTTCAGCCATCGGATACCCTCATCAAAAAGCGCGTGAGCTGTCGAGGCATCGTTCTCCGATTCGAAGAAGCCGAACCAGCCGGTTTTGCTCTGGTGGTAGCGATTATAGGCGTGGTCGATATGCGCGGTCACGCGGCCGACGCACGCGGTACCCCGGTAGGCGAGAAGCGCGTGAATCTCGAGGTTCGCCAGCGAGGCGTTGCGCTTGGGGTTGAGAAACATCATCCGTTCGAGCCACAAGGGATTAATAAAATTCTCATCGCCCGCATACAGGGGGGGAACCATTTTCAAAAAGCGGTTCCGCTGTAGATGATTACCGAGATCGATTTGGTCGAGGCGCAACCCCGAGGCGGATTTACGTTCGGGCGGCGCCGGTAGCCAGGCTGGAAGCGACTCGGGCGGTTTACCAAATAGGTGTTGCTGGCCGTTTTGTTTAGCGCTCTCGGTCATGGTGCTGATACGATACGCTTTCGAACCGTCTTGCTCAAGTCGGATAAAGCAAACCATATGGGTTATGTTATGAAGGGCTCGGAGAGCCTCCGGGCTCGGAATCTAGATCAACCAGTGGGACTGAATCGACCCGCTTCGGCTCGTCAGCCACGAGTAGTATTCGGCGGAGAAGGACCTTATCTAGATTCGCGAAAGGGTTGAGATGGTTTGGAGGTGCTGCGATGATACCTTTTTATAAAGCTCGGATTGAGATCTCCCTTTTATTCGGTCTTTTAGCTCTTGCGGGCTGCGGTTCTACCGGAGCCACGGCCAAAACGCGAACTATTGTGTTTACCCGAGGCGATGTCGTTACCGCGGCTTCCGACCGGTCTGAAAAGCAAGGCCGGAAGCTCGGAAGATGGCTGTTACCGCCGTTACCGGTCAGGCTGCAAGATACATCGGAAGCGTTTCAGCAGGGGTTTCAAGCGGCTGTTTCCACCATCGACCGACCCGGACCCGAAATTCCGCTTGAGGCCGGCCCCGAGCAGTTTGACGCCTGGATACGATCGGGCTTTCAAAAGTGGTTAAGCGAAAGCGTAGAGGAGGTGAAGAAATGTCGAGAGTTACTCGACAAGGTCGCGCCCGGACCGGCGAATGAAGCCGTTGTCGCGGCCGCTCTCGTGGGACTCATCGATGAGCACTTTGACAAGCTTTTCGATGAAATACCTATTCCGCCCAAGCTGCGCGGCGACCAGGAGTTGATCGACATCTATCGTCAGCAGTTGGATCGGGTCAGGCTTTCCTGGCTGAAAAAATCGATCACCGCCCTGGTTCACTGCGTCTCGGAAGCGAGCCGACAGAAAGCTCCCATTTATCAACAGTGGAAGCATTTCTGCGCCGAGCACGCGTACGCTCTGGACGCGTCTCACCGCGGCATCAAAAGGCGTGTTGAACAGGCGGAAGAACAGGCCCGTTTACAAGCTGAACGAATCAGCCTTTTTGGCATTCGTCCTCAAGGTCCGGCTGTCTGTTGGCGACCGTCAATGGGTCGAGGGCCTGGGACAAAGAGCGAGATCGAGGCTGCAAATAGCGTGGATACCGACCGACCAGCCGAAGCGGCTGAGCCCGATGTCAGTCCGCGCGACCGAGAGTATGGTCCGGTGGATCTGAAAACCGGTGTACGGGTATCGATTCAGAGCGGCGACAGCGAGGCCTTTGACCTCGCGCCGCTACACGACGAGCGAACGCGTAAAAAGTTGGCGGCTTGTTTTGTCAAAAGCTATACCCGAGCGCAAGAGGTGACCGCGGCGATAGAGGTCTCGATTTCGCTTTCGAAACGAGGGAAGGTTGAGTCCGTTAATTTAACGACAGCCGACCCCACGCAAGCGGCCTATCTCGGTCCGAAAACAGAGTCTTGTCTCGCGAAGGCCTTTAGAGCGCTGCGTTTTTCTTCGAGCGCGACCGGTGAAGGCTCCGCGGTCAACGCCTTGATTTGTATGAGACGGGCGGAGCACGACCATATGTTGGACATTGAAACGGGTACCGCTGCGGATCAGGATGCGGCGCTCGAGAAGGCGAGGGATGCGGACCACAATGGTTCCCTTTAACGTTGCAAAAAAATCCGTCGGCGTAGAGCGTTTCGCTCGCTAAACTCTAGACTAGGCTGCGGTCCAAAAGTATTTCCGCGCGAGCCCTAAGGCTCGACTTCTCGCGCCCCCTTTTCCTCAAGATTTTTTCCCAATCGATCTAAAAATCGCTCCGCGTCGTCGAAGGGTACTCCCGATACCTGTAAACGTTTTCCCTTGACTATACGCATTTCAACCGTGACCTCGGCCGCTCGGCTCGGTATCACGGTGTCCAGCGCGAGATCCAGACCCGCGCCCAATAATACCACCAAGGCCGCTAGTAAGAGCGCGCTGTCACCGGCAAAAACGCCGTCGAATAAAAACATGCCGCCCATGAGTACCGCGAATGAAAGCGATAGAGCGCCGATCAATAGATGAAACGCCGGATAGCGAACATATCGCGTTCCCCCTTCCAATAGGCTCAGCCGAACCACCTCTTCCGCTTGTTTGATAAGGCGAGTAAATAGCGTGACGCGTCTCCTGATCGAGAGCGACTCGCGGTTTAACTCTAGCTCGACCTCACGCTTGAAACCAACGGCCTTCAAAAGCAGTCGGCACAGCCAATGGATAAGCGCCCACCCGCTTATCCAGCGTACTCCCATGCGAAAAAATCCTTCCGGGATATGAGCGATACGGCCACGGATGCGCACGCTGTCGGCATCAGGGAAATCGTTCGCGCCGCACGAAAGAAACGCCCGGGTAAAGGCGTCGGTGGCCGAGCGGGCGAGATGCTCGAGCGCCTGGTCGCGCGCTCCCGGTTTCGCTTGGGTGAGCGCCGTCAACCGAATCGCGTTGCGGGCGCGAGCCGCGGGCTCGCCCTCGGGTTGTGATCGCTCTTGCTCGATGATTAATTGGGCCAGCTCGGCGTAAATCCCCGTAAGCGCTTCATCGTCGAGCAGCCTATCGATAAAACAATAGACGCGATAAGAGGAGCACATCTCCAGCCAGTCCGCGCAAGCGATGAGCGCCTTGACAGCTTTTTGTCGTTCAGCGCCGCTCAACTTTACCCAAGTGGCGTAAAACCCGCGAATCGCGAAGGCGACGACCAGCGCGCTTTCGAAGTGCGCCAGGGGCCCTCGCTCGTATATCGCCATCAGGTTTCCCATGCCGGTTTGCGCCTTTTCGCGGTCAACGTCGTGCGCGCGAGCGCGCTGCTTGATGAATTTTTTCGTGATCGAAAGATTTCGACGTTCCACCTGATATCGAAGCAGATCGTAGGCCATCAGCCCGAGCGGCTCGGCGTGTGGGTGCGAGGCGACCTCGTTGACCGCGAGATCGACCTCTTCACTGCTCATGGGTTGTTGATCGGTCATCGAACCATCACTCGTAATGGACCTACTCATTTTCTAGGTTTCGGTCGATTTCGGCCGCTCGGGCCGAGTAGCGTCTAATGAAGAGGCGTCATGGGAAATCGAACGAGCCCCGCGAACACGCGGTTCAAAGGCAGCCTCGCCCCGGTAAAACGAGCCGTTTTTATAGGAAATTACCCCGCGTACCACCAACACCTTGATCACAGCGCTCGCGGGAAGCGCCAGCATCACGCCCATAAAGCCGAACAGCTCTCCGCCGACCATCAAGGCGACCAGCACCCATACCGGGGCCAGCCCCAGCTTCTCGCCGACAATCCGCGGCGTGATCACGAATCCCTCTAGAGCTTGTATCAATCCGTAGGCGACGATCACGCTTATCAGTTGTATCCACCCCGTATAATGAAGGCCTACCATGAGCAGAGCCAGCCCAAGCGCTATAGCGCCGCCGACGTACGGAATAAAGGAAAGCAGGCCCGCGACTATCCCGATCGGCAGCGCCAACCGGACGCCGATAACCTCATAAGCCGCGGCGTAAAGTGCCGCTAAAATAGTCATCACCGTTAGTTGTCCGCGGACGAATTGACCGAGCACCCGATCGACTTCGCGAAACAGCTCTAGAACCTGCAGACGGGCGTTTATCGGTATCAGCTCGCTCATCCCGCGGATGATTCGATTGAAATCCTGAAGCAGATAAAAGGTGAAAATCGGCACCAGGACAAGCGCCGCGATGGCGCCGAGCACCGATACCGTTTGTCCTAAAATCGCCTTTATCAAGTTTCCTACCGGCAACAGGGCGCCGTTTGCCCAATCCGGAAGTTGGTTTTTATAGCGCTCGAGAAACTCGGTCGTCGACTTCGGAATCTCGATTCCCCATCTCTTCAACCACGGCTCCGCGACCTCGAGCAGGCGATGCATCGCGCTAGGCAGCTCGTTCGCCAGCGCTGCGATGTCTCGCACAACGCCGGGGAGCACGAGCAAGACGAATGCGGCAATCCCTAAAAGAACCGAAGCCAGCAGGATGACGATCGCCAGCGCGCGAGGAATTCGCCATGATTCAAGCCGAGTTACGACCGGATTGAGCAGATAAGCGAGCAAAAAGGCGAAAAAAATCGGGGTCAAAACCCCGCGTAAGAGAAATAGCACTCCGCTCGTAACAGCGATAGCTATCGCCCCATAAAGCCAGCGCATTATCGGTGACCTTGTTTCTACCATTAATCGAGTTGTATTACAGAC
>JAFGIB010000168.1 GCA_016929805.1 Deltaproteobacteria bacterium | reverse complement strand
TCCAAAAAAAGTGAGCACGCCCTTAGTTCGCGCTGTTTTTCGCGAGCGAAGCGCTTTACGCCGACGGATTTTTTGCAACGTTAAGGTCTAGCTTAGCTACAGCCCATGCTGTTGCCGCAGTTTAGACACTTATAGCACGAGCCGTTTCGCACCGTGATGTGACCGCACTGATCGCATATCGGAGCGTCGCCCATAAGTTCGCTGAGCTGCTGATCGAGCGAGCTTGAAATCGGCTCGTTTGATTCGAAAAGCTCGATCTGTCTTTCCGGCGCGCTCGGACGCGGCTTCAGATAGGCGTCTCTTTGCATATCGTGCTCAGCTTGTTTCGCCGCGCTCACATCCGTCGGCTTGCTGATCTCCGCTTGAACCTCTTCCGGTGGCTTGTGCGCCAACTCGTAACGCTTCAGATATTCAATGCCGAGCACGCGGAAAACGTAGTCGATGATCGAGGTCGCGAAGCGAATATTCGGATGCCCTTCCACCGGGCCTTGGGGTTCAAAGCGCGTAAAGGTGAACTGGTTGACATAGGATTCCAGCGGTACGCCATGCTGAAGCCCCATCGATACGCTGATCGCAAAACAGTTCATCAGCGAGCGGAACGCCGCTCCCTCTTTGTGCATATCGATAAAGATCTCTCCCAGCGAACCGTCGCCGTACTCGCCCGTTCGTAAAAAAACCTTGTGACCGGCGACCCTCGCTTCTTGGGTGAAGCCCGTGCGCTTTCTAGGAAGCCGGTGGCGAATGGTCGGCGGCGGCGTTGCGCCTTCGACAAATGAAGCGGGGATCGAAGACCTGCTCGTCGCCTGTGCCGCCTCTTTCTTCTCGTTATTTTCGCTTTCTGACATGGTATTACTCTTACTATCCCGGTCATCCGAAGTTGAAAGCGGCTGCGAGGACTTACACCCGTCTCGATAGATGGCAACCGCTTTAAGGCCCAGCTCCCAACTTTTCATATAAATCTCCGAAATATCCTCCAAGGTAGCGCTGTTCGGCAAATTGACGGTTTTGGAAATCGCGCCCGACAAAAAGGGCTGAGCCGCCGCCATCATGTGAACATGCGCCATGGGAGATAGATATCGCTTTCCTCTTTTTCCGCAACGGTTCGCGCAGTCAAACACCGCGAGATGGTCTCTACGTATGTGAGGCGCCCCCTCAATAGTCATGCGTCCGATGACGTGATCGTTGACCTCGTCTACCTGTTGTGGATCGAGCCCGAACCATCGCAACAAGTTGAATTTCGGATTTTCGTATTCGTCCGCGCTAATCTCGAGCCGCTGGTAAGCTTTTTTTCCAATCACCCTGGGGGCTAGTGCTTGTGCTGCGTCGAACACCAAGGGTAATAGCGCCTCCGCATTCTCGATTTCTTGTTTGGTCAAACCCTTTTCCAACAGCCATTTTCGCGACGCGTGTGGAGCCGCCGTAAAGGTGTTGGTGCCGGTAATGTACGAAACAATATCCGCGACCTGCGCATCGCTATAACCCAACCGTCTCAGCGCCGCAGGAACGCTTTGATTTACGATCTTAAAATAACCGCCGCCCGCTAGTTTCTTAAATTTGACCAGAGCAAAATCGGGCTCGATTCCCGTGGTATCGCAGTCCATCAATAAGCCGATGGTGCCTGTCGGCGCGAGAACGGTCGCCTGTGCGTTGCGATATCCGTAGCGATTTCCTAAATCGATAGCCTCGTCCCAGCTCTTCTTCGCCGCCTCGATTATACTTTCGTCAATCCTCGGTTCATTTGAATTGGGCAGATATCCGGCAGCCTCCTCGATTCGCGACAGCGCTTGACGATGTTTATTCATCACGTGTAGCATCGGCTGTCTGTTCTTCTCGAATCCCTCGAACGCTCCTTTGCTAGCCGCTATCTCAGCCGAGGTTCGGTAGGCCTCGCCGCACATAATCGCCGTGATCGCGGCGCATAGCGCTCGCGCTTGGGCGCTATCGTACGGAATGCCTAGACGCATTAACACCGTGCCCAAATTCGCGTACCCCAGCCCGAGGGGGCGAAAGTCATGGCTGTTTCGAGCGATGGATTCGGTCGGATAGCTCGAATAATCCACGAGAATCTCTTGAGCCAGAATCATTAAGCGAACCGTGTAGCGAAAGGCTTCGACATCGAATCTACCGTCGTTGTCCAAATACTTGACCAGGTTGATGGAAGCGAGATTACACGCCGAATCGTCTAAAAACATATACTCGGAGCAGGGGTTCGAAGCGTTGATGCGACCGGTATTGTGGCAGGTGTGCCAATCGTTGATCGTCGTGTCGAATTGCAGCCCGGGATCAGCGCACGCCCAAGCGCTTTCGATGATCATTTGCCAAAGATCTCGAGCTTTGTAGGTCGAGCTGACTTGGTTGGTCGTCCGAAAATAGGTACGCCATTCTCCGTCGTTTTGCACCGCTCGCATAAACGCGTCGGTCACGCGCACCGAATTATTGGAGTTCTGCCCCGAAACCGTATGATAAGCCTCGCCGTTGAAGTCGGAACTATACCCCGCAGAAACCAGCGCCTTGGCCTTATTCTCTTCCTTCATCTTCCACTGAATAAAATCTACGATTTCCGGATGATCCATGTCGAGACAAACCATTTTTGCGGCGCGTCTTGTTGTCCCGCCGGACTTGGTGGCTCCGGCCGCGCGATCAAGCACCTCTAAAAAGCTCATCAATCCAGAGGAAGTGCCGCCGCCTGAAAGCCTCTCCTGGTGGCCGCGAATGGGGCTGAAGTTGGTACCGGTCCCCGAGCCGTACTTAAAAAGACGCGCTTCGTTCTTAACTAAGTTATATATACTCATCAGATCGTCTTCGATCTTCTGAATAAAGCAAGCTGAACACTGCGGATTTTGATAGGCGTCTTTCGTCTGTACGATGGCGCCGGTCTCGGGATCACAAGCCCAATTGCCGCCGCTGCCGGCGATCCCATAGCGCTGGAAAAGCCCACAGTTAAACCACACCGGGGAATTAAAGGCCGCCCGTTGTCTCACGAGAATCTCTCTTAATTCCAACTCAAAGATCTCCGCGTCGTCCGAGGTCGCGAAATAACCTCCGAGTCGCTCACCCGACTCGCGTATCGTGTGGGAAACGCGGTAGACGAGATCTCTCACGCTTCTTTCTCCGCGACTCGGGTCGCCGTTGACGCCTGCCTTACGCAAGTACTTCGAAATCGCAATGTCAGACGCGAGCTGAGACCAGTCGCTCGGCACCTCCGCGTTCTTCATCTCGAACACAATCGAACCGTCGGTGTTTTGGATGACACTGTCGCGTAACTCGTACCGTATTGCCGAAAGAGGGTCGGACCCCTCGCGCGTGTAAAAACGCTTAATTAAAAGTCCCGCGCTTCGCTCTTCCGCGTCGTCTTCAGCTTCTTTTTTGCGTCCCTTCGCACTCATCGATATCCCCAAAGCCTGCGATTCTACGTCCACATCCAACCTCCGCTCTGAATCCAACTGATATCAGGGGCTTCTCCCCGCCAATACACATCTAATCAACAGCTATTCCACTATTTATACACAAGATGTAGTAAATCGTAAGTTATAAACCACCATCTATAGTGGTATTGTAAGTATTTAAGGTGTTTACCGGTCTCCGTTATCGCCGTCAATAAAAAAGCTTAAAGATAAGATCTGATCGACGAACAAGCGGTCGCTTCATAACGGTTCACAGCCAGAACAGCGGTGCGATGGCTGATCGAAAAAGCCTTTCTAATTCAGAAGTTAGTAAATACGCCGCCACCGGTCGAAGAACCTAGAAAGGTCGTTTTAAGAAAAAATTTTTTTCCGCCGGATGCGTAATGCTTTCTTCAGTCCGAATTTCGCGCACTCGATTCACGCGTTAATTCCTCTCTTGGTTCTCTATTTCAGCGGCTTCTAGAGAAGATACTCCCGAAAAGAATAGCTGACTAATCGGGTGTGACTATGCGCACATCTAAGGCTCTGCTTAAAAAATAACTTCGCAGAATTCGCGCCCGGATTCGGCGCCAGATTCGCTCGATCCCTGGGAGCAAAACCGCAGGAATAGCAGCGCTATTTCGAGGATTTTGCGACCGAGTAGCGAGCGAAGATTGCCCGAAGATAAGATGCGAAAACGTTCACATATTTCCGCGCGATGCCTAAGAGATTTCTTGCAGCAAATTTCCGAATTTTTATTGGTCGTTGCTAGCATTTACTCTGATAATCTATGACCATTTCGGCATCCGTCGCGGCGCAGGGCTGGTAATACGAGAGGTAAAAGGAGTATTAACAATCGACAGGAGGGATTATGCGCATCAATTGCTTCTATTATTTAAGGACGCTCTTATTCTTGCTGATTTTCCTCTCGCTTTTCGCCGGCTCAGCGCGCGCGAATCGAAGAATATCGTTATCTCAAAACCAATTGTTCGAAGATAAGGAAGACGTCTTCCTTTTTCCCGAGCTCGCCCTAGAGTATCGCAACGTACTGAGCCTGGATCTCGGCGGAAATGCCCGCGAGGGTCGCTTGCTCTTTCTGGGGGGATGGGAAAGCCTTGCTCTCGGGTTGGCCGCGTATAACAGCGCCGCGATTGCACCTTATAACTACGTGTTCGCGAATCCGATTGCGGGCGATATCGTGAGCTATGAAACCTTCGCGTTGTATCAAGGCGCGGTGTCGCCGGTTCCTTTCCCGGTATCGACCATAGGCTCGCTATGGGCGGACGCGCAGCCGTTTTCCGTGGTCGACGGTTTTATCTCCGTGCCCATGGGAAATGGCCTATTCGGAGCAAGGCTCGGTTTAGGCACAAGAGCCGATATTGAGTTCTTTGAAGACCACGACAACGACAGTGGAATCGCGGAAACCTTCGTCACCCTTGAAGCAGGACTCAGTGGAAAAGGCACGGTTCGCTACGATACGTCGCTGAACGTCACCTTGGATTTCGGCAACGTGCAAAACGAAACCATTCCGAATCCCATAGACCCTTACAATCTTCTTGCATCAGCGGTCACGTACGACGAAGCGTCAGGCACCCTAATTCGCGCTTCCCTTTCCGGACGAGGATATTTCCCATTCGCGGAAAAGATCGAGGTCGGCGTGCTGGGTAATCTCGTCTTCACCAACGCGGCATTAGAAAAAGATCCGCAGGGGGAAGACCCGGAAACAGACGAACCGTATGTAGAGGTCACGGAAAACATCATGGGCATTGCCTTTTTCGGCGGAGCCGGACCGGTCTATCGCATTGCCGAGGATACGACGATCGGAGGATACGGCCTTTTGGGATTGGCCTATGCCACCCAGGATCCGAACGATACGCGAAACGATGATTCGTGGTCTGATCTCATGTTCTATCTACCCGCGGTTCGCGTAGCCGCCGATATCGGAATCACCAATTGGTTCTTCCTTCGAGGCGGCCTCCAATATTCCTTCCAAATCGCGATGACGTCATTGGATGAGTATTATCAAGACGAGTTCGGGAGAGCCGAAACGATTCACAAGCGAGATGGTAGCTTTAGCTGGAGCGCCGGCCTCGGGATCGAGCACGAAGGCTTTACGCTCGACGGAGCGTTACAGCACGCCTTACTGACGGCTGGTCCTAGCTTCATCGGCGGTAGCAGCCCCGGCATGTTTGTCGTGGTATCGGCGGGATATCATTGGCTTTAACTAGACCTTAACGTTGCAAAAAATCCGTCGGCGTAAAGCGCTTCGCTCGCGAAAAAGTAAGCGTTCAGGGGGGCAAATAAGTCGGCGGCCAATTCGCCCGTAAAACCGAGCGCGCCCGCAGGGCCGGCGAGGATGGTACTTGC
>JAFGIB010000167.1 GCA_016929805.1 Deltaproteobacteria bacterium | reverse complement strand
GGAGAAGTGTCTGGTCAATCCGCGCCACGTGGAGGTACAGATTCTGGCGGACGAATACGGCAAGACCATCCACCTCGGTACTCGAAATTGCTCGATTCAACGGCGCCATCAGAAGTTGGTGGAGGTCGCGCCGGGCATGGTCGGAGCCGAAGTCGAGCGAGGCATCAGCGAGGCGGCGGTCAAGCTCGCGCGCGAGGCGAAATATACCAACGCCGGCACGGCGGAGTTCCTGGTGGACGCCGACGGTAATTACTACTTTCTGGAGGTCAATACGCGCTTGCAAGTCGAGCATACCGTGACCGAAATAACGGCGGGTATAGATATCGTCAGGCGGCAGTTGCGGATTACTCAGGGGATGCACCTGGACATCGAGCAGAAGGACGTGTTTTGCCGGGGATACGGCATCGAGATGCGGATCAACGCCGAGGACCCGAAGGCGGATTTCTCGCCCGAGAGCGGCAAGACCGTTTCGGTCTATCTTTCGCCGGGTGGTCCGGGCATCCGCCTGGACGGTTTTGTTTACCAGGGATATACGATTCCTTCGGAGTACGATTCGCTGTTGGTGAAGCTGACCGTATATGGTTATACCTGGCCGGAGGCGACCAGCCGGCTCAGCCGGGGCCTCGCCAATTTCGTCATCGTGGGACCGAAGACCACGATTCCGTTTTACCGCAAGCTGGTGGAGGAAGAGGAGTTTTGCAGCGCTCGTTTTGACACCGGATACCTCGAGCGACACCCGGAGCTTTTCGACTACCGTTCCGGCGAACGCGAGGAAGCGAAGCTGGCGAAGTTGCTGGCCGAAATCCACCATCACAAACACAACCCCTTTGTATCCTAGATCAACAGCCTTAGAGCGATTCGCCATGTTTCAGCGCATTACACCAAACGTCCGACCCGAAGAGGGCATCCGCATCCTGCGCGAGACCAAGGGGTACTTTCTGACCAATACCGCGCGCGACCTCTCGCAGTCCGATTTTAAGAACAGAATACTCACTTACACCGATCTCGGCGTGGCCGAGGAGCGAGACGCGGCCGGTTATTTTTCGATCGAGATCACGGGCGGAGCGAGCATCCACGTGGATCTATTGCGCAAGCAGATCAACCCGTTTGAGCGGCTCATGTTACTCAGAAGCCGGATGCCGCGAACGCTCTTTCAGACCCTTTGCCGGGGCGTCAACCTGTTTGGTTACAGGCCCTATCCGGAGAACGTGATCCGGTTAACGGTACAGGCATTCGCGCCCTATGTCGACGTCTGGCGGGTCTTTGACTTTCTCAATCACGTGCCCAACATGATCCCCGTATTTGAAGAGGTTATGAGGGCCGGCAAGTATCTGGAAGCCGCGGTCTGTTTTTCGACCGGGCCCGAGCATAGCGACGAATTCTACGTGAATAAAGTCAAGGAGATTCTAGAGGTGACAGGGCCCGAGATCCTGCTCGCGATCAAGAATCACTCGGGTCTCGGGACTCCCTCGCGCATCTATCGACTCGTGAAGTCGCTGCTCGACGCTCATCCCGGCCTCGTGGTCCATTACCACGGTCACAACACCGATGGAAACGAGATCGCTCGTATCGCGGCGGCCGTGCGCGCGGGCGCCAAGATCGTGGACGCGAGCGACCACGCGCTGACCGGTTTCTTCGGTCCGCCGCCCGCGTTGACCGTGGTACAGACCCTGGCGGAGGACGGCTTTGAGGCCGTTGGTATCGAATCGGACGCGCTGATACAAGCGAGCGAGAAGCTGAGGCGAGCCCGGTCGGCCTACGCCGAATACGAATCTCAGTTCAAGGGATTCGATCCCACGGTGCACATTCACAAGCTTCCCGGCGGCGCCATGGGATCGAGCTTTGAGCAGGCGGTAAAAGGCGGGTTTTTGGGGCGGATGCACGAGATTTTGCTGAAGGAGCTACCCCTGGTTCATCGCGACCTTGGAAACTTTTGGAGCGTGACTCCCGGCTCGCAAATACTCTGGACGACGGCGGTCACCCACACTCTAAGCGGCATTCGCTACGAAAACGCCTCGGAGGACTTGAAGCGGCTGCTGCTCGAACGCTACGGACCATTCCCGTTTTATCGCCCGTCGGACGAGACCTACCGCGCGGCGCTGGGACCAAACTGGAAGAAGATCCGTGCTGCGGAAAGCGGCATCGAGCGCTGCGCGCCGGTCGATCTTGAAGCGGAACGGAAGCGGCTCGAGCAGGCTTTGAAGCGCGGCGCGGATTCCGAGGAGCTTGTTCTTTATCTACAACATCCGCGCGACGCGGTGGCTTTCTTTCAGTTCGAGGAGGAATACGGCAAGAGCCACATTTTCCCGCCGGAGATCTGGTTTCGTAGAGGCGGCTTTCAGCCCAATGAGACCATCGACTTTAACGACCACACGGGCAAACACCACCAGATCACCTTCGGGCCGAGCAATCCCACGCCGGGGGGCGGCATTTTGACTTATCTATTCGTGGACCATCATCCCGAGCCGTTCTCTTACGAGCCCGCGGCGCGGGCCGCCGAGGCCGTCAAGCAGGAGCTTACGCTCGAGCAAATCGCGGCCTTGGCGGAAATGGGCGAGCTACACGCGTCGTCGCCGGGCGTGGTCGTCGAGGTCAAGGTCGCTGAGGGCGACCGGGTGAAAGAGGGCGATCTCCTCCTGGTCGTCGAGGCGATGAAGATGCTGACGCGTATCACCAGCCCGATCGACGGCACGGTGAAACAGCTCGCGGTACAGACCGGAAAGCAGGTCGCGAGGGGGGACCTCTTGCTGAAGCTGCGCCGCAAGCGCTCCGCGGAGGCAAAGGCGGGGGGCGAGCGATAGTCGTGCGCTCGCGTTTGCCCGTTGTCGTACCGGGCGCGAGATCTACTCTTGTGTTCGCGCTTCGGGTAGGAGCGATGATTATATCATTCGTAGCGCTTGTTTAGCCGTAAACGATCGATCGCCGGTCGCGCCATCCGAGCCGTGTAAATGGGGGCGTGATTTCTCGCATCCGCTGAGAGCGAAATAAAACACGTTCGGATTCGATTAGGCCGCAGGGCGACGTTTTAGAGCCTTACGAGAGCTATCGGCGGATGGGCTGAAGAGGCTACGACTCGAAAAATTGTTTAACAAATAAATTTTTTTAAAATCGACGTCGCAAGCTCGCACTTACTCTATGGAGACCGCGCGCAACCCGGCCGGATGGAAACGGCGACCGACGTTGTAGCGGTTTTATTGGGAGAAACTGGTTAAAGCAGACGTTTCATCGCGTCTCGTGCCGCATGAAGGAGGAAGCGTGTCTTTACGACTATCGATAAACGGACCTTGTATCGCATTTGAATTCGTCTGTGTTCTTTTGCTCTCGAGCGCCTGTCTCGATCCTAGCCTGGTAGAACTAAACCCGTGCTTGGTTTCCGGCGTTATCGAGAAGAAGAGCGTCAATAAGCTGGAAAAGATCGACCTTTTATTCGTTGTAGATAATTCCGTTTCCATGCAACAGGAACAGGATAAGCTGCGCGATCAGCTACCTCGTATGATTAAGGTACTAACGACCGGCGATAAGACGCCGAACGACGGTATCGAGAATAGAGACTTTACGCCGGTTAAGGATCTGCATTTGGCGGTTGTTACGAGCGACATGGGGCTGCCGACGATCACTGCGGAACAGAGCCCGGATAGAAAGGGTGCTTGCATGCGCAATAGCGGAACCGGCGACGATGGAAATTTTGTTCATTACGTATCGCAGGCGGCGCGCAACGCGGGCCTTAATTGCTCAGGCTCGGGCAGCGGCGGCTATCCGATTTTTATACAGCATATTCGCGAAAACGACGAGGATCTGAACCAAACCCGGCAAAGAGCCGACACGACCGCGAAGAACTTTTCTTGTATCGCCACCTTGGGAACGACCGGATGCGGCTATGAGATGCAATTGGAAGCGGCTTTGAAAGCCCTATGGCCCTCTCAAATCAATAATCTTACCCAAGCCCAGCAAGCGCTGAATATCCACTTTCTTTCCGGCTCGCAAGGTCACGGCGATATTGAGCACGAAAGCTTTCTACGCGGTACGGTCTATCACCCAACCGAGCCCGACCAATTCTCTTTACTTGCGATAATCGTGGTGACGGATGAGGAAGATTGCTCTGCCGGCGCGCTGGGCAACCTGGACTTCTTAACGCTTGATTTTATCGGCGGTAATAACATTAAGGATGCAAACCTGCGCTGCTATAAAGACGGGCTTTTCAATTGGGAAAACCGATATCCAGTAGAGCGTTATATCGAGGGTTTCAAGGCGCTTCGCCCGGGTTACGACGACATGGTCGTATTCGCGGCGATAGCGGGCATTCCCTCCGACATCCGGGAAGACGCCGACGGTGACAAAGAGATCACGGAAGAAGAACGCGAGCGGTATTATCGCCGAATTCTTAATGATCCGCGCATGACGGAGACCGCGGAGGATCCGGAATTAATGAGCGGTGAGCTCATGCCGTCGTGCGTTCAGACCGGCAGCGACCCTTTACATCCAGAAACCGAGGCGACTCCGGCGAGGCGCCTAACCGAGGTGGCGCGCGGCTTCGGCGCTGGCGGAGTGATTCGTTCCATTTGCGCGCCTGACTTTACCCCGGCCATGGACGCGATCATCGATGCGATTTCCAACAAGCTCGGCGGGATCTGCCTGCCGCGCGCCTATACGCGTAACGCGAAGAACCTGGTGGATTGCAATGTGATCTGGACCATGCCCGAAGGCGCGACCTGCGCCGAGCGCTATCTTAAATATCCGCCCAGGGACCAGCCGCAAACCAAGGAAGGCAGGCAGCTTTGTGTAGTTGATCAAATACCGGTGGTTAATCACGACACGCATGACCCGGCGCAAGCTCTCGATCTGACTCAAGAGGCCCCGCTGGGGTGGTACTACGACGATTTTTCTTTGGATATGAAGAGTAGATGCCCGAGGAAAAACGGCGTCGCGACCCAGCAGCGTATTTCCTTCACCCTTACTCCCGGAATGGAAGGGGCAAATGAGGATCCGCCCACGGGCGTATCAGTCGATCTCGAATGTTTGCAGATGTTGCCCACGCCCTCGTCGCATCCGGTCGCCAGCCTAGTGCTGAAACCGTGCGGGAGCGACAATCCGGCATGTCCTAAAGCGCCGGTCGAGGTCGGACAGTTATTCTGTCACGACGCGAGCAATCGCTGCGTGGTAAAGTGTGGCAGCGATGCCGATTGCAAGCGCAGCGGCCTGGGCGGCTGGATCTGCGACGCGCGCACAAATCCCGACGGAAGCTACGTTAACGAGTCATCATCGCCGATCTGCGTCAATCCCACGTGCAATTAAACGCTATTATCGTCTTACAACACACAGCCACCCCATCGCAGGCGTCCGAGGAGAATCCGCGACCGGAGGCCGAGGAAATAGTTACTAATGCGTTGTGAAGCACCGAAAAAAAAATAACAGAGCAATCGACTTTAGGCTATAGGTATATAATAATATGAATTCTATGTTATCCCTAAAGCGCGGATTGGTTCTCGTCCTGTGCGTGCTATTGTGCTCATGTTGGAGCAGCGTGTCGCGCAGATCTGAATATGATTCCAGCGACGCTCGTGAGGAGCCCGAACGCCCCGCGGAGTGCGTCGACGGGAGCTGCGACGCCGAGGCATCGAGCGATTCATCGAACGGCCCGGAATATGATTCCCGCGCCGTTCGTGAGGAGCCCGATCGCCCCACGGAGTGCGCCGACGGGAGCTGCGACACTGGAGTATCGCAGAGTAGCTTAAGCTGTGATTCGGATATCGACTGTGAGCGATTCGGCTCGGCATACTGCTTCGAAGGCGCGTGTAAATCATTCGGCCTCGATTGCGCGACGATAGCCGGTATAGACGGCGCAGAAGCCTCGCCCGGCGGAGGTACCGTGGCCGCAGCGTTCGACGAATGGCGGCACGTGGCATACGGTATAGTTTCGTTCGTTTGCGCTTACCAAGAGCGTTGCTTAGGTCCGCAGACAGAACCCATGTGCCATGAAGTCGGTCTCAACGCAGCCGACGATACTTGCTGCAAAGCCACGCTCGAGTTCTTTGCTGAACATCGTCGCGAGCTTGTAGCATGTGCCGAACCACGAGAACTGCCTTGCGGGATAGATTTCTCGCAGCTCTGCCCGGTACTTTCCGAGCAATCTTTCGAGGATCTCTGCGAGTAGCTCGGCAGCGAACGCGGACATTATGAACAATCCGGTTTGCTACCGAGACGACACACGAGCGCTATCTCCGCTTGCGCGGTCGGCGTCTTAGAGCGTGTCTGAAAAGATCCGACCAAGGTCTTTGCAGCGCGACGGTTTAAGATGCTAGGGGCCGCGACGACGGAATAGCAGCGCTATTTCGAGGAGTGCGAACTTGCTGTACCTGACAAGCCGGCGCGAGGACGAAAGCCGGTTTTACGGGATGAATTGGCCGCCGTCGTAGTCAAACAGCAGTACCCCCCTGAACGGTTACGAT
>JAFGIB010000166.1 GCA_016929805.1 Deltaproteobacteria bacterium | reverse complement strand
TGACGAGCCGGCCCGAGGACGAAAGCCGGTTTTACGGGATGAATTGGCCGTCGTCGTAGCCAAACAGCAAGACCCCCCTGAACGGTTGCGTCAATTCGTCGGCGCAAGGCTTGTGCGAAGTTTAAAGTCTCAGATCGCGGCGATTACTTAGAAAGAAACGGGCGGGTTCTAAAGCTCAATTCCATGTGTCGGCGAACGACGATCGGATCGATATTGTTTGCCGTAAGCTGTACTATTCGGACGATGCCGCAGCAGCTCATCGTGACGCGTAAACAGGCCCTTATAGCAACCGCGTTTTGCGCTTTTTTCTACCTTTACCCCTTTCCTTACTACCCTAAAATCAACAATCCTAACGAGAACGTACGCTTTTATATGACGGCGTCGATCGTCGAGCGCGGAACCTACGCCATTGACGCGATGCGCGCTCGTTGGGGTTGGGTCGGAGACGCGGCGGCGAACAACGGCAGCGCGTACAGCGTAAAGGCACCGGGTACTAGCTTTCTCGGCATCCCGGGTTACGCGCTCTATTACTATGGAATAAAACTGGCTCAAAAGCGCTACGAACGAACGGTTGCTTTACGGCTTTGTCGGCTAACGGCGTCGATTCTCCCGACGTTGTTCTTTCTCTTTTTTTTCTACCGTTGGTTAGCCCGACAAACCAGCCATCCTTTGTTGCGCGACACGGTCTATTTCTCGGTTGCTATTGGCTCTCTTTTTTACGGATACGCCGTAATATTTGTCAGCCATACGCTCAGCGCCGCCGCGGGGTTCGGCGCCTTCATGATGCTGTTCGATATCCGCAGGGATCCGCCGAGCCAAACCAGCCGTAAAAAGCTATTTGTTGCGGGGTTGCTGACAGCGTCCGCGACTCTATTCGAGTATCCAGGACTGGTCGCGTCGCTTATTTTGTCAATTTATGCCCTTTTCGCCGTAAGACCCTTATCGCGGCTAGTGCATTACGCCTTTGGCGGGTTGGCGCCGACTCTTGTCGTGATGCACTTTCAATGGCGCGCTTTCGGTAGCCCTTTTACTCCCGGCCATCTCATGGTGGAAAACCCCGCTTTTCGCAGCGCTCATTTAGAGGGTCTCTACGGGGCGGTCGGCCCCAGCGTCGAAGCCTTGTACGGCCTGCTGCTCGACCCCGCGGCGGGGCTCTTCCCGCTCACGCCGATCATGCTTTTCAGCCTTTTTGGTTTTGGCATTCTACTGCGCAACCAAAGCCAGCGTTTAGATTCGATTATCGCTCTGTCGATCGCGGCTCTAACGCTATTGACCATTTGCTCGATGAACAACTGGCGCGGCGGTTGGACAATCGGCCCGCGTTACTTGGCGCTCGTCGTTCCGTTTGCAGCGTGGGGATCGCTCGTTTGTCTAGAACGGGTTGCGAAAAAGCTACCGAGGCTCTCGTTCTCTCTGGCGCTCGGTTGTACCGCTGCGGCGATTGTCGCCTCCGGCCTGCCCTCGGCCTACTATCCCCATATTCCCCCCGATTTCACCCGCCCTTTATCCCAGTTGTTCAGTCTACTAATCGCGCACGACTACGCTCCATATAACTGGGGCAACCTTTTCGGATCGTACGGCACCCGCTCGATGTGGCCTCTCGGTCTCGCGGCGGTGCTGTTGATTCTCTTTTGCTTGAAGTCGGTTTATGGATTTTCCGATAGGTTAAAGATTGTCGTGACTTCGACCTGCGTGGCGCTTTGTCTTCTCTGGCCGCTTTTGACCGATAACGGGCGAGAAGAGCCGGCTGTTGTACGAGCGGTCGACTTCGTAACGCAAAATTGGAGTCCAGAGGGACATGATCTCGCGGCTCGCCTTTTCCGCGACGTTGAGAACGCGCGGCCCGAAGCGTTTGACGTGAAAAAAAGGCGGCTAATAGACGTGTTGATGCGCGAAGGTAGGTTTGAGGAGGCGAGGCGAATCGGGTCGTCATCCACCCAAAAGCCCGCGTCGCGATAAACCCGGGCTCGTGGTTTTGTTCGATAGTCCGTCCACGGTCGCCCGAAGGCTTTAACAAAGGAGTAGAGACAGGCGACCTCGACGCGCTACACCCCGGGTCGCGCGGTTTTCGCGGCTGAAAAACACGAGCGCCGCTGTTCGTGATAAGGTATCCTTAATCACGGCGCTCCGAAACATCCAGCGAATGGGTTCGGTTGGAGCGAGAAGAGAAGATAACCGAGTGGCGTTGCTTTTTTACCTGAGTGTCGCGTTTCATATCTGGATGATCGTCGACGCGATCCGCCGGCGGGTGGAACCTTTTTGGTATGTTATTTTGCTCTTTCCGGCAGGAGCGTTGATCTACTTCTTTATCGTCAAGTTGAGGATCAGCGAGTTAGTCAATATCGCGCCCAAGCAAACCGTTGCGACTCAGCCGGTTACAGAATACGACTTTACGGATATCGATGGGTTCAAAAAGGAAGTTGAACAGTCGCCGAGCTTTGCGAATCGGTTAAGACTCGCAAAGGCGTTTTTTGCCGGAAAGCGGTTTGAAGAGGCTGCGCATTACTTTGCTCTTGCGCTCAAGACGCATCCCCGAGAGCGGGAAGCGCTTTACGGCTTGGGGCTTTGTCGCCTTGAGCTGAAGCAAACCGCGGGGGCGATTGACACGCTTACCGAGCTGGTCGATCGAAATCTCGAATACGATGACTATAAAGCGGCTCAAATTTTAGCTCAAACGCTCTGGAACGAGGGCAGGCGCGAAGAGACCTTTTTACTACTGGAAGAGATCAAGGAGCGAAGCCCCGAACTTCGCCATCGCATCGTCATCGCTCACTATTTGGTCAAAGAGGGCCTTAGGCAGAGGGCGATCGAGGTGCTGGAGGAGGCGCTTACGCGCTTCAACCGAGCCTCTGAATATGTTCGCAAGCGAGAAGGGAGATGGGCGACGGAAGCGCGAGGGTTATTGCGTAACCTGAAACACGGCGCGTAGAGCGGAGAGTCTCTCTTGCGATTTTTTCCAACCGAAATCTACTTTCGACGACCACTAAGCATCGGGTGTCTGTAGCTCGAATCGATAGTCATCGCCACTGTGGTCTTAAATTCGATAGTAGACAGACGCCCGACTATTAACGAAACCCTCGTAGTCGTTATCTTTGATTTTTATCTGTCTCAAATCTTGCGTGGCCGTCTATTGCTTTTTCTCAGCGAAAATGCGAGAAAACGCAGGGCCTTGTCTATTCGAAGAAGAGCTGAGGCCGAAATCAGATTCCTTATCAGCGTGAAAGGAGCGTCCATGCAGTGTCTTCGTCATGCATCGTTCGTAATTTGGAACCGAGCGGTATTCTTGGGTTTTACTCTTTTTCTAACACTGATAGGGCGAGCTGCCTTAGCGCAACAGGTGGAGTCGGTCGATCAAGCGAAGTCCACGGCGGAACAAGAGCGCGAAGTCGTATCGACGGAGCCGACGGACGCGGCGTCGACTGAGAAAGCAACAGAGCAACCGGGGCCCGGAGCGCCCGCGTCAGCGCCCGGTAAACCGGATGCCGTAGATATGAAAAAGTGGAAGCGGCGTTATCGCAAGTATAATACCTGGGAGGGCAGCACGGGAGGAATGCATCTCGCGGATCCCGTCTCCGGCGCCAAGGGTTCGGTTCGTATTCAAATCGGTGTTCGAGGTTTTGGAGCTAGTGATTTTTTGGTCGAGGACGACGATGTCGAATCGATCTATCAGCAGCTTTCGATTAGTTGGACCCCCACGGAGTTTTTTGAACTCTACGGCTCGCTGTTCAACGGATCGACCGCTGTCGACCTGACCGAGTACAAAAGTAAAAGAGAAGATCCGCGTTTTGAAAATACCTTTCATACCCACGGTGACGCGACGCTCGGGATTAAAGCCGGGGCTTTTGTGACGCCCGTTTTGGCCCTGGGCGGAGACGTTAGTATGATATTGCCGAACCAACGCGCGGCGGTGGGTATACAGCTCGACGCGGTTAGCGTCGGTGTTCGAGGCGATTTGGCTTTGGACCTGAGGATGTTGAAAGAGCCCGTGCCCTTTATCGGTCGCTTTAATCTAGATTATCGATTCGATCACTCCGAAGCGCTAATCGGGGACACGGAAGATAAGCGCTACGAGAATTACTATGCCGATGATCCAAACCCGCCGACGAAGCAGCGGGATCCGGAGCACCTGATCAGTCGAGTTGAAAGGTTCGGACTCGGCATCAATCGGGTGGATCTCTTTTCACTCGGTCTTGGCGTTGAGATACCGCTGGAGGTGGCGAAGGATTTTTATCTTCAGCCGATCGTGGAGTGGCGCATGTCATTCCCGGTCAATCGCCGCGACTTTGTTTGTCCCTATCGCGAGCCTCAACAAGAGTCCGAAAACACGTCCGATGAGGCGCTTTTCGCCGACGATAGCTGCGGTGATAAAGAGAACGCGAGCGCGTATCCCAGCACCTTGGGGTTTGCCCTTCGAGGCGTGACCCCGATTCGCGGCGTATCCGCAATCTTCGGCATCGATGTCGGCCTTACCGGAACTTCGACCTTTATTCGTGAGCTTAAGCCGACGCCTCCTTATGAGATCCTATTCGCGGCTTCTTATGACTACGACGCGCGTCCGCCCGATGTACGTATCGTCGAGCGCAAGGTCCAGCAGGAGGCACCTAAGGGACGCATCAAGGGTCTAGTCGCGCACGCGGACTCGACGGCGACGCCAATAGGCGGCGCGACGATCGTCTTCATCGGTAGGGAGCTGTCGCCCTTGTCTGCGGGAGATGACGGTCGATTCGCGAGTTACGAATTTGCTCCCGGGAAAGTCGAGATGACGGTCAGCCATCCCGATTTTCGGTCAAACACTTGCGTCGCCGAGATCCAACCGAAGGGCGGAGATATCGAAGCGACTTGTACTCTGGTTCCGCTGCCTGCCACCGGCGAGATCAAGGGTATGGTCACGGACGTGTGGAACAACGGCGTCCCCGGAGCTACGGTCGAGCTGAGCGGGACGAAAAACCTCGTCGCCGTTACAAACGAAGACGGACGATTCGAAAAGCCGGTTGAGCCAGGAGAATACTCCGTACGCATCGATGCCGCGGGTTATTTGCTTAAAATCGGCGGGGTAACCGTCACGTCACGAGAAACGGTTTCCCGAGAATTCATCATGGCGAAGAGGCCCGAGCAAAGTAGCGTCTCCTTAAAAGGCGATAGCATTCGAATTCGTACCCCCATAACTTTCGATAAGGAGTCGGGCAAGCTCAGCGACAAGAGCGCGTTGGTTGTGGCCGAAATCGCGGATCTTATTTTGAGAAATCCGCAAATCCGTAAAGTCAAGGTTCAGGGTTCCACCAGGGACGCGAAGGGAGACAGTATGGTTGCATTATCGCGCTCTCTTAATATCAAGCATTCCTTGGTCAACGCCGGGGTCGCTCCCGAGCTTATCGAGGCCCTTGGTGGAGAGGGCCCGCGCGTTAAGATTACCGTCGAACAGGAGTAAACCCTCAACCTTTAGATAGAGACGTCGTCGCGAACCGCTTCCGCTTGGATCGCGAAAGTCGTGTGAACTAGCGGCCGCTCGCTTTGTTGAGAGCTCCTGACCCAAAGGACAACAATTCGGTACACGAGCCGAACGGTAGGTTCGTTCGCAAAAAGTAGTGGCAAAACAACCTGGAAGTGCGGCCATCTAGCTTCGGCCTTGGGTAGTATTGATATAAGGACGTGCCCGTGCCCCTGCCCTTGCCCGTTTTTTTCAACCGGGATTACTTTCCTTTTGTAATGCAATTGTGCTTAAAAAAATACCGTTCTCATTTTTTAGTTACTTGGGCAGGTGCATGAGCACGGTGAGCTCCTCTCAGGCTCCTTCATCTGTTCGCCACCAATTTATGAGAACTTGCGTTTCGCCTGGAAGGGAATCGCGCGCGGGGTTGACGGAAACCGATAAAGGGATCGTAGAAGAAAGAATCGCAACGATCATTCAAGGCTATACCGCATTAGCGGAGTTTAATATCGATAATCGCCTTGCCTCTAATTTGCTCGAGAAAGAGCTGCTGTTGCCTGGTCATGGCCTCTTCCATCAGCTTTTGTTGGATGCTTTCTCGAGTCTCTTCAAAAGCAGGCAGTTTTTCCGCGCCGCTTTGCCGTTCGCGCAATATGAAGATGTGGATGCCCGATGGCCCGCGTACCGGTTGGCTGATTTCTTGAACCGATAGATTTAATAAGGCCTTCTCTAAAGGCTCGGGAAGGTCGCCCTGACTCAGCCATCCGAGGTCTCCGCCGCCGTATTTCTCCGCCGCGGCATCGAAATTGTCCAAGCTGAGTTGCGCTCGGACTGCTTCCGCCGTTTCACGAACGTTTTTTACTTCGGTAGCGGAAGCCTCCGGCGCAAGCTCGAAATAGACATGCGCCGCTCGAAAGCGCAGCGCTCGTCGCGCTTGTCGCATACTTTTTTCATACCGTTCTCGAATTTCTTCCTCCGTAACACTGGCGCGGCTTCGAATGCGTTGGTTCGTAACCTTTAAATTAATCAACTGTTTGCGGATGTCCTCGCGGTATTGTTGCGGCGTATATCCTTGATCGCGCACCGCATCCCAAAACGCCTGCTCGTCGAGATTGTTTTGTCTGCGCACGTTGTCGATCGCTTGATCGATTTCGATCTTAGAGACGGTGATACGCATCTCATTCGCGGTTTGCTGAATCAACTTTTGATTGATCATCTGTTCGAGCAGTTGCCGGTAAAGCTTTTGTACCTCTTGTTTTTGTTGTGCGTCGCTGGTCGCGCCACCGAGGGCATGACGAAGAAACGGCGCCGCTTGCTGGCGTAAGTCCGAAAGTAAAATCGCGTCTTCATTGACCACAGCGACGACCTGCTCGATGACTTCGGCGGCTGAAGCCTGAACGGTCGCGAAGCAGAAAAAAACCGCTGTCAACCACGAGAATACGTAACGCATAGCTGCCTACTGTTCATTATCGGGCAAGGCGCTTGATCCTTCTAATCACTAGCTCGCTGTTTATCAGCCGACTTGGTCGATAACGCCATATCGGCTCGAGGTCCCGGGCCCGGAAACCTAGAGTCGCGTTCAGCGCCGCTCGCCTCTATTTTCACCTGTTCGAGCAACGCCAAATTCTGCTCGATATTGGCCTTGGCTCGAAGTTCGGATACGAGCTTATTAATGCCGTCGTCTCGGCGCGTTCGCCATAGCCGATTTTGGATCATGCGCCTCGCGTCTTCCAATGTCCGGTCGTATGCGTTGCGCTTGGCAGCGAGCATGATGATGTGAAAGCCCGATTCGGATTCGATGAGTGAAGGAAGGACGTCTCCGTTTTTCTCAAGCGAAAAGGCCGCTTCTCGGACCTTATCCGGCACATTTGGCTCATCGGGTCTTTTGTCTTTGGGGCTTGAAAAGAAACGCAGATCACCGCCCCGGCTCGCGTTTTCCTTATCCTCGCTTACCTCCTCCGCCAATTTACGGAAGTACTGCATGTCGCCGGGCTTTGCCAATACCTTTTTTAGCACGCTCTGCGCTTTTGCTTTGTCCCTAATCAAAATATGATTCGCCCGAACCTGAGCGGGTTTATGGAACTCGTCGTTATGTTTTTCGTAGTACTCCTTTACCTCGGCTTCACTTACCTCGGATAAGCCGCCGCCTTCTTTGTCGAATAGCTCCTGCATCATCTGCTGGACCATTTTCTGTTTGCGAACCTGTTCGACCTCTTTGCTCTTGTCGTAGCCGCGTTTTTTCGCCTCAGCAGCCAACAGCTCAAACTGGATCATGTTATCGAGAAACTCCCTGCGTCTTTGAGGGTCGTTATAGTAGCGGGCGCGTAAATAGGGCGATTGTTCCGCCAGCCGGTCCGCAAATTCGCCTACCGTGACCTCGGTTTCGCCTACTTTAAACAACACCTTGGACGCCTGTTCCTCGGTCAATCCGTGCGTCGGCTTCTCAACTTTGACGGGCTCGACCTTTTCGGTTTTGGCTTCCTCTTTCTTCTTGGCGCAACTGAACAGCAATACAGCGAGAAAAACCCCAAAAAACGACACGATGATATAGCGTCTACCCTGGTTCATGAGTTTGCCTCTCCGTTATTAAAGGGAAAAAGTACCTGATTCGGCTACCACATTCACCGGTCGCCAGCAAGAGATCCGCTGCGATTTCATTCTGCAACGGGCGTAACTCGCCGAAATTAGCCATCGCGGCTCATCGCGATTGCTCTAGCCGCATCTACGGGCTGTTTTTTCGACCGATTTAACCTTCGCCGCCACGGCGGTTGATTTCGCAGTCGGTTCGACCAGATCGAATGTTTTCCTGCTTTCGCTTTTTCTCTTGTTGACGAATGCGCCTTTGGACGCTTGTCGCGATATTTCTCAAGGGTTTGCCGGCCGACCAACCGACCTAAGCCGTAAACCATCATTAAAAAGAGAAGGCCGGCTCGAAAGCCGGCCTTCGATTTACTTCTTCTAGATTACTCGTTTACTCTTCCTCAATACACCAGGCGATAGTTGCGCCGTTGCCGTTGACGGCTTCTTGACAACAATCGTAGCCTCCGAGGGTGGGCACGGTTACGTCGCTGTCAGTAATGTCGGTGTCCGAACAAGTATAGCTGTAGTCGTACGAGCGATAGCTCCCACAGCAATCGTCGTTCTCTACCCCGGCCCAGGCCGCGGGTATACCGAAATTAAACTGGGTTACCGTCCCGGGGCTCTCGGTGATGACACGCTGGCTTCCTCCCACCATCGGAATGACCTGCAAGTCCCATGTTCCTAGCGCGGTCCATTCTGTTGACAGAGGATTTCCGGTTTCGAAGTCCTCGTTGAATAGCTCGCTTACACCCTCGGTAACCGTGACCTCGTTGATTCTCCAACCGTTGTTCGTATCCTCAGCATCGGATGCGAACCTGAACCGGATGTAGAGCGAGGTTTGGCCGACACCGCTGGTGACGGTCCTGGTCAGATCGGTCCAACCCGCCGCGGAGGTACCGGTAACCGCGTCTCCGGCCTGACTCCACGCGCTGTTGTCCCAGCTATATTCGATATATCCCGCGTCGCCGCTCTCAATGGCGTAGCTCGAGCTAACCGTGATGGTTATATCGGAGCTTTCCGATACGGTAATCGGGCTATTGTAGGTTATGGCATGGTCGATTCCGTTGCCATATTCATTGGCCTCATAATATCCCGAACAGCCGCTCATTATAGTGGCGCCGATATCCTGCAAGTTTGTAACGGTACATTCTTCAACGTTGCCGTAGCCGGTCACTAAACAATCTCCGCACATTTGCTGAATCAACTGCTCGGCACACAGCACGGTATGTCCGGACGCTCCCTCACAAGTGCCTTCACAGGTCAAGCTCGCGGAGGGATCTTGACATACATAGTCGCCTTCGCATTCGTTGGCGTCTTCGAAATCGTCGTTATCCTCGTTACACTCCTGTATCATGTCGTCGTCACAACGCGAGTCGATCAGACCTTCCTCGTTTCCACCGACAACATTGGGACCGACGCACTCTACACAACCGATCGCGATGCCCGTCTTGCTTACGCGGCAAGTGGTGTCGTCGTCGCACTCCTCCTCATCGGACCAAGTGCCGTTATCGTCACAGGTTTCGACGCTGTCGGTACCAATGTGGTAACCGTCAGACGCGAGCTTCGAGATACCGACGCATCGCTTTTCGTCAGGTACGCAATATCCTACGCAGGCGTTTTTCAGCGGATCGCAGACTCCGAAATCGCAATCGGTCCGATCGCCCCAATTGCCATCGTCGTCACACATCCGAATCTGGTCCGTGTCGCCATCATCCTCGCCGGTACATTCCCGCGAGCCAGGTTGGCACTCACCTCCGCATATCACGTGCCAGAGGTCATCGTTGTCCACGTAATCGAAACACCTTTCGTTGTCGTCGCAGGTGTCCGGTTGCGTCGTCCACTGACCGTTCTCTCCACACGAGATAAAACGAGAGGTGTTTTCACCCGCAAGGGTCTTTATGCATTTCTGTTCGCCCACTTCGCAATCCACGGGCAGACATGTTCCGCGTATGTTTCCGTCTTCCGCGCGCGCCTTATTGGAGGTTTCGTCCGGAAGTAAACCGGGTTGGCAAACGCCGGTTTCACAATCCACCGCGGAGTCGGAGTCGGCCAACTGTCCGGTCTCGTCACAGGGTAAAAACTGCGTTTCGCTTAGGCACATACCCAAGTCCTCAACCAGCACGCCGCTTATCGCGCAAACCGGATCCGCGCAATAAGCCTTTGGAAGCTCTCCCGGAAGCTGAACCGGGGTGGCACAGACTTGATACTCTTGCTCCTCGCTACTACACGGCTCGGCCTCGCCCCAGGTTCCATCCTCGGAACAGACCTGCCGCGCGTGAAGGATGTCAACCGGCCGCTCGTCCGCAGGCGCGCAGCGCTCCGCACCGGGCGTACACTCTGTATAGCAAGGCGGGACATATCCCATTTCAGCGGCGTCCTCGTCGCAAACCAGATTATCTCCTTCACATTGGTGAACCACCCAACGGGCTCCTTCGTTACCGTTTTGCGGGTCGTCGACGCATACGCTGAAAAGCGATTCGTCTAC
The DNA here is from genome assembly GCA_016929805.1 of Deltaproteobacteria bacterium. Taxonomy (GTDB): domain Bacteria; phylum Myxococcota_A; class Polyangia; order Polyangiales; family JAFGIB01; genus JAFGIB01. The sequence goes on along the minus strand of JAFGIB010000166.1, from coordinate 3,188 downwards.
CTCGTCGTCGTCCGGATCGCCGCATACGACCTCACCCGGCGTGCAGGTCGTGGGCCGGTCCATGCAAGTAGCTACCCAAGGGGTTATCTGAACACAGGTTTCATTCACGGCACAACTCGTATAGGTGAAATGAGTTCCGTCGATGCAATCCCTAACCAGGCGTTTGACGGGAATTTCGCCGTTGTACTGCGTCAAGAACATTCCGTTCTCGTAGTTGTGTTCATAATCGACGCATGTCGACCCAATGGCGCACAGATCTCCGACACACGCCGCGCTTTCTAATTCGCTGTTCCATTTACAAATCGTATTCTCTAAGCAATCCACCATTTCATAACCGACGCCGTCCTCCACGCAGCGGATAAGGCTGTTTTCTTCGTCGTCGCAATATCCCTCGTCCGGATCGCAGATGGCTCCGGTATCTATCACGCAGGCGCCGTCCACACAGACCTTGTTGTCCGCGCAACGGACGCCGATCCAAGCGGTTTCGTCAGCGTCGCAGATCTTCAACATCTCGTCAGTGGCGCATACCTTTTCGCCGGCGTCGCAGATCTTATGGTCGGGATACTGCCCTTCAGTATCGCGCGTGCAAACCCCGCCCTCGCATACCTCGCCATCCTCGCAGCGGTAGGTCTCCCAGCGAATTCCGTCCACGCAATGGCGCGCCAGTTGAGTCGTTACGCATTCGTGGGCCTCCTGCGTGCATGTACCGATGCATTCGGCTACGGTATTCGGCTGGGCCGCGGCCTCGCTCGTTCCCGCATCCGCGTCATCCGATGTTACGGTTGACGAATCCGGAGCGCTTTCGGTTGAACCCGTTCTTATGGACTCTTGGCAAGCCTCGCCGACGCCGCAGGAAAACGGAATCCAGTAATTATCCTCTTGACCAGAGACGCAAAGGCGAGCGAGTTGTTTTCCAACGCATTCGGACACCCCTTCGACACAGGTCAATACCTTTTCTTCTTCTTTGTCGTCATCATCGCATCCACACGATGCTAGGAAGCATAAAAGAAAACCCAATGGTAAAAACAAGTTAAGATACCTTTTTGCTATCATTTCTTCCTCCCTTATACGGTTTAGTTATTCAAGTTTCCGGTTACGTGCCTTGAGCACCACCGGTCCCACAACCACTTCATGCAGCTAGCGAATAACTGCATAAAAGAACCTCTGCCTTACCAGAGTCGCATCCCCTGGATTCTATCTTTTGACACGTTATCGCCGAAAGACGACGTCTTCTATTAGCGATGGTTCTAAGAGCCGTCTCTCGTCGCGGCGCGTGCCTCAATCGGTTCGTTATCGTTTTAGAAACTAAAACCACCTCCTCGATCTGTAAACCAAAACTTCCACCGTTCTGCTTAGCTCCAACGGTTTTGCTCGGAATCCCCGAGGCGTAAATCCGTTGACTCGTAAACCATCTTTGGCACCTCTTCGGCTCGGTCTGAGCGCGAGAATTCCTCGACAAGGAGCTGCTATTGCTCCGCGTTTGAGAGTAGAGCTCGAGCTAGAACCAAACCGAAACCGCGAGCCGCCCGATAGATCGATTCCCCAGCGGTCTATTAACACGAATGAGCTGGACAGATTACAGCGAGTACCACGCTTTTTTCCGCCGGCTTGCCCCTTTCGTCTTAGCGTCGTTTTGATGCGCTCCGCGCGTCTTTTGGGCTCAGCGGCGTATAGCTCGCGTTTTGCGCTCCTCGCGGACCTGTCTAACACGACCATCTCGAACTCGAATAGACTAAGAATAATTGATTGCGGTAGTATAATCGGCTAGGCGCAATGAAGCAATACAATCCGTAACAATAGATCGAGAACCGCCATTTTTCGTTTTGATTCGTAACCTATCCAACCGAACCACAAATCGATTGGGCAAGAAGCGTACGTCCGAAAGGAATCAACCGGGCATGTTTCTATTCCTGTCGAATCCCGTGGATCTATACGCGACGGTCGAACATAGCGGTTCCGCGCCCGCCCGAAAATTAGTTGTACGGGCCGGCGGGTAGTAGAGAAGGCGAGTCGATCTAAAAGAAGAAAGTCGGTAATATTTGTAATCGTTTCCATCTTATCAGCGCGCTATCGACGCACGAGGAGCTCTATTATCGGTTCTGATGAATTTTTGTTGAAGATAACCAAAAGCGATACGTCGTAGCAAGGTGACGAGGAACTTGAACCTGATCAAACCAACGCCGGCAGCAAAAAACGGGAGAATAAATCCGGCGTCTACCGACTTAATAGGTTTAGATTCAAAAAATCGGGCCTCTCACCGGACCTCTCAAAAACAGGGAGGAATCTTAACTAAGTGAACTATACCTGTTCTAGAAAGGATGCTCTATTATGAAAGTCAATAATTACAATGGGTTAAAAATTCTGCTTGCCGTCGTCGTCGTTGCGGTTTCGGTGATAACGGTTGTCGAGGTAGCGCGAGCGGGAGAGACCATCACGGCGGAGAACTGGACCGAGATGACAGGGTTTAAGCCTGATCTCACAACGGTTCCGATCACGCCCGGACAACTCGTTCACAAGGGCAACTACAAGAAGTATTCGGCGTTGCTTCCCGCGGGGATTCAGAGGATGGTCTCCAAGTACGAGCTCAAAATCAAGCTGCGAAACTATTCGCAGACCCATCCATCCTTGGGCTATATCAAGGCCACCAATGAAAACCTCGGTAAGGCAAAGATAATCGACATCGGCAGCGATTACCGCAAGCGAGGGCTTAAGGGGTATGTCGCCGGCCTTCCTTTCCCCCATCCCAAAAACGGCCTGGAGGTCGCCTGGGACTTTATCTACAACTACAGCGGTGATGACGGTGATTTGATCTACGACGTGATGTGGGTGTCGGCGGGAAGCGGCATCGAGCACACCGAGACCTGGCGTTTCGCCTATCTGATGCGCACCATGCATCGCACGGACCTGCCTCCGATTCCGGCGATCAAGGAGTACAAGGACAAGGAGCTACAGTACGCATCGATGACCTACGCGATAGCGCCCTACGACAAGAAGGGATTCGGAGCGGTCTACACCCGATCGTTAGACCCGCTTGACATGCAGGGTCACATCTACGTGCCGGCGATGCGGCGGGTTTTGCGCAACGCGTTCGGCACGCGCGGCGACACCTGGAACGCGACCGATTTGCTGTACGAGGATGTTCGAGGTTACATGGGCTATCCCGAGTGGATGTATTGGAAGCTCGTGGG
>JAFGIB010000165.1 GCA_016929805.1 Deltaproteobacteria bacterium | reverse complement strand
TTTCGAGGATTCCGCGATTGAGGAGATGAGACAGTTGGCCCCGAGATGGGATGCTAAAAGTGAAGTTATTTTTGCGCGAGCCCTAAGTTCAATTCTTAGTCGTAATAGTCTTCGGACGCGCTATCGACGCGCTCTTCCAAATTATCAAAACGGGTGAATTCTCGCGAGAATCTACAGCGAACCGTCCCTGTCGGTCCTTGTCTTTGCTTGCCTACGATGATCTCCGCGATTCCCATATCCTGGGTTTCGCTATTATAAACCTCGTCGCGGTAGATAAATAATATGGTGTCCGCGTCCTGCTCGATGGCGCCGGATTCACGTAGATCCGAGAGTTGCGGCCGTTTGTCTTTTGTCCCCCTTGTCTCAACCCCTCGATTGAGCTGGGAAAGCGCCAATACGGGCAGCTCGAGTTCCTTTGCTAGACCTTTTAGAGAGCGGCTGATTTCACTGATTTCCTGCTCGCGACTTTCATTTCGACTTCCCGACCGCATCAGCTGAAGGTAGTCGATCACGATTAGGGCAAGCCCTTTCTCAGCTCTTAACCTGCGGGCTTTCGCTCGCAATTCCATAAGCGTAAGCCCCGGCGTGTCATCGATCCAAATCGGCAAATCGCTGATCGTTCCAGCAGCCTCGGCCAACTTCGGCCAATCCTCTTTGAACAATCGACCGGTGCGTAGGCGCGCCGCGTCGACTTGCGCTTCGCTGCACAGCATTCTGCTAGCCAACTGCTCCTTGGGCATTTCGAGCGAGAACACCACCACGGGAGAATGTTTATCCTTGCTACAGGCATTGACCGAGACGTTGAGGGCGAAAGCGGTCTTCCCCATGCTCGGACGACCGGCCACGATAATCAGATCGCCGGCATGCATACCGGCGGTCATGCTGTCGAGTCGTTTGAATCCCGTCGGCAAACCGGTGACATGCTCTTTACGTTCGGCGGCCGCCGTTACTTGTTCGAAAGTCCTGGTAACGACCGCGCTGACGTGTTCGTAGGGGTGGCGAATTCGCTGCTTCGATACCTCGAAAACGCTACGTTCGGCGCCGTCGAGAAATTCCTCCATCAAACCATAGTCTCCGTAGCCGCGAGCCGCGATTTCGTGACAGGAGACGATCAGTCTTCGAATCACGGATTTTTCGAAGATGATTTTCGAGTGCGCTTCGATATTGGCGACCGTTGGAATAGTATTGGTTAGCAAAAGCAGATAATCGTCTCCACCAACGGATTGAAGCTTGCCCGCAGTCGCTAACTGAGCTCTAAGCGTAACGATGTCGACCGGCACGCCGTTTTTGGCGATTTCGACCATCGTATTAAAGATGAGGCGGTTGGCGTCGCTATAGAAATCCTCAGGCCGAAGGATTTCGATAACGACGTTGAGCGCGTCGTTATCTAGCAAGATCCCGCCTAGAACAGCCCGCTCAGCCGCCAGATCATTCGGCGGAACGCGTCCGGACGCCGCATTTAAAGTGTACCCCTCCGACAAGCAACACCTCGCCGTGATTCCTAACTCGCGCGAAGCCACGTTAGTGGCAGCTTTTATTACTATTAGTAATACCGATCGAAAAGAGCAAAAGAATTATCGCGCCACTATGCAGATACCCGTTTTTCCACTACGAGCTTGAAACGGGCGCTGACCCCGCTGCCCAGTTTAGCGACGATTTCGAATTCACCCGTCTGCTTAATCGGTCCGGAAAGTTCGAGCTTTTTTCGATCGATACTAAAACCTTTCTCCTCTAAGGCTTCAATGATCTCTTTCGTCGTAACCGAGCCATATAATCGGTCGTTATCTCCGACCGGCTTCGCTATTCGAATGGTTACTTCGTTCAGTTGCGCGGCGACGTCTTCGGCATTGTGCTTGAGCTTTGCGACCTGAGAAATAACCGCTTTGCGTTCGTGCTCGACGCGTTTAATATTGTCTCTCGTCGCGCTTACGGCCAAAGATTTGGGTATCAAGTAGTTCCGAGCGTAACCGGGTTTCACCTTCACCAAGTCCCCGGCTTTACCCAGCTTGTCAACGTTTTCCCTTAAAATGACCCGGATAGTTGACGCCACAACTTATACTCCTGTTGAAGTGTACGGCATAAGAGCGATGTTGCGGGCGCGCTTGATTGCGAGAGATAGCTGTCTTTGGTGAAAGGCACAATTCCCGCTGATGCGTCGAGGCACCATCTTACCTCGCTCAGTAATAAAATACTTCAGATTACCGGGATCTTTATAGTCTATCGAGAGATTCGGGTCCGCGCAAAAGCGGCAGGTTTTACGCTTTCCCCCTCGGCGTCGCAGTCCAAAGAGGTCAGCTTCCGTCCTTTCGTTTCTCACGTCTGATTCCTGGTTATCTATTCCGTTTGTCCGATCGGTATTCATTCTTTCTGTTCCTTATTATCTATATCTTGTGTTTCCTTCGTCTCGCTCGCTTCAGACGGTCTCCGATCGTCGTCATCGATTTCATCTGACGATTCGGCCTTCAAGGCTGTCGAGCCGCCACCCATCTTTTTTCTTTGCTGTCGCTCCGCAGGTTTAGCCTTGGATTCGGTTTCATACATCCCGTACTCTTCCTCGGAATCAAAACCATTAAAAGCTTCGCCGCCTTCTAGGTATTCATCCTCCAACGCATCTTGATCAGAACGCACCTCATCAGGCTCCGCCTCCTGTCCTTTTGGTTTTTCGACCAATCCCAGCCGTTGCGCGAGCTGAGGCTCTTCGTCCTCCTCGGCTGTTTCGAGCCTTTGAAACTCAATGTCCGCCGGATCGACGGTGATTTCGTCCATATCGACTCGAGGCTTTAATAATATAGTTTGATACCTGAGCACGGAGTCGATCAGACGTAGGTTGCGCTCGAGTTCCGCGACCAGATCTTCATAGCCTAAAAACCGAGCGTAAACGAAGACGCCCCGACTCTCCTTCTTAATCGGGTACGCGAGCCGGCGTCTTCCCCAGTTGTTAAGGTTGACCAGTTTGCCGGTACGGCTTTTGACGATTTCGCTAAAGCGCGCGGCGATTCGATCCGCTTCGTCCGGATGTACACCCGGACGCAAGATATAGATCATTTCGTATGCGCGCGCTCGGCGTTGGTCGTTCGTTGACTGTGCGATTGGTGCGTTTGATTTTGACACGTTTCCTCCTCTCGGGCTTCGGCCCCGGTACGGTAAACCGGAGCGAGGAGCTCTTTAATTGTACACCGGCGGGCGCCGGTCAAATAGTCGTACCGTCATCAGGCGTGTACGAGTGAAATTTGTTCATCGCATCCTGAACACCTCGGTTCACGATGTGAGCAAGGAGCGCCGTCGCGTTATCCAATACATCGGGAAGGCGACTTCTTTCTTCCACGGTAAAACCGCTGAGAACGTAACTCTCTACGGTTCCGATCGCGGGACGCCCGATACCTACGCGGACTCGGACGAAATCGGCGTTACCGCATTGATCGACGATCGACTGTACGCCCTTGTGACCCGCTGATCCGCCGCCGACCTTAATACGCGTGACGCCAAAGCCTAGGTCCAACTCGTCGTGGACCACAATCAGGTCGTCTACCGGAATTTTAAAGTAGTGCATGGTCTTTTGTACCGAGTTACCGCTGAGATTCATAAAGGTCATCGGCTTGAGTAAAACTACCTCTTGCGCGCTAATGCTTATTTTTGCGAATTCTCCGTTAAATTTACCTTGAAACGTCCCTTCTCCGTACTGTTCAAACAACCTATCTACTACCATGAAACCGAGGTTGTGACGATTGCCTTTATATTTTGGCTCCGGGTTTCCGAGTCCAGCGATGAGAAGCACGAATCGGTCTCGATCTAAGATTCCGTCTTACCTTTAGATTTTCCGTCCGCTTTAGAACCTTCCTTCGCGGCTCCCTCACCCTCTTTCGTTTCCGCAGTTTCCGTCGGCGCTGCTGCGATCTCGCCTTCAACCTGCTCCACAACTTCCTTACGTTCGGCTGCTATCGCTACCAAGGTGCGATCAGAGTCGAGCAGAACATCTATTCCCTTAGGCAGCTTGAGGTCCTTTGCCTGCAGCATTTCATGGATGTCGAGCGCGCTGACATCGGCTTCAATAAACGGGGGAATGGCGCTCGGCTTCACTCGAATGGGAATGGCGCGGAATACAACATTCATCTCTCCGCCCGCCAGTACACCTTTTGGCTGGCCTAGGGGTTTGAACGGCACGCGGACCTCAATCGGCGACTCGAGGTCTACGCGGCAAAAATCTACGTGCAGGGGTTTTCCGTAAATCGGGTCGACTTGTAGCTCTTTGACTACGGCGAATTCCTCGCGGTTGCCCAACTGCAGCTTGAGTAGAACGTTTTTTCCGTATTCCGTGGATAGTAAGGAAAAAAGCTCATTGGCCGAGACTGTCACGGAGGTCGGAGTCGATTTCTGTCCATATATGACTCCCGGCAATAGGCCGCGCATCCGAAGTTGACGCGCCGCGTTCTTTCCATTCTGTTGACGAATCTCAATTTGTAACGATTGCGCTTCCATGTTCAACTATCCTATTCGTTTCGCAATGCCAGTGCGTTGCATTACCGTCGCGTAAGAGCGTTCTTTTTCTTGTTGATAGGGTGACTTGGGTTCTAAACAAAGAGAGAACTCACCGAATCGCTGTGGTGGATTCTTTTAATCGTTTCACACAAAAGGGAGGCAACGGAGAGCATCTTGAATCTACCGCTTTCTTCCGCTTCTTTGCTCAGGGGAATCGTATCCGTAACCACAACCTCGATCAGCTCAGATTCCTTGATCCGCTGGATTGCCGGTCCAGACAATACCGCATGCGTCGCGGCCGCGTAGACTTCGCTCGCACCTTGTTCTTTCAACGCTCGTGCGGCGTTACACAGCGTTCCCGCGGTATCGATCATATCATCCAGAATCATGCATTTCCGCTTCTTGACTTCGCCGACGATGTGCATAACTTCACTGACGTTTGCCTCTTGGCGACGTTTGTCTACGATCGCTAGATCCGCCTCCAACCGCTTGGCATAAGCTCGCGTTCGCTCGACACCTCCCGCATCTGGAGAAATGAGCACGAGCCGTTCCTTGAATTTGGGGATAAAGTAATCGAGGAATACCGGCATCGCGAAAATATGGTCGAAGGGAACGTTAAAAAAACCTTGGATCTGTCCGGCATGAAGGTCCAAAGCCACGACTCGGTCCACTCCAGCGACTGAGATCAAGTCGGCTATGAGTTTTGCGGTAATCGGGACACGTGGAGCCACCTTTTTATCTTGTCGCGCGTACCCGTAATAGGGAATAACCGCCGTAATGGCGCCTGACGACGCCCGTTTGAGCGCATCGACCATTACCAGAAGCTCCATGAGGTGATCGTTGACCGGGCAGCAGGTCGATTGAATAACATAGACATCCTTGCCACGCACGTTTTCTTGGATTTCGACCCTAACCTCTCCATCAGAAAACCGCGCTACTTTCGCCTTTCCGAGTGGAGCTTCCATGTGATCGCAGATAGACTGCGAAAGAGCCGGATTCGAGTTTCCAGAAAAGATGCAAATCGACTTGAATATCGAAGGAGTCTTCGATAACCGTGGAGGATAGCTGAACGGCGGGTAACTCATCGGTTTTTTATTCGTTGTTGGCGGCGGATCGCTAGCAAACAGGTCCTCTAGTGTCAACCAAAGCGCGAATCATTTCAACTGCTGACGATCGGTTGGTTTTCGTCGATGTTTTGCGCGGTATCGCCGTAACAGCGATGATTTGTTATCACACCGCGGACGCTTGGATCCGGCAGGATGTCAGGGAGGGGGAGATTTGGGCGCTAATTCGTTCGGCGGGCGGGTTGGCCGCGCCGTTATTTCTAACCCTAGCCGGCATCTCGCTCGGACTGAAAGCGACCGTGGGCCTTCGGCGAGGCGACGAATACCGAGAGGTGACGCGCGCCTGTCTGATTCGAGGTTTTCAGCTCGTGATACTCGGATATCTGCTCAGACTTCAAATGTGGTTGCTCGACTTCGGCGCCATTCAGAATCGAAAGGCCTGGTTGCCAGCGACTCTTCTGTTGAGCGCGTACCTTCTCGCTTACCTAGCGATCGGCCGTCTAAGTAGATTGAGCTACGCTCAACTCGCTGGTCTACTCGCGCTTTCCGGTCTGCTTTTTTCCTTTGGAATCAATCGAATTATCGCGTTCGCTCCCCATCGGGTAGAGGGAATTCTGAGAATGGATATTCTTCAGTCAATCGGAGTCTCTCTAGCTGTAGCTTCCGTAGTCGGTGTTTCGACGGATATTTTTAGAAAACGTCCATATCTTGCAATGATCATCGCAGTCGCAATTGTCTGTGCGACACCTATCATTAAAAGGATAATGCCGGGCCCACTGCCGGAGGCGCTTGCCAGTTTCTTTGTGTATTGGGAACCGGACGATGGAAGAAAAGCGATTGCGTTTTTTCCACTATTTCCATGGATGGCCTACCTCTTCGCCGGTATAACGATTGGAAATTACTGGGAGCGAGCAAAAAGTCGCGGCAGACTCGCGAGCTCTGTCGCTCTTTTTAGCGCTTTTGGCGTACTTACCGCGTTTGTATGTTACGAATCGCATTCGATCGTTTTTGCTTTTATGACGGATTATCCGATTATCACTCAGCCGTTACGGGTGTTTTATCGTATCGGCGCGGTGCTAGCTGTTAGCGGCATCGCGTTTTTATCGAGTCGATCTTGGATAGCGAAATGGCTACCCTTTAGAACCATGGGGGGGGCTTCGCTGCTGGTTTATTGGGTCCATTTGGAGTTTGCTTATGGAGTCGTTTCCAAACCCCTTTATCTCAGATTGGAAATTTTGGAATGGTGGTGGGGGGTTGTGGCGTTAACGGCGCTCATGACAGGACTCGCCTGGTTACGCATTCGCGCATCGGGTCTGACGACATGGTGGAGTAGGTCCGGTTATGCAATAATCCGGGATGAGAGGTCTTGAGCCAATCGACTGAATCTCGGTATAAGTAATCGAAAAACAGCCCTTTTCTCCGATTCATCTCATCGGACTCCTCGGTTGGGCCAAGGCTGAATCGAGCCTCGAGCAAGCGCACCTGCCGGAGACTGGGCTAACGGATAAGATATGTCTCCCCTCGTGCTTCTCGTTACTGATCGACAGCGATTTGAAAAGGCGTGTCGGCGGGAATTTCGAAAAGTCGGCCTGAATCTTCGAACCATCAAAGCGGATGAGTTGAGCGGTTACTTGGTCGAAAACTCGGTTGTCTTTTTTGACGCCGCTAGTGAGATGTTCGATGAGGATGAGCTTTTATCGTGCGTTGGGTTCGCTAAGGCCTTGAGAGCCGTCGTTTCCGTCGCCTTGCCGGATGATGCCGCGATGACTGATATTCAAGAGCTGTTAGACGATTTATGTCCTGGGCTGGTAGCGCGAGGGCAGTATGAAATGGGACGAATCGCGAATAAGCTTGCGCGGCATTACGAACATAGGCTGTCGAACCGGTTCGAGTACGTCACCGTTTCTCCTCGTCCAAAAGAGCTTCTTGTCATCCTCGGCGACGGCACCGCGGTTCTCGTTCCTCGACCGCTCGATCAGGCCGATGATGAGACCGATGTTTTATCGATCTCTTTATCAGAGGAGTCGTCCACCGCAACTCTCGCGCTCGCCAGCGGAAAAAAGATCACGCTTGATGTCAGGTCGATTGCGGATTCACGAAGCCAAAAGGCTTTTGCCGCGTACGCGAACGGAATTGAGAAATACGAGGCGCAATATGGCGCTATTCTGGCAGCTCGATTAAAAAGCCTTCGCCAAGCAGCAGGCTTAACCCAAGCAGAGCTAGCGCGTCGTACCGGTATCCACCGTCCAAATATCGCTCGAGTCGAGGCAGGCCGTCATACGCCTTCGCTGGAAACTCTGACGAGGCTTGCCGCCGCTATCGGAGTGACGCCGACCAGCCTTTTTCTCGATGAATAGAGCTTTTTGTCCCCGATCCCGAAAAAAGCTTGCCCTTAGCCGGGTGAGCTGAATTACGAGCGCGGGAAAAACCTCACAATTACGAGAAGATAACTTTAGAAAACCACGGATTTCCGGCCGATGCATGAATAATCGCGAAAAACCCGATTTTTTTTCTAGACAGAAAAACAAAGGAAGGGTATGAATGCGGTATGGCGGGTACTGATAAAAGAAAGGAGCTCTTTACTGCTTCGGAAGTCGCGCGATTTTGCCAAGTGGATTTAAAAACGATCCATAACTGGGCTGATCGAGGAGAAATTCGTCATTTTAGAACCCCTGGGCGGCATCTTCGTTTTCGCCAGGTAGACGTATTGGATTTTCTCAGAAAGTACGGCTACCCGGTTCCAGATTCGCTTATGCGCGGCAAACCACGGGTGCATATCATTGACGAGGATGAGCACTCGCTAGCTGCTCTACAACGAGCGCTTTCAAAACGTTTCGAGATCACGGCTTTTAGGGAGCCGGTTGACGCCCTTATCGCCATAGGTAAGGAGACGCCGGACGCGTTAGTACTCGATCTGGCTAGTCCTCAACTCGACGGCATTCGGTTTATCACTCGATTGAAGTCGGCTGATGCGACCAGACACGTACGTGTTGTTATTTATACGTCAGATGAAAGCGAGAACGAGCAAGCGCTGAAAGCGGGCGCATCCGCCGTTATTACCAGACCGAACGTCAACAAAGTCTGCGAGACTCTGGAAGTTCTAATGGGCTTGGATCGTTAGCGTTTTCGTCTGAATTCGCCGACGTGTTTTCATCGATTCGAAGCGGATATCGTCCTGTGCCAGAGATGCGATTATCCGCGAAGCGAAGAGCCTTTTCTACTTCTGTCCAGGGTGAGAGATAGGCCGATCCCGACAAGAGAGCGATGAAAGGCGGACCGGCCATCGTTGTGATCGCTTTGAATATCCGGTTATTATCAGAGGCCGATGCGGAGAATAAGCAAGCAAAGGCGCAGAACGACAGCTTTTAGCAGGATGAAAACGGCGCTTCCGACTAGGCAGCGATCCGATACAGCGTCCGAGAACGACCCAGATGAGCTTGTACGAACGCGGCCCGCGAACGGCACAATTGGCTGTACCGAGTTGATTTGGCCGGGGAAGTACGACGAGCACGGTCGAAGAGTTGAACAGCCGATGCTTTCGTTTCCGTTTCAGGTGGTTGAGGTCATAGCCGAGGGCGGAAGCGCGCAAAAGCAAGACTCGACTGCTCAACTATCCCTGTTCGATTCTCGCTTAGTGAATCCGGTTGAATCGGGCTGGCGCAACAAGCTGATTTGGGGGGACAACCTCATGGTCGAGGCGTCGCTGCGAGAGGAATTTGCGGGTAAAATTGACCTCATCTATATCGACCCGCCGTTCGCAACGGGAGTGGACTTCTCGTTCAAAGCACCGATCGGCGACCAGGGTTTCAAGGAATCCTTATCCCTCGAACAGAAGGCTTATGGAGACAGGTGGACATCCGGTAGTAAAGACTATTGCGAGATGATGGCCGCAAGACTCGAGCTGATGCGCGAGCTGCTGAGCGCCTCGGGCAGTATATTCGTCCATCTCGATTGGCATTTCAGCCACCTCGTAAGAGTGATTCTCGACGAGGTGTTCGGCTCCCAATGTTTTATCAACGAGATCGTCGTCAATCGGGGGCGTCGTAAGAATCTACAAGGTCAGTTCGAACGGATTTCTTCACTCGGCGCCGAGCACGATGTCCTTTTGCTCTATGCAAAGAGTTTAAAAGCCAATTATAGACACGTTCGATCGCGCGTTCGAGCGAGAAAAGAACAATGGCAGTCGCTTTGGAGGGGAAACATTGAACGTCCGACAATGCAGTACGAGTTGTTGGGATTTGAGCCGAAGCACGGCCAGTTTTTATGGTCGAAAGAGCGCGCGTTGAGAGCGGTTAGTAACTATCAAGCCTTTTTACACAGCGGTAAAGAGGATTTGCTGACGTATTGGGAGGAGACGGGTCGCAAGCTCGAATTTGTAGCGATGCTGCCCGGCCGCGCGTATCCCCAATATTGGTTACCGCCCAAGCAAGCGGGATTGCTCGGCGACGTATGGACCGATATTCAATCCTATTCCTATACGCAGGGCTATGAGACGGAGAAGCACGAGGAGCTACTGGCGCGCGTGATCGAGATGGCGAGCGATCCCGGCGAGCTGGTGGCCGATTTTTTTTGTGGGTCAGGAACGACGCTCGCGGTGGCTGAAAAGCTCGGCCGTCGTTGGATCGGGTGCGATATCGGCAATCTAGCGATTCACGTGACGCGCAAGCGATTGCTTGACCTCGAATTTAAGGATATCGATAGTAAAAATAAACGACGGTGCAGGCCGTTCGAAGTGCTTTGCCTGGGGAAGCACGAGCGCGCCTTCTGGCTGAAAAAGACTTTTGACACGGCATTATACGCCGAAGAAAAAAGCGGTAATGATGCTTATGAGAAATTTATTCTCAAGCTGTATCGAGCTCAACCGCTTCCAAGCGGTCGGTTTCACGGCCGGAAAGACGGCGCCGTGATCTATGTAGGAGCTGTGGACGAGCCGATAGGCTTCGCGCGGATCGAAGCTCTCATAGCCGCGCTACCGAGCGAACGCGCTACGGAGCTACACGTTCTCGGCTGGGAGTTTGAAAGCGAACTGCAAGAGCGGCTCACTGAATCGTTCGGCCCCGCGCGAGATATCCTCGTGCGTCTCGTGCGCATTCCGCACGAAACCATGGAAAATCGCGTGCTCGAAGCCGGCGATCTGCGGTTTTTCGACCTTGCCTTTTTCCATGTCGAGCTGGAAGCGTTAAAGGGCGGAAAATCGCACCGGTCGCTTCGACTCACGCTTCGAGATTTTATCCTACCATACGCGGACTTTGTATCCGATGAGGTAAAGACGCGCATCAAGAAGTGGTCGGACCATGTCGATTATTGGGCTGTTGATTGGGATTTTAGACGTGGCGTCTTCGTCAACCGCTGGCGAAGTTACCGCACGCGTCGCAGTCGCCTGCTCGCCCTCAAGACTCCTGTTTACACCTATGACAAATGCGGCTTATACGAGATTATGGTGAAAGTCGTGGATATCTTCGGTAACGATACGAGCCGCGTTTTTCGCTGGGAAGTCAAATGAACAACCCGCATGTCAGCGACCCGGGCCGTTCGCTTTTCTATAATTTCTATTATAGACGCGACAGCCCGAGCGGAGATCGGAATCGCGAGGTTTAAGCTTCAGGAGTTTCGGGGAGCAACGGAATAGAAGAGTCAACGGCGACAGTCGATGAATCCTGAAGACTATTTCGTCCGCTATACGCGCGACAGGCGTTAAGGCTCGCCGCTGTCTTGGGTCGTGGTCGGGGTCGTTCCCACTCCGTTTTCCGTACCGACCGACATCGCTAACCATTGCCCCGTACCGCCTTCCACGAACATATCGATGAACGGCGGCACTCCCGGCGTTAGCTCCGGTAACGGTGCGTAAATTGCCTTTGTGAGATCGGCGGTCCCGTCATCATTTCTCACAACCACGGAATAGTCCTCGGGCTCGGTTACCGCCCACTGCCCGGCGTTAAAAGTCGCGTTCTCTTTGTTATATAACGCAACCGACTTACCGTCGAAAAAGTAGTTCGTGCCCACCACATTATACGTACCGTTCTTCAGGCCTATCTCCAATAGGGGCTCATCGCCGGTGCAATCAAATCTGCCTATCAGATCTCCCCTAAAAGGAAAAACGAAGAGCGCAAGGCCTTCCATGGCGCCGTTTTCGATCTCGAAATATTCACCGGTGCCGACTTGGCGAAGATCGAACGCCACGGTGCCGAGAACGGGGATGCCCACCGGCGAAAAAGAGACATCAAAGGCACCCATGGCCGGAGAGTTATAGAAACCGGTAAAGGCGCCCAAGTAGTGACCCGCCTTGCAACTACCGAATGACGGAAGTGTCTTTTGCCAACGAAAAACCTCGGAGCCCTTATTCGCCGTGGGGTTATATGCACCCACTTCATAGCCGTACGCGCGGCCGCTCACCGTCGAGCATTCACAATCACTCCAGCCTGAGTACAGGTCACAGGTCTGCCGACCCGGAATCGGTGTGTCGCCATTTATACAAGTGCAGGGTTGTGTGAGGTTGTTATAAAGACAGGCCGAACCCGTGTTTTCGTTTTTGGTTGCGATGATCGTCTCATCGCCGCCATTAGTCATCGTATTGTCTCCACTACCCCCGTGGGGCGGTGTTTCCCAGTTTTCCCAGCAACCGAGGAATAACGCGATTGAGCTAACGAGAAGATACCGGCTTTTTTCCCTCCTCGAATCATTATCTACTAACCAAACCATATCCAATTTCTCACTCAACACGGGATTTCCGTCGTTTTTTTACATCGACAATAGCGTCAAACCGCGGCTTTCCAGCGGCGGCGCGGACAGGTCAGAGTTTTTCCGCTTGCAATTGTCGGTACTGAAGCGGAGTCTGCCCCGTCCAGCGTTTAAATGCGTGGTAAAAGGTGGCCACGTCCGAAAAGCCGACCAACGCGCTCGTTTCCGATAATTTCAGATCGCAGTCACCGACGTACTTCAAAGCGAGCTTGCGACGCACATCATCGAGTAACAGCGAGAACGAGGTCCCTTCTTCCTGAAGTTTTCGCGAAAGCGTTCGCGAGCTCATATGTAGCCGGCGCGCGACGACGGCTGCGGAAGGACGGCCGTGAACCAGTTCCTTGACGATGATATCCTTAACGCTATCCATCAACAAACTAGTGGTGCGCGGCAACTCGGCCAGTAGCATTTCTATGTGTTTTCGCATCACCGCGTGAAGTTTCGGCTCGGCATATCGCATCCTTACCCCTAGATAGTTCTTATCAAACGCAAAACCCAAGCAGGGAGCCGAAAAGCGTACCTTAGCGGGACTAAAGGTATTTCTATACTCCGTCGTGTCGCTTGGTTTCGCGTGGGGAAACCACCACTCGAGAAGGGGGACCTCACCGCCCTGTATTTGTTGATGAATCGAGTAGATAAGGCTGGACTGAAAATCGGCGGCCGCTCTCGGTAGTACAATTCGACTCTCCAGACGGACGATCGCTTGCTCGCTGTCGATTTCGAGGCGGAAATCGCAGGCGTCGCTGAGCAAACGCACGCCCCGGCTCGCGACCTCGATCGCCTCTTGCACGGTGGCCGCGGATTGTGCCGCGTAGTCAAAAGCACCGCCATCGCCGAGCTCGAACGTCCGGCCCGCCTTGAGCCCGATATCGGGATCGCCTGACATCTTTACGGCGATCTCCAGTTGTTTGTGGGCCCACTCGATCGGAACTCGGTCATCGAGATCGAGTTTCTGAAGGTAGTCTATAACGTCTGTTAGAAGACCTTCGTAGGTCGATAAAAGAGTCAAGAAGGGCTTAATTAGGCGGATAGAAATACACAGCTTTGGTCCTGTTTTACCGTTATCTATCATACGAAATCGCGCCAGATTATCTTGTAATTTGAACGTGTTAGCCCAGCCTGTCAATAGAGCTAAAATCCGGCCCGATCGAATGGCTACCCTTCGTGCAAAGCGATCGTGCCGGTAGCGTTGAATCGCTTTTTTTTTACCGAAGCGCAAGCCGAGACGGGCGGTTTTCCGAGTAGCCCCTCACGGCGTCCCGAGGCGCCGGAAAAACCCGCGGCTCGGCTGATGATCGGCTCGGGCGAACCGATCGCAGATGGCCGCGACAAATTCGGCTCGACTCGGCGCTGAGGGCGAGCCGTTGGGAGAGAGATTCGGAAGATCAAGCCTTTTTACGGCACCTTAGGGGTATAGCCGCGGGCGCGTTTGGTTGCCGCGTGATTCAGGATGAAAAAGACTTGCCGACGTTCGGGCACGAGCGGTATAGGGCGTTGGTATCTTTGGTTGAGAGGTTTTATTCCAGCGGAAGAAGGAGAGGTCATGTCCAAATCAATCGGTATCGATCTTGGGACGACGAACTCGGTAGCGGCGATTAGAAAGGTGCAGGTCGAGGTCCTAAAGAACAGTGAAGGGGATTTTGTTACGCCCTCTTGTGTCTCCATAAAGAAGAATCTTTTACGCAAGTCCGACTTCGTGGTTGGACGGCATGCTCTTGACTGGATGAAGCAGGACCCCGCGAATACTGTCACCGCGGTCAAACGGCTGATGGGGCGTAGTTTCGACGATGAGGAGGTGCGCCAGGTCACCAGCGGAAACAGATTTCGTTATCGTGTCAAAGCGCATTCCAGGGGCACTGAAAACAGCCTGGCTATTGTGCTAGACGCCAGGGAGTTTACGCCCGAACAGATTTCGGCCGAGATATTGAAGAAGCTTAAACGGGATGCGGAGCGAGCGCTCACAGACCAAGTGGAATATGCCGTGATAACCGTGCCCGCCTATTTCAACGACAAGCAGAAGCACGCCACCAGAACGGCCGCCGCGCTGGCGGGGTTGAAGGTACTCAGGCTTTTGCCCGAACCCACCGCGGCCGCCATCTCTTTCGGAGTGGACAATATCGAGGCCGACGAATCCAGCACCGTGCTGGTGTTCGATTTCGGGGGCGGAACTCTCGATCTCTCGGTACTGATCATCAGCGGCGGTCAGTTTATCGAACAGAGCAAGGGCGGAGACATGTGGCTAGGCGGCGAAGATATCGACCAGTCGATTGTCGATTATGCTCTTTTACAAACCGCGCGGGAGTACGAGATCAAGGATATCGATGGTCTGATAGACGGCCAGAGCAGCGAGATTCGCAACCGTTTTCGCTGCGAGCTGAAATCAGCCGCTGAAAAGGCGAAGATTCGGCTGAGCGACGAGCAAGTGGCCCGCGTCGAAGTGCTCGGCATTCTGCGTGACGAGGATGGTGACGTGGTCGACGTCGATGTCGAATTGACCAGAGACTACTTGAATCGGATCCTCGAACCGGTCATCGATTCCATAATCCGGCTGACCAGCGACGTTATCAGCGGCGCGAACATGACAAAGGAGCTTATCGACAAGGTGCTTCTCGTGGGCGGTAGCTCGCGAATTCCTCGGATTATCCAGGCGATCGAGGAAGAATTCGGACCGCATAAGGTGTTGGTGTACGAACGCCCAATGCTGGCCGTCGCCGAGGGCGCGGCCATACTTAGCCATCGGTTGGCCGACACTTATGAGTGTCCCAAGTGCGGGAAAAGCGTTTCGCGCTCGGATCTCCGCTGCGCGAATTGCGAGTTTGATCTTGAGAAATATACCGTCGACCAAGGGGTCTTCGACATTGTTCACTCGGCCGCCCACGACTATTTCATTCACCTGGAAAATGACGAGCGGCACCTGATGGTACAGCGCAATACGCCGCTCCCGTGCTCGGCGAGCGAGGTTTTCAGCCTGATTCATCCGGATCAACGCCTGGTGCACATGAGGTTTTCAAACACGGTGAATGATCAGCAAGAGCGTATCGGCGACCTATGGCTTGGTATAGATAGGGAAACGCTGGAGAAGAAAAAAGAAACGGAAAATCTTCGGGTTGAAATCACGATGCAGATCGACGAGAACAACCTCGCGGAGGTTAGCGCGAGATTGAAAGATTATCCCGAGGTAGCGCTATCGAAAACACTATCCAGGGGCAAAGCCGACGAGAAGCTTTTTGTCTCGCTGGAGGAAACCATAAACCAGGCGAACCTCAAGAAGTACGATATTTACGTCATGCTGAATCTTCTCGACGACGCGCTCTCGGTCATAAAAGATATAAATCATGTTGTAAATCCGGAGACGAATGAAGTCGACGAGCAAAGCTACAATCGTGCCGCCTCGAGGATAGCCAAAGCGGCGAGGATGGCCGAGGAGAATCTGTGCACCCGGCCGCTCCAGTACTACGCGGAAAACATGCTGGAAGAGTTCGGTCCGCTGATTCCGCACGAGGTCGCCCGACGCCTGAGAAAAGAGATCGACCATTTGAAAGAGACCGACCAGAACGGCAGCTATGAACAAAGCCGCGCCGCCGTGGACGCGTTCGAAAATGTTATGAAAACAAAGGACTTGAGCCTGGCTCACATCCTTATGCGGATCAAAAAAGCCGGCGACTACTGCGAGCGGAATAATTCGCCAAAGGCACCGAGGTTTTTCCGTAAAATCGAGGACGTTATCGAGTCATACTACAACGCGGATGCCCCGAAGATTGAGTCATTATTAGATGAGATAATGCCGGAGGTAGAGGAGATCGTAGAAGCCGAGGAGAGAAAAAGCGGAGAGATATTCAAAGATATCAGGAAGAGGTGAATAGGTGAAACTCGAAACGAGCTGTCCGATCTGCGCTTATAAAAACGTTGCCGCCGACGCAAAACAATGCCCGCAGTGCGATTCGGACCTGACGAGCTTCAGAGTACTGGAAAGCCTACCCGATGAATTGGCGTTGGTCTCCGACGAGAGCAGGGTTCGAAAGCGAGTCACTCCTCCCCTCGGTATGACCCTGGCGATAATCTTGCTGCTCGTGATCGTTTCCGGCGTCTTTGCCTATGTTCTGGTCGTATTTGAAGCGCGACTGCAAAGACAGCGAGCGCGTCTCGCCGGCGTCGAGACTCGGCTTCACGAGGCGCTTGCCTCGTTACGGATCGAGCGGCGCGATTCGCCGAGCAACAGTCGGCCCGAGCGGCGCGGCGTCCAAGGCGAAAGGGCCGACACCAATACACGGGATCAGGCGGTTGCGGATAGCGCGACCGTCAGCGATCGCGGCCCCTCCAAAAAAGCGCCGAGGTCACGGGCCGAGAGTCGATCGATAACCCGCTCGCGGCACTATCCGCGACGCCCGAGCCGACGCGAACGGAGCGGTGATAACGAGACGGGGTTCTTCGTCTATCACCCTAGCGATGACGACACGCTCTGGGGCATCGCCCGTAGATTTTACGGAGCCGGACAGCTTTACCCGGTCCTTTTGGAACATAACCCGAATCTTGAAATCCATAGAATTCGGTCCGGTTTGAAGATACAAGTCCTACAAGACGCGCAAGCCGCGACGGCACTATTTAAAGATATCACCGAGATAGAGGGGGGGAAGCTTTATTGGCGCTACACGGTTCAAGCAGGAGATACCCTGGAATCGATCGCTAAAAAATTTTATGGGCCAGGCTCGTCGACCGAACCTATCGTCCGTGATAATCTCCGTAACGAGATAGCAGTCGGACATAGAATTAAGGTCAGAGTGGATTGAGCTTCATTACCATGACCGAAAACCTTACCTACCAAGATAAACACCTCGCGAAGGCCGAGGAGCTGTTTTCCAGAGGAAGCTTTCAAGCGGCGAAGAAGTTCTTCGAAAAGGCCGGATACGGGCTGGAACGGGACGAGATAGCCGAAAAGCTTAGGATCTGCAATAAAGAGATAGCCGCGCAGCGGGCAAAGGAGCTGATTAAAAAAGCGAGGCGATGCCTCGCGAAAGGCAGACCGGCAGAAGCGCTCGCGCTTTTTATTCAAGCACACGGGATAACGGGTGAAGCTTGGCTCGAGGATAGAATAAGCGGTTTGCGAAGAGAGCTTCAGAACGTCGGCTCAGAGGATGCGGCGTCGACCGCGGAGGCCGCCGGGGACTACCTGGCGGCAGCCGACCTTTACGGGCGCTTGGCCCGAGAAGGCTCGAACGAGGCGGCGGCTTTAAGAAGAGCGCACTGCCTGGTCATGGCCGCGCAATGGGCTGATGCGGTCGAGGTTTACCAGGGCGTCGATCCACAAACCCATCGGGATCTCTATGAATTCGGCCTGGCCATGGCCATGACGGGGCGTT
Source organism: Deltaproteobacteria bacterium (assembly GCA_016929805.1). Lineage (GTDB taxonomy): Bacteria > Myxococcota_A > Polyangia > Polyangiales > JAFGIB01 > JAFGIB01. The sequence continues at coordinate 4,603 of JAFGIB010000165.1, read as the reverse complement.
ACTACGAATGTCTCAAGCACTGGGCGAAGATCCCCTCTGAGCACGCCGATTTTATTCAACAAAAGCGAGCCGTGTGCGCGCTGCTAGCGTCTGATTCGCTCGAACGACTGGAAACGGATATCGATCACGCCGCCGTATTGGACGAGCTAAAAGATATCCTGCGCGCTATGGACCATGCCGGCTTGAAAGAAGCGGTCCGCTGCTACCGCAATCGTCTTATCGCGCTTTATTGGCGCGATGAACGTTACGATTTGATACTCAAGCTGCTTGATGAAATAGATGAAATCGACCCCGTATTGCTGGAGGTAGCCGCCAGGGCCAGCTTTTTACGCGTTTCGGAGTCGGCAAGCGAGTTGACGGCATCTCAGCTTGACGACCTAACCATGTACTGGCTCACGGCGCTGAATCAGCCCGAGACGTGGAGTAAGCTTTCAACCGATGCCGAGCAAAGCTCGCGTCTGCAAGCGCGTCTCATCGAACGCGCCGAAGCGCTGGTGAAAAACGGCGCGGATTTGTGTTCCGGCGACGGCGAGAGAATTTATGCCCGCTGGAAGGAAGAACGAAGCGTGATGGAACAGCTTCGCGAGCTAGCAAAAGGCCGCGAGCATGAGGATCTACCGATCTACACCCCTCGCTTCGCTTCTCGTTTTGGCCGGTCCGCTGCGATGCTCGAGCTGATCCGTTCAAACCGGGAATCTATCCGCGATACCGATCGCTATCTCACGCTAGGCGCGTACTATTCGGGGGCGGCCCCGGCGCTTTTTCTGGCGGAAGACGGCTGTTACGAGCAAGCGCTGCAGCTTGTGAAAGGCTTGGAAAACCAGGATGAATTTACGAGCTACGCCGCGCTCAAGATCGAGTTTGAAATTGGATTGAATCTCCTCGAAATGGGCGATAAGAATGCGGTAAGACACATTAAATCCGCCGCTGTGCTGCTGACGACGGCACCGGGCTTTGAAGAGAGAATCGCGCAAAAAGCGGCTGGAATAACCGATCGGCGTTTTATCGAGCTGTATGAAAAAGCGCTAGGTATCCTGATCAAAGAAAAACCTTCGCCCGGCCTAAACAGGGCTTTGTCCACGCTGATCACCACGCGCGCCGTTATGGATTTTAACCGGAGCAGGATAAGCGTCACGCCGCTAAGCGCTGCCATTGAAAGAGCGCTGGAGCTCGATCCGGACAACGAGGCGGCGCGCATTGCGCTAAGCGACGCACAATATAACCGCGACTTCGACGAGCTAAACGAAGCTTTGGAGAAGCACAAAATGACCAGGGCCTGCCAAATTGTAGAGAGGTCGGAACACGAGGGAATTTACGACGCTTTTTTTGAGTTTATGGAAGATGCGATGAACGAGGTGAACGAGCGCGTGACGGACAAAGGCGAAAGGATCTTCATGTTGAATGATCTATATAAATGGTGTCAGTGCGTGGACTGCGATCATCCGCTCGTCGATGAACTTGGGGACCTGTTGGACTTGGAGCAGTAGGTCCTGGAAGGCAGCGGGTTTAGCTCTCAAGAGAGTGAAGCTATGAATCCTTTTAGAGTCCTAGAGATTTCGCGAGAAGCGGACAAACAACAAATCGTCAGGGCCGCGGCTATGGCTTTACAAAGAAGAACGTTCTCCGCCTTTGAGATCGCGGCAGCCCAAAGGAAACTCCTCGATCCGGTCTGCAGGGCCGAGCTGTCGTTTCTATATACTATCGATATTGACTCGCTGGCGTCCAAGCGCGAAACGAGCCCATCCGACCGATGCCGCGGCGAAATGCCGCGTCTGGAAAGACTTGAGATCTTCGATCGGTGAAAGCTCGGCGGAAATGAGCAGCCGTTCCATCATCAACGAAAAGCAATACCTGAAAGAAAAGATAACGGAATTTCAGCGTAACATCGCTCAACTGTCTAGGTCCCTAACAAAGCAACAAGACGACTTTTCGCGTCGGGAAAAAGAGCTGTTAGTCGCGTTATTCGAGGTTCTGGACGCGTTCGACAACCTGGAAAAGGCATACGCGGAAAGGGCCGGCGCTCTAGACAAGACGGCCGCGAGGCTGCTCAAGGGTATGCGTACCATCAGCGGAAAGCTGCGACGGATCTTGCAGGAAAGAAATATCATAGCGATAGAGTTTACGAACGGAAAGATATCTATGGAGCATTGCAGAATCATCGATACAAAGCGCGTCGCGAACGCGGAAAACGAATCTATCATCTCTATCGAAAAGACCGGATATATCGATATCGAAAAAAACATCGTGCTACGAAAAGCCGACGTCGTCACCGTCCTGAATGAATGAACCTTAACGTTGCAAAAAACGTCGAGCGGAAACGCGAAAAAGGCGATGAAATAGGGGCACGCGGAACTTTTTTTTCACCGCAGCTTAGTGCGCCCTAAGTGAGGTTCAAAAAAAGTGAGCGCGCCCTTGGTTCGCGCTATTTTTCGCGAGCGAAGCGCTTTTGCGTCGACGGATTTCTGCAACGTTGAGGCGAATGAAGCAACCTAATAGCAGGACATCCCTGACTCAGCCGCCGAGCAACACCAAGGCTATAGAGAACCTCGGTTGTACGATCCAAAGCTTTTTTTGATCAACCACCGAGTCGCCCGTCTCCACCCCAAAGGTCGCGGCCTCAGGAAGTATCTCCAATCCCAAGGAGATCTCAAGCCCGACGATCCTGTCCAACCACGGCGGAAACCATTGAAACCGCGTATCCCAAAACAAGACCAATAGATCCAGCAAGGAGCCCGAGGTCGGCGTCAATCCGGTTGTGTGAACCTCGGTTGAACGCGTCACCAGCAAGATTCCGGCGCCGATACCCGAAGACAAGCGCGCCTCGGGGCCGCGGATAACGCCGTATCCCACCGAGGCCGAGAAGGCGAAGCGTTGGAGTTCTATCGTCAATTGATCGTCGCGGATCGCGGACGGCAGGGTGATATATCCTGCTAATGCGAATTGCCAACGGTCGAGATCCAAACCGATCCGCAGATGGGGACCATGCTGTCCAATCGGGCTGAGTCCGTCCAACACCAGACACCACCCGGCTGCTATCTGCCACTCGATCGCGGCTGCTACATCCTCGGCATCCGAGGGCTCAACCGCTGTCGAGGAAGTCGACGATGCTCTCGCTTCGGGTCGCGTCGCTGCCGGTTTGGTTCGACTCTCCGAACGCGAGCTAGCCGGCGGTTTCTCCAATTGTGCCGCTGTCGTTGCGGGATTACTTTCCGAACTGGAAGTAGCCGGTAATTTTGCATCCTGGTCGCGCGATCCCGAGGCCGGCGCCGGCGTCGATGCGATGTTCGTGCTTGAGCCCGGCGATTGCCGGTTGTCAGCGCCGCCGGCCAGCGCGTTCAATAGTGAACGAACCGCCATCGCCGTCGCCTCGGCGGTCGTCGACGCCGATAACTTGGTTTTCTTGCCCGCCAATTCGACCCGCCGTTCAAAGCGTTTGCCAGTGGCGATTTCAGCGGCTTTGATCACTACTCTATCAACAGAAGAGATATCAAACCAAACCACCACGGCAACGCCCTTTTCTTCTCCAATCGTTAGGGCTTCTCGCGTATCAGCGGCTTCGATGCGCGCATCAAGCGACAACGCCCAGGCCAAGTCCGCGGTTTGACCGCGAATTCGATCAAACAAATCGGAAGCGTTTTTTCCCACGAAGAGCGCTGACGGTTCGCTGTTTTGTGCCGCGGTAGAAAGTACGCATAACTCCAATACAAACGCCGCGAGAACCAATGTCACCAATCTGTTCGCGCTTGTCAGACCGGACGAACTACTCGCTCTGCGGGCTTGATCCGATTGCAACGGGCGCGACTCGCTGAGGAGGCGGCACATGGCTAAAACCAACCGGATCGTATGATGCGTCGTCGAAGCGAAAAGCGTTCAGGGGTTAAAAAAGTCGGCGGACACTTCGCCCGCAAAACCGAGCGCGCCCGCAGGGCCGGCGAGGAGGGTACTCGCTGTACCTGACGGTGGTCTGTGCAAAGGTACAAAGCCGAGCGGACGAGAGTCCGCCAAGCTGTACCTTTCCAGCAGAAGTACGGAGGGTCCGAAGGACCCGAGTACGCCGGCTCGAGGACGAAAGGCGGTTTTACGGGATGAATCAGCCGCCGTCGTAGCCAAACAGCAGTACCCTCTTGAACGTTTACTCGAAGCACGAGCCCGAACGCGGCACTACAATGGTCGCTAACGATAGGGAAAAAAAAGAAATTTATGCTTGTTGTTAATAGCATTTCGCTCTTCGCGCAGCTTGATGATTTTTCGCCTGCGCGCAAGGCGCGGGTTATAACCCGGATAACTAATCTAACATATTTCGACGCGGAAACGGCTGATATCGATATAAGCAAGCTTTCAGCGCGTTCTAATTGCAGCAGCGGTGATCTGACTTAGAAATAAAAGCTGCGGCGACAAACACGCGGTCAAGCGATGATCGTTTGGATTTCGCTTAATAAGAACCGACCGAGGAAGCGATAAAGAGCGAGCCCCTGTGCGATCATGGGTCTTTGCTGTCTCTCAATCCTATCGGAAGTGTAAGCGTTCAGGGGGGCAAACAAGTCGGCGGCCAATTCGCCCGTAAAACCGAGCGCGCCCGCAGTGCCGGCGAGGATGGTACTTG
>JAFGIB010000164.1 GCA_016929805.1 Deltaproteobacteria bacterium | reverse complement strand
TAAAACCGAGCGCGCCCGCAGGGCCGGCGAGGATGGTACTTGCTGTACCTGACGAGCCGGCGCGAGGACGAAAGCCGGTTTTACGGGGTGAATTGGCCGCCGTCGTAGTCAAACAGCAGTACCCCCCTGAACGGTTACCGAACGGTTCCGGTAAACCCTCGGGCGGTCGTTTTGCGAGCTCGTCCCGCCAGAGAGACGAGTAGATGCATTCATGAGACCGGCTTTACCTTGGTACGGTCATTGCAAAATCGTGCGGTGGCCGTTGGCACGCGCGTACAACCTATGTAGTGCGATAGAAAACGAGCGCGCTCCGCAAAGGCCGACTCACCTAACTATCTCGCGAGGAAAAATCCATGCTCATCACCTGTTTTCAACACAGTGATTTCGAAACTCCCGGTTGTCTGATCGAGTGGGCCCGCCAGCGCGACTATGACTGGCGCACGGTTTCGTTGCACGAGGGAGAGCCGGTGCCGGACGCGAGCAAATACACCGACTGGGTCGTGATTCTCGGAGGCCCCATGGGAGTGCGTGAAGAAAAGCGATATCCCTGGCTTAGGGAGGAGAAGGCCTATATTCGATTGAGCATTCGCGCCGGCCGCACCGTGCTCGGCATCTGTCTCGGCGCTCAGCTAATCGCCGATGTCCTCGGAGCGTTCGTAACGCGCAATGACCACGCGGAGCTCGGATGGATGGTTGTCAACACCACGCTCGAGGCTCGCGGTCGATTTCCCCTGGTTCCGGAGCGCTTGCAAGCGCTCTGTTGGCACAACGACACCTTTGATATTCCTCCCGGCGCGCTGCCCTTTGGATCGAGCGAGGCTTGCAGAAATCAAGGCTTTTTTGTGGGAGACCGAGTGCTCGGGCTTCAGTTTCATCTGGAATGGTATCCTCACGACATCAAACGGCTGGTCGATAACTCCGCCGAGGATTTCGCGGTACGCGGGCGATACGTTCAGAGTCCGGTCGAGATAATCGCGGGCGTACAATGGGCGCAGCGCGCCAATACGCTAATGAACGGAATTTTAGATGCCTTACCTGTATAAGGCTACAGTGCCAATAAGACACCCCGTCGCGGGCGCGGGCGCCGTAGTCCGTGGTCTTGATCAACTCAATTCGTACCAAAGACTAAAAGGTTTTGTTTATCGCGCTTAAAAGCGTAGAAAGAGCCCTCTCCAAGCTTTGCGCCGTCCATCTTTTGGAGATGAATGGCGAATAGAATTTTTTACTAACGCCTGAATACGGTACAATTCTGTGTCGTGTTGAGGTCATTTCGTGACCTCGAGATCCGGCGCGATCGCCGACAGGCGATAGGTAGCGGGAAATATGGTTATATCACCAAAAACAACCGACTTAAGCTTCAACGGCTTGGCCGTTCTCTATCAAATCGCCCGGGTTCTCTCGAGCGGCGGCGACCTTAATCTCATTATGGAACGTGTGCTCGAGGTTCTCGAGGTGCACGCGGGAATGAAACGCGGCGCGCTCTCGATCCTCAAACCGGGTAATACCGAGTTGGCCGTCGATGTCTCGCGGGGGATGACCAAAAAGGAAAAACAGCGGGGAACCTATCGACTGGGCGAGGGGGTGACCGGCAAGGTGGTCGCCAGTGGAAAGCCGGTCGCGATTCCTCGGGTTTCCGAGGAACCGACCTTTCTCGACAAGACCGGCGTGCGAAATAGGCTCAGCAAAAGCGATCTCGCGTTTATGTGCGTTCCTATCAAGGCCGATAAGAACGTCGTCGGAGCGCTTTCGGTCGACCGGGTGGTTACCAATCGGGAGGAAAACCTCGATGGAGAGCTTCGGTTTCTTGAAGCCGTGGCTGATCTTCTGGCTCAAGTCGTGTTGGCGAGGCGCCGGCAGAGCGAGTGTATCGAGGCGCTCGAAGAGGAAAATATACGGCTGCGCAGAACCCTGGAGCAGCTCGAAGAGCGCGGTAAATCACAGCACATGATCGGCAACAGCGGATCGATGCGCGAGGTTTATAGGGAAATCGCGCAAGTAGCGGCATCGCAGACGACGGTGCTGATCCGCGGGGAAACCGGTACCGGCAAGGAGCTGGTGGCGCGCGCGGTGCACGAAAAGAGCGCGGCTAAGCAAGGACTATTCGTGACGGTTAATTGCGCAGCATTGCCCGAGTCGCTGCTCGAAAGCGAGCTTTTCGGCCACGAGAAGGGGTCGTTTACCGGCGCCCTCGCGCGGCGTATCGGCCGCTTTGAGGCCGCGCACGGCGGAACGCTCTTTCTCGACGAGATCGGCGAAATGAGCCTCAGCGCGCAGAGCCGACTTTTACGCGCCATACAGGAAAAGGAGATTCAGCGCATCGGAAGCACGGAATCGGTGAAGGTAAACGTCAGGCTGATCTGCGCGACCCACCGCAATCTGGAACAAGATGTATCGAACGGGCGGTTTCGAGAGGACCTCTACTACCGTATCAACGTCTTTACCATCTGTTTGCCGCCGCTGCGCGAGCGCGGCGCCGACATCCTGCTATTGGCGGACCATTTCGTAAAAAAATACTCTCAAATACACCTTAAGCCTATCGAACGGCTATCCACGCCGGCGATCGACATGCTCGCGGCATACCACTGGCCGGGAAATGTCCGCGAGCTGGAAAACGTGATCGAACGCGCGGTGATCGTGGCCACGGGAACGGTCATCGAAGGCCACGAGCTACCGCCCACGCTTCAAATAAAGGATATCGAGCAGCGAGGCCGGCGCCAGGATACCTTCGAGGGCTTGGTCTCGGCCTACGAGAAAGCCTTGCTTACTGACGCGCTAAAAGACGGCCGCGGCAACCAAGCCGAGGCGGCTCGCATACTCGGAACGACAAAACGCATCGTCCAGTACAAGGTCAAGCAATACGGTATAGAATACGGCCGCTTCAAGGCCCGTTCATAGCCCGTTTTCGAGCTGATCCGGCGCGTTCTTCTATCGATAATCCAGGCGTGGGAGGGGGATACATTTTTGTACCGCGCGATCGAGAGACGATACAGATTCGTGTCAAGCGCGAATAGGGTCTCCCCGCTGACGCACGGTTCGGTGATCAACCCGAAAGCGTCCGGGCCGAGGTCACGGCGCAAAACGGCAAAAAGAGAGCCGACTCTGACGCTGTTTTATACCAATAATCAATCGGCACGCTCTTTGCGTCGTAATCACTCGTTCGCAAAGTGCTTATGTTCGCGCCGCGGTGAGCAATGACCGCCGAAAGGAATAACGTGACAAACCCCAGAGCCGAAATTACCAGTAAAATCGCCCCGGTATCCTTCAAACCGGTCGAAAAGCCCCAGGCGGTTTCAGCTTACTTCGGATGTAATACCTTTAAGGAAGAGACCATGAGGAGCATGGTTTCAGAGGCCACTTTTAAGGCGTTTAAAAGGTGGCAGGATGAAGGAAAGGTGATTTCCAAGGAGCAGGCCAATGAAATCGCCGAGGCGTTAAAAAACTGGGCGATATCCTGCGGCGCTACCTGCTACACCCACTGGTTTCAACCGATGACCGGTCAGACAGCGGAAAAACACGACAGCTTTGTTACCCTGACCGGTCCCGGAAACGCGATCGAGCGGTTTACGGGCAACAAATTGATTCAGGGCGAGCCGGACGCCTCCTCGTTCCCGTCGGGCGGCCTTCGCGCCACCTTTGAAGCGCGGGGTTATACCGCGTGGGATCCCTCCTCGCCGGCCTTCATCGTGGAGGTCGATCTAGGCAAAACGCTTTGTATCCCCAGTATTTTTGTCTCTTATAACGGGGACTCTCTCGATAAGAAATTACCGCTGCTGCGCAGCGACGCGGCGCTCTCGGCCGCGGCGGTCGAGCTATTGAGGCTTTTCGGCAACACCGAGGCATCCCGGATTTTTTCAACCTGCGGTCCCGAGCAGGAGTACTTTCTGATCGACGACGGTTACTACCGGTTGCGCAGCGATCTTCAGCTCACCGGACGAACGCTCGTGGGAGCGCTTTCGCCCAAGGGCCAACAGCTCGAGGACCAATACTTCGGCTCGATCAAGGAACGCGTGCTCAATTTTATGAACGAAATGGCCGAGGAGGCCTACAAGCTGGGGATTCCCGTGACCACGCGCCATAACGAGGTCGCGCCCCATCAGTTCGAGGTCGCGCCCTTCTTCGAACGCTCGAATATCGCCGCGGACCACAACCAGCTCTTGATGGATTTAATGAAGAAGACCGCGATGCGGCACGGCCTCGCCTGTCTGCTGCACGAGAAACCCTTCGCCGGTATCAACGGAAGCGGCAAGCACCTCAACTGGTCACTATCCGACGACTACGGCAATAACCTGTTGAACCCGGGAGAGACGCCCGAGGAGAATCTAGTCTTTCTGACCGTGCTGGTAGCGATTATACAAGCCGTGTACCGGCACGCGGATTTACTCAGGGCCTCGATCGCATCGGCGGGAAACGAGCACAGGCTCGGGGCGAATGAAGCCCCACCGGCGATCATGAGCGTCTTTCTCGGCGAACAACTGACCAGGCTGCTCAATAACATCCGCTCCGGCGAAATGACCAAAGTGTCGCGCGCGGATATCGTCAGCCTCGGCGTCAGCCATCTGCCGAACCTCACCAAGGACACGACCGACCGCAATCGCACCTCTCCCTTTGCCTTTACCGGCAACAAGTTCGAGTTCCGCGCGCTCGGAAGCTCGATGAACATTTCCACCGCGATTGCCGTGGTCAACGCCGTGGTCGCCGATTCGTTCAACGATATGACGAGAAGAATCCGAGAGGCCACCGCTTGCTCGGGCACGGACTTCACCAAAGCCGTATTCGGCGTTCTTTCCCAGGTTGTTAAAGAGTCTAGCCCCGTGTTGTTCGAGGGCGACAACTACTCGGAAGCCTGGGTAAGAGAGGCGGCGAAACGCGGACTTCCCAACGTCGCCTCAACGTGCGAGGCGCTGGCCGCCTTGATCAAGCCGGAAAACATCGCGCTTTTTGAACGCCAGAAGGTCTTTTCCAAATCGGAGATCGTGGCCCGGTATCATATCTGGGTCGATATCTACGACAAGATGATCGACATCGAGGCCCGCACGTTGGCGGAAATAGCGAGCACCCAGGTATTACCCGCTGCGTACGCCTATCAGACCCGCGTCGGCGACAGCCTTGAGACGCTCGAGCGTCTATGCAAGGTGACCAACAAGGCGGCGGTGGACGATCGGCGTAGTTTCTTCGAGCAACTGACCAACGATATCCTGTATGTACACCGCAACATCGCCGAGTTGGAAAAGATGATCGACAAGGCATTGGAGCTGGACGAGGAAAAGCGGGCCGATTACTACTTCGAGACGCTCAAGCCGCAAATGGCCCATATCCGCAGACACATCGACGAGCTAGAACGGGTAATGCCGGATGAGCTGTGGCAGCTACCTAAATACCGCGAGATGTTGTTTATCGCTTAAGCCCGGCTGTTGGCCAAACCTCCATGAAATTTCTCGTTATCGGAGATCCCATCGATAGTCTGATTCCGAAGACCGACACCGGGCTCGCCATCGTTCGGGTTTCTTTAGCTCGAGGTCACGAGCTGTACTGGAGCACGGCCGAGGAGGTTTCGCTCGGCGGAGCCCGGGTTGAAGCGAGGGCGCGCGGAATCGTCGATTGTCAACGGGGCCGGCTTCCCGCCGTCGACGCGCTAGCGCGGTCGCAACCCGTCGCCGCATTTGATGCTGTATGGATTCGAAAAGATCCGCCGATGGATTGGAAATACGTCTCCTTGTGCTGGCTTTTGACCATGGAGCAAAACGAAACCGTCATCGTCAACCGCCCCTCGCTGCTGCTCGAGTATCACGAGAAGATGGTTCCCTTTCGGGCTTTTCGCGCGGGATATCTCCGTGAGAACGAGATCATCTCAACGCATTTAGTCACCGGCCCCGGGTCGCCGTTACCCGCGGAAGAAAAAGACGCGCAATGGATAAGCAAGCCTTGGTTGGGCCACGGCGGAAGAGGCGTCAGCAAGTGGGAGTCTCTCGCATTATTTCGCTCGCAAGCGCTGCGAGAGCTCGAATCGGGTCAAGCTTACTCGATGTTGCAGCGGTTTTATCCGCAAGTACAACGAACCGGTGACCGGCGCCTCTTCTATATCGCCGGAACATATGCCGGCGGCTTTGTACGCATCCCCGCCCCGGGAGCGATCAAGGCCAATCTCGCGAGCGGGGGAACCGCGGTGCTAAGAGAGATAACGCCGAGCGAGCTCGACACGGCCAAACGGCTGGGAGAATACTTGCGGTCGATCGGTATCGTTCTGGCGGGAGCTGATATGATAGACGGAAGAATCACCGAGGTGAACATCACCGCGCCGACCGGCTTTGAGGCCCTGTTTGAGCTAGAGGGAAGGCAACCCGTGGAACAGCTCGTCGCGTTTGTCGAGAGGCTCGTAAGCAGCCGGGGCGTATGGCCTGCCATCGATCCAAGTTCGGCAAGTTAGATCATAGATTAATCAGAAAAGAGAAAAGCCGTGTCGATGCAGATCATTCAAATTCATTGCTGCGACGAGATCCGCGCGACCATCGGATGGCGAGCCGCGAGCAACCGAGAGGTTTTCGCAATGCTCAGGCAGATGTAAGAGAAATTTTAGACGCGAGCGGCGCGGTCCCAAATCACAACGCCGTGCCTTTGTAAGCGTTCAGGGCGGCAAACAAGTCGGCGGCCGATTCGCCTGTAAAACCGAGCGCGCCCGCAGGGCCGGCGAGGATGGTACTTG
>JAFGIB010000163.1 GCA_016929805.1 Deltaproteobacteria bacterium | reverse complement strand
CCGGCGCGAGGACGAAAGCCGGTTTTACGGGATGAATTGGCCGCCGTCGTAGTCAAACAGCAGTACCCCCCTGAACGGTTACGAAAATTTCGTTAGGCGCGCGCGGGTCGATATCGATCCGATCCGCGAAACCATTCGCCGGGCGCCTGAGAGCTTTCATAAAAGGAGCTTCATTGAGCCAGCGGCTGCAAACGCCTTTCGACCGAGGCGAGCCATTGGCTGTAGGCGCCTTCACGACCCTTCAATAGACTCTGTAACGATTGCGTCTCGGCCAACGCGTCCGCGTACGCGTCTCGGTCAAGCGCGAGGCGTAAGCGAATTAGGTGGTTTTGGTAGCGTTGCTCCAAGCGCGTTTTCCATTGTCTCAACTTTACTTCCACGTTCATCGCGGCCTCGGCGTCGTTGCCCGAAATAAAGCAGCTTCGAGCGCGTTGTAGTAATTCGTAGCCTTTGACGCCGTCGGCCGCGTGAAATGGATAGCGGTCGAGCTTCGCCAGCGCCGCTTCCTCGAGCTCGTACGCTCTCGATACGGCGGGGCCGCCGACGTCCGGACAGGGGCCGGCCCGCTCGAGCAACTCGGGCGCTTCGGGAATCAGCGAGTATTGCTCCTTTTGGCTCATGCTGCGTCGGTAAACCCAGCCGGCGATAACGAGCGTCACGATCAAAGCGCAAATCACGACAGGCGCTCGTTTCGGCGCAGCCTTGTTTTTCTTTTTTCCCTCGACAATGGTGAGATCATTCGCTGCTTTCATCAGAACATCCCCGATTCATAGGTCTCGATCAGCATCGAGCCCATCAAGATAATGAGTATACAACCCAACAACATCATCAGCGGTATCATCATCAGGACCCCGGCTCTGGAAGCGGCCTCCTCCGCCGCGATGCTTCTTCGCATGCGAAGCATCGTGGCCTGGATCTTCAGTATCTCCGCGAGCGGCGTGCCTTTCTCTTCCGCCTGTACCACCGCGCCGACGAATTCTCGTACCGCCTCGGTCGGTACGCGTGATTCGAGATTCCGCAGGGCGGCGGCGCGGGTTTGACCGAGCTCCAATTCCTGTAGCACGCGCTTGAGCTCTTCTCTAAGGACACTACCCTTGCCCTTGCCGCTATTCTGCTCGACCAGAAGTCGAAGCGCTCCTGGAAAGTCCAGGCCCGCGCTCATACACATCGCCGCGAGATCGATATCCCCGGGAAGATTTCGATCCACCTCTTTGTAGCGCCTAAAACGTTCGTTTCTAAGCTGCTGCGTCTGCGCGAAAAAGCCGAAAAAGCAACCTATCCACGAGCCGAGCACGGTCGATTCAAAATAAAGTCCGACGCCGGCTCCCACGGCGCCGAACGCGAGCGTGCTCAAAACAACGCACGCGCAATACTCATCCGGCGTCAGCCCGAGGTAGTAACCGGTGGTCTTGAGCTCGGTCTCTAGTTTAAAACGCAGGCGCTCGAAAGGGATCTTCTTGAACCAACCGGCGACAACCCGAATCAGAGCTTCTAAGGTATAGAATAGACCCTTTCGTTCCAGGGCTCTGCGACGGCTTTCGCCTCGAATGCCGAGTGTCGGCGTGACCTCGGGCTCAATGGTGGCGATCCAATAGGCGATAGTCGCCGAGGCGATGACAAAGGCGGCGATCGCGCACAGACGTAAGATAGCTATTTGCATAGTTGCCTCAAATATCTACTTTTAGAATATTCATAGCGACGACCACCGCTCCGATCCAAAGGGCGATCGCCACCCCCAGAAGCACGTGGCCCATCGAGGTGTTGAACAGTTTTTCCAGCAGCACGGGATAGGCGAAATAGAGCGCGACGATCAGCACCGCCGGCAACGAGCCGAGCACGAATGCCTGATTACGGCCGTCCGCGGTCTTGGTGCGAATCACCCCTTCGAGCCGCGCCATCTCCCTGAGCGCCGCGGCGGAGGCTTCCAGGGTCGCCGGCAGATCGCCCCCGGTTTTTCGCGCGATCGACAGCGTGGTTAAAGCGGCCGCGACCACGCGGCTTTCTATCCGGTTCGCCATATTTTTCAGCGCTTCATCGAGCGGTGCGCCGAGTTGGTTCTCTTTGATCGCCACGTCGATTTCCTCGGAAATCGGCGCGTGCGCAAGCGCGCGGCTTGAAATCAGCGCTTCTCCGATCGAGGGAACCGCCTTGAGCGCGTTGGCCAGCACCAACAGCCAACTGTCGAGTTGGCTCTCCAGGCGAATGACGCGTTTGTCTCGAAGGTTCTTGAGCTGCATCACGGGCGCAAGCAGCACGATCGGTATCAGTAAAAATCCAAGGGGGTAATAGACGGTAAAAAGGCCTACGAGTCCGCTCGCGATAAGCTGCAGCACGAACACGTTTCGTGCCGATTTCTTGGAGCGGATGAATTTCAGGTGGTGATCCAAACCCGAAAGGTATGCGCTCAACAGGCGATTAACCCGGCTATCTTGTAGCCCGATCTCGCCGTAAACGAAAAAAAACAGGCCGGCCGCGAGCAATACGATCGCGGCCATGCCGAGTAGCTGCGTGGTCATAGATATACTCCATCGTTAACCAATCCGTGCGTGATAAACTCGTCGAGGAACGAGGGCATGACGCCGGTTGAACGAAACACGCCCTGAATCCGCCCCTGAGCATCGGTGCCGGTTCTGTTAAAAGCAAATATCTCGCGCAGCTCGATCGCTCCCTCGGCGTTGATCTCACCGACCTCCGCGATGCTGGTTATTCGACGCGAGCCGTCGCTGAAACGGGTTTGTTGAACGATCAAATGGACGCTCGAGGCGATCTGTTGGCGAACCGCGCGCGACGGTAGATCGAGCCCGGCCATCAAACACAAGGTTTCCAGGCGATTGAGCGCCTCGCGCGGGCTATTCGCGTGCGTCGTCGTCATCGAGCCCTCGTGTCCGGTGTTCATGGCCTGCAACATATCCAACGCCTCGCCCCCGCGGCACTCTCCGACCACGATCCGGTCCGGACGCATGCGCAGCGAGTTTCGCACCAAATCGCGGATGCTGTACGCCCCTTTTCCCTCCATATTCGGCGGCCGGGACTCCAACGAGACCACGTGGGACTGGTTCAAGCGAAGCTCGGCCGAATCCTCGATCGTCACGATTCGCTCGTCTTCGGGAATAGTCGAGGATAATACGTTTAATAGAGTGGTCTTTCCGCTTCCCGTGCCCCCGGAGATCACGATGTTCTTCCGCACCTTGACCGAACGCTCCAAAAACCGACTCATGCTCTCGGTCAGCGATCCGAAGCGAATCAGATCGTCGAGCAGCAACGTTTTCTTGGCGAACTTTCTAATGGTAATGCAGGCGCCCCGAATCGCGAGCGGCGAGATGATCGCGTTTACCCGCGAGCCGTCTTTCAGCCGCGCGTCGACCAGCGGCGTCGACTCGTCGATCCGCCTGCCCAACGGTGTGATGATTCGCTCGATGATCGCGCGCACCGAATCGTCATCGGTGAACTGCAGCGACGAGCGTTCGATCTTGCCCGCTTTCTCGTAAAAGATCGTGCTCGGATCGACCACCATAATCTCGCTGACCTCGTCGTCCGCGAGCAACTTTTCAAGCGGACCGAGACCGAGCACCTCGTCGCACAGATCGGCGATCAGTCTCTCTCGCGCCCGGTTTTCGGAAAACCGCAGATCTAACTCGCTGATGATCCGCTCCAAGGCCTCCGCGACTTGCGGCCGCATGCGCTCGGCGTCGATGTTCTTTTTATCCAGATTAGCGAGATCGAGGTGTTCGAGAAGTTGCCGGTGAATACGGCGCCGAACCGAGACGTCGACGGGCGCGTGATCGGGTCGCCGCGGCTTCGCGTGAAGCGACTTGCTCGGCCGCACGGCGACGACTCGCGAGCGCTCGGCGCGGCACTGGTTTTGCGCGTCGTCCAGCGTTATGTCGATGTCAAACGGCCCGACGACCAGGCTGGCCGAGCGACCGACGGAAAATTTTTCGTTTCGTACAAACCGCTCGTTTACCAGCATTCCGTTGGACGAGTTGTCTATAATCGCTATTTTTCCATCCTCGTAGGCTATGGTTCCGTGCTTACGAGAGATGTTTTTATCGGGCAGTACCAAGTCGCACGCCGGATCGCGACCGAATCCGATCGAGTGAAGCCCGCGGATCACGCGTTCCTCGTGTAACTCGTTTCCCTTGCGGACCGATACGTGAAACGCCGGCTCGGTCGTCATCTGTCCGCTCCTTGCCGCTCTTGCGGCATTAACTGAACCTCGTCCCAATCGCCCGAGAACGACTCGTATTGAGAAAGCGCCTCTTGGATCAACTCTCGTTTTCGGCTCGCCACGGTTTCGATAACCGTGGGAACGATGAAAACCAGATTTTCCGTCTTCGACGTCTGTGATGCGTTGGTGCCGAACAAGAGGCCGATAATGGGAATTTGACTCAATCCCGGCAGACCCGTTTGACCCTTGGTCTGACTTTCGGCGGTCAACCCGGCGAGAATCAGCGACTGACCCAACTCCAGATTGACCACCGTCTGAAGCGTCGATACGACGCGTCCCGGCACTCCCGTACCATTGTCATCCGCCAAATCAGAAACATCCGCGGTAATCGTCAATTCGATGCGCCCGCTCTTTTTATCGTATATCGGTTTGACCCCGATAGTGCTTCCGAAACTGATCTGTTTAATCGTTCCTCCGAAACCGCCCGATACCGGTACATTGATTTCACCGCCGCCGGAATAGGTCGCCTCGGTTCCGTTCGCGGTAATCACCGCGGCCTTGCGCATGATCTTCGCCCAGCCCTCGGATTGCGCCAAGTCGAGCCTCGGCAACACCTGGCTCGAGACCACCGCGGTCGCGCTCGTGAGGTTTCCGCGTTGTAGATCTAAGCGCGCGGACACCGTGGCCGTATCGCCGATCGCGCTCGGCCATCGAATCCCGATGTTGTGACTTCCGCTATTGGATATCTGGACAAAATAGAAGTCGAGGCGGACATTGTCGCGAGCCTCGACGCCCTGCTCGGGCTCGGTGGATGGCTTGGCCGCGGGATCAACCACGCTAAAACGATAGTATTGTTCTTCTCCATCAACCATGATCAGAAGCAGCGTGGTGTTTCCGGGCCGCAGACCGACCACGACGAACTGGCTGTTATCGCGTGTAAGCCGGACATCGATGACGCCTTTCAACCCCTCGGAGAAGCTTCGAACGCCCTCCGCGTCCAAAATTCGCTGCTCGCCGACTTCGAGGGTAATACTTTTCTCGAGCGCGCCCGGCTTGCTCGGCTGCTGCGCGAACATTAGTTGCGTCGGCAGTGTGATGATGACCGTCGTCCATAGAATGAGGGGTATGAACCGCTGGTTATTGAATGCGTTCAATTTCATGGCTGCCTCCCTGATCTTGCGGCGTCGAACGCCGGGCGTATTTCGAACGGCGTTCGGTTTCGGTGATGTCGGCGGTCTGGGTTTCGGGTAGATTCTGTAAAACGACGATATCTTCCGGATTGCGCAGCGCGACATCGAGCTTTCCTTCGGTCTTGGCCTGGATCACGAGCTGCGCTTGTTTCGGGGTCACGCTCAAGGTCAGGTTTCGGCTGTAGGAAAAGCCTTGTTTCTTGCCGCCGGTGTCGGAACCGACGGCCATCACCAGGATGTTTTGAAGCAGCGTCAAAGTTGAGTGAGACGATCCGCTTACGCGACTGTCGGGAGAAAAAACGATATCCACGAAGTCGCCCGGCCGCAACAGACCGCCCAAAAGGCTGTCGGTGCTCGTCTGGATGGACAACGCGCGCATTCCCGTCGTGATCATGCCCGATAGATCGCGCCGCTCTTTCTGCATGGTCGCCAGATCCGACCACAAGACGCATTCGTTCGCCTTGACGCTCATGCTCATCTTTGTCCCGAGCACGCTTTCGAGGTCGCTCGAGCGAATGTGCCGCTGTTCCAAGTAGGCTTGAGGAAGGTTCCTGACGCCCAGCATGTTTTTATCCAATATATCACCGAATCGAATGTCCTGCGTTGCCATTAAAACCGCCACCTTGGCTCCACCGGAGGTCTCTTTTTCAAACCGCTGCATATAGAGAAAAAGGCAGATGCCGCCGATCACCGCGGCTATCATGCCGATGAGCACCGCTTTCTTGTCCATTATCCTTCTCCTACTGGTTCGTTGTTCTGTAGCGCGACGACGACGACGCTTTCCCCGGAGCTCGTAACGAAGCTGAGATTTAGCTGTTGGTTGTCTCGACGGCCGATCCACGAGCTTTGATCTCGTGGATTTGAGCCCGGCGAGAGGGTCCAACCGGACCGAGTCAAATGTCGCTCATAGAATTCCTTAAGCTCAGCCGTCGACAGCGCCGTTGTCGTATAAAGATTAAGCGACGGCGAATCTTCGTGAAACAGCGATAATCTCCGCCGAAGCTTCGCCGGTCGCTCAAAACCGGGGAAATCTTTTCCGGGAGCATCGCCGGACCGCGGGAACATGCGCTTGATATTCACAATTCCCTCGGTCCATAGATTGACGAAAACCGTTTGGTGCCGGCCTTTCTTAACCATCGTGTAGCGCAGATCGCCGATAGCGGAGAGATCCCCGGTCGCCAAAAAAGCGCGAACGCGCGCGGCCAGGTCGCGGATAGAGATCGATTCCGTCCCGAGATCCAGGCAGGCGACGACGCCTTGGCTTTTGGTCTGGATGCGATAAATCCCTTCCCACAGCCTAGCCCGCTCTGAATCACCCGTGGCCGTCTCGCTCGGTTTGATCGCACCCGGGCCGCCCTCGAGGTTCGGCGTGAGCTGCCGGCATTTCGCTTGATAGAAATCGAGCACTTCATCTACCGAAGCGTCACTCGCCCCGTTGTCGAGCATCACTGTCGCACCGTTCAGCAACAAGCGCACCGGCTTCGTCTGGTTGGCCGCGTTCGGGTAGCGCATTGCGGATTCGCCGAAACCGATCAGCGATCGCTCGAAAAAGGCGTTGGCGCGGAACGCGAGAAATCCGCTCAGCAGCGCTGACCCGAGGACGATCAGCATCAGCCGTTGGAAGCGACGTTTTGCTCTATTGCTCGGTTGTAGACTGGTCATCTCGGTCCTCTCTCTCAGTTACTGGGTATACACTGCTCGCTGTGTCTCGGATCGGGGCAGTCGATTCCGAGCCACTTCAAACCCGCTTCGACGGCCTCGAGCTGTTCGCAAACCACGGCCTTGATCAAATCGCCTACGGTCATCTCTTCCTCGTTACACATGATTTGGTAGTCGTAACTCGAGCGCTTCTCGTCCCGACCGAACATCGGAGCCGATCTCCATTCGCGTAGAACCGTGACCTTGGTCGAGTAGCCGAAGACAGAACCGAATAACCAACCGACGATGGGGATTTCGCTTAAGCCGTCGAGCCAACCCGAGGACTCCGACGCCGCGTCGCTACCGAGAACGCCGCCGCAATCGTATTGCCGTTGAGCTGAACGACAGGCGGCGTTCGAGAGCGCCCAGGCCTCGCGTCTGGCCTCGACCGCGGCGTCGAGCTGCTGGTCGAAGCCCTGAAGAAAGAAAAAAATCCCGGCCCAACATACCGCCATGACGGGCAACATGATCACGGCTTCGATGGAAGCGGTGCCGCGTTGATGAAACAAGATACTCTGTTTAGCTGGCTGTTTCATTAGTGTACAATCATACTTTCGACAAAATCTCTTAACTCGGCCAAAGAGCCGTTACCGCGGCATTGCTCGTTTCCTCCCGCGTTGGCGCAGGCCTCCATAACATCCAACGATGGCGCGTCGAAATTGCAGGCTCCGACCTCTTGTCGCGAGGGCGGCCGGCGCGCCTCGTCCGGCCCTTGCTCCTGCTCGCGGGGCAAACGCACACGGCGCAAGCGCGCGCGCCATTTCATATTCCATAACCACCGCGAGGGATCGTGAGAGGGCCGTTCGTTTCGGGCGTCGTAGTCGGTATCGTAGTAATACTCCGCCTGGGCGATATAGATTTTAGTAAAATAGTCCGAGGCGTTCAGCACCGCGTCGCGGACCAACCCGGGACGGTTTTGCTCGCGTAGACGAAACGGTATGGTCTCGACCACTTTTTCCGCGGCTGATTCTTTCTCTTCGCTGATAACCAACGAACGCAGTTGAAAGGTTTCCGAACCGAGATCAACGCCGTCCTCGATTTCGTGATGAAGCATTTGTCCGCGACCGCACGCCTCGCTTTCGCTCTGCTCTAAAACCCCGCTTTCGACAGGCGGCGGTTCAAAGTCGACGTCGTCCAGGGTATCGACGGTTGAGCCACAGCTATGTACGAACGGAACCGCCTTCCAACGCCCGATAAAGAACGGGCGCTCGGCGGGAACAAAAGGCGGCTGCAAGCCGGGGGGCGGCCATTGATCGTCCGGCGTCAGCGTATCGGGACGCGCAGGCTCGTAGGGCTCGAGCTGCATCTGCCAGCGCGGGTCGTCGAATCGGTCCTTCCATTCGCGCAGCGCCAAGCCGCTTTCTCCGGCCGCGGCCGTCAGTTGGGCGACGTCGGGATGATAGTGGTTTTGCTCGCACAGGTATATCTCGCTTGCTCCGGCGTCGCCGGGCCGATAGCTCGCGCGCCCGTCGTACGCGTTATCGATCTCCCCGCCGTCTCCACAGGGGTGACGCCGGGTGTCTTTTACATAGCTATCGGAATAGGAGGGCTCGGGGGAGACGAATTCGACGGTGTAAAAGCGATCGTCCTGCTCGGGTACGTATACGCTTTGTCCGGGGTCGGCCGGAGGATTCAGCGGCACCGGCACGAGGTTGATACGCCAAGTAAATTCGCGCAGGCGGTAGTTCCAAGAATCGAGTTTATATTTATCTTTGTTATTCGGATGGCATTCGCGGGCCGCGTTATTGACCTTGAATTCGTAGGGCTCGCACGCATCGCCGTTCGCATCGCTGCACGGCTTGCACCATCGCCTTTCGTTATCGAGAGGCGAGACGTAGCTACATTGGGTCGCGGGCCCGCCGTTCTGTTCATCCGGCTGCGAGCGCGCCTCTTCTTGGGCCGCTTCGTCGCAGCGACGCTGTCGTTCCTCCAGCGGAACGTCCTTGCCGGCGTCTCGACATGCGACCAAACTCGGCAGGATCGGCAGGTTGGTGCGGAATTCTTGGTCTACCTTGATTTCGGGAAGCTCCTCGGGAATCTGTAAACGCGGGGTTTGGTTATCAGAGTTTGGGCTGCAGAAGATCGAGGAAAACTCCCCCGCCAAAGCCGAGACGCCGCTGCCGATAACGTCGCCAACGATGTTATCCCCGATCACCGCGTCCAGCGGGAAGGTGATCATTTTACCGGCGTATTCGCCCGCTTTTTTGCACAGCTCGGGCCATTTGCCCGGCTTTACCGGTAAAGGATAGCTTCCCGGAATCGCGAATCCCAATGCCGCCGGCGGGCTATAGTGATTGGCTACGGTGTCGACCACGCGCACTTCCGCGGCGACCGGCATGGCGTACTTGATGCCGAGCTCAAAAGCGTGAAGGCCCTGAAGCGCCGGGGTGATCACGCTGCGCAGGTTTTCAAAGGCGGTTTCGGCTTGGACCGCGGCCTGGGAAGCGGGCGGCACGATCGCCAGGCTGGCGCCCGCGGTCCAAAAGGCCAGCGCCGAGGCGACCGCGACGGCCGCGATCATCAGCGCTTGAAACAGGCGGACCATCACCAATAGCGCGACTAGGGCCGCCATCACTTGATTGACCAAGGCGATCATGTTCATTCCGCGCGCGTGCATGATCGCGGCCGAAAACGCGCCGGCGTCCGCCGCGTCCTGCAGCCGCTCTCGCGCCACGATGGTCTCGCCCATGCCGACGACGAAGTAGAGCATTCCGATCATAAAGAACACCATCGGAATACCCATTAGAATAATCGCTCCGCCATCGGCTCCGAAAATGCGCCGGCTGCGCCCGCTTCTCATGGTCAACTTCCCCTTGGATAGTAGCGCGCGCTCTGAAGCGGCAGCATGGCTTCCGCTTGAATCGGTATATAGCGCGCGCCCGGCTGAAATAGCAACAAACGTTGAATAGTACTGGACTCGACCTGCTCGAAATCGCGGCGGCGGTCGCGGTAGGCGTCGATGCGCTTCTGCCGTTGCGCGCTGCGACTTCTGAGCCGATCAAGCCGCTTGCTCCATTCAGGGATCTCCCGAAACCCGCTGGGTCTTTCACCAGCCAACTGTCGCGCCTCCCATAACGCCGCGGGATCGGTCGCGGCGGAGCCGGTAAAAAGCGCCCAACCCGCGTCGCACATCAACAGCGAGATCAGCGGCACCCGGCAGCGAAAAAGATAGCTCACCCGCAGCCTGACCTCGTCGCCGTGCTGGTAGGGCTCCTCGCGATACTCCGAGGCTTTCTCTGAACGCGGAAAGCAAACCGCCACCGCTCCCAGGTTGTAGATAAATGCTCCCGCAAGCCTGCTCGCGCCGGAGTCTCCGATCGCGGCTTCGACGCTGTCGGTCGCGCTCGAGCCGCCCGCGATAAACTCGAGCCCCTCGTCGAGAACGTTGGGCGAGATGCCCAAGAAAGGCGCGGCGACGGCTTTGCGTATCTGTTTGATCCGACTATCATCGCTATCGACGGCATCATAAACGGCTTTTACTTTATCGAACATCTTCCCGGGGCGAGAAACCGCGTTCGCGAGGTTGCGCAACTTCATGTTTTGATTACTCGAAGCCGGATCCGCGCCCGTTGACTGCTCGTCCAGCACGCCCGCGAGCCGGCCGTTATAGATGTTCATCGGGGTTCCCGGCTGGCCGTCATACTCTTCGATCACGACGACCGCGGCGCGTACCCCGAGCGCCGCCGCGTGTCGCACGACGAGCTTGGCGACCGCCGCGAAGCCGAATTGGACCACGGCCAGAAACGCCACCATCACCGGCACGAGCGCGACGAGAAACTCCATCATCACGATGCCTCGGGTATGATGCGATAGCGACTTCATAGCATCCACCCGCTCAGCCAGAGATGGTCGACGACACAGGCCGACGTTCCGAAAAGAATCGCGCCGCCCAGCCGAAAACTGGTCAAGGATTCGGTTTGGACGGGCTTGCGCCGCGAGCGGGGCAAAAACAGGTTGAGCGCGATGCGCCAACTGTTCTCGACGGTTTGCTTGAGCCCGCCCCGCGTCGTCACGAGTACAATTCCATATAGATAGATCGTCGCCAACGATACCAGCTCGATTTCAAGGCCGATGCCGGGCCCCGCGATCGCTCCGAGCGCGGTAAACAACTTAACGTCCCCTCCGCCCATAGCGCGCGCCCGAAAAGCCAGATAGGGGACGAAAAAGCTTATCGCGGCGCCCATCGCGGACTCGATAAAACCCGCCGGTCCGCGCGCGATGCCGTGTACGATAAGCGCGGCGATCAGCGCGGTATAGGTCAAGTAATTCGGAATAATGCCGCTGCGATGGTCAATGAGCGCGGCGAGCGAGGTGATCGAAATGAGGGCCGCGCATACTATTGTGAAATCTTGCATAACGTTTTTCCTACGGGATTGGAAGACGAATGATTAGCTCGGTGTACCGATACAAACTGAAAAGCGGAATACCCAACGACGCCACCGCAACAGCGATCAACAGACTAACCAGGAGCAGCACCGCCGTGTACTCGGCGAATACCGCTCCCTGCTCTTCACCGGTTAGTCTCTGATGATGATTAATCGGCACGGCCTTGTGCTTCGTCGATCGTGGTATTAAAACTGCCTGTTCCCGTAGTAACCTTGGTCTGTAGGTCGCTACCGAGCTGTCCCCACGCCACCAAGGCGCCGACCACGATGACGACGAACAACACGGCGTACTCCATGGTCGAAAGGCCCCTCTGGTCTTTTCGTAGCGTAAGTTCTTTTTTTCTTTTTATCATGTTTATCTCCTTGATAGTTGCGACCTCGACGACGTGATTTGTTTGATTTTTTATTCACTCGCGCGACATCGTCATCGGTCGGTTTGATCGCTCCAACTACCAACAGCAAGCTTTGTGCCAACTCGCGACCCGCCGTTTTCAGGGAGGCGGCGCGTTTCGCATCTCGCCGGTATTTCATCTATCTTCGATAGTCGTCGCCTCCGATCAGCGCTAAATCTCGCGCGGCCGACAAATGACGCGGATTGCCGCCCCGAGGGTCTTCGAGAATATCGCTGATTGTTATGAGCTTCAGAGAGTTGACGGCACCGCTTTCTGTGCGCGCGTTCCGCGCACAGAGTGTGCATCGATGCACATTGCGAAAGGCCGCGCGGACCGGTAGTAGAAGAATCGAGCTATTTCGCCGATCGCCCGTTGGCTTAAAGCCTATCGGCTAAAAACCGAAGCCTTTCTCCTCATTAATGGCAATAGGTTCGAGCTTTGCACCGCGATCAAACAGCTCGCGGGAGAGCCTCTGCCGCGAAAAACCACGCGGCGAGACTTTGGCACGGACCGTGCAACCGGTCGGTGAGAACATCTATTCAAAAAGGACGGATCGTGAAAGGTCTAAACCAAATCATAGTGTCAAGCTTGATGCTATTATTATTAAATTGCGCGAGCACGCATGCGGCCTCGAGCGCGGGCAAGGCGGACAAGCCCGATCCTCTGGTCGACGCGGACGCGCTAGAGCTGTTTGAGATGGGATATCAGTTCGCGAACCGCGGAGACCTGGTCCGAGCGGAGCAATACCTGTCTGCGGCGATCGCCCGAGGGTATCCAGCGAACCGAGCGCTTCCCGCTCTGATCCGAATTTGTATCTCTGAATCGCGTCTCGGGGCCGCGCTGAAATACGCCGAGCCGTATCTACGCCAACATCCGCAAGAGTGGCGGCTACGGTTTATCGTTTCCTCGGTTCTGCTCGCGCTCGGCCAAGCGGATAGAGCCCGGGTTGAGCTTGATCGCGTTATCAAAGAGTCGCCCAATCACGCGCCTTCGCACTACCTTCTCGGGGTTATCTATCGTGACGAATACGACGACCGTGATTCCGCTCGCAGACATTTTACGCGGTATTTAGAGATACAACCCGACGGCCTGCACGGCGCCGAGGTTCGCTCGTGGCTGGAAGAGCTCGGCCCGGCTAACAGCCCCGCGCAATGGTCGGCGGGCAGCTTTACGGAGATGACGCTATGATTCCCGCGGAGGTGTACAGCCAGACGATCTTCGACTTTCTTTCCCCGGTTCGCTCGTTTCTCGATGATCCGAACGTCAGTGAAATCATGATTAACGGCCCCGATGAGGTCTACGTCGAACAAAACGGCCGGCTCGTGTTGACCGAGTGTCGCTTCGATGCTCAGCAACTTCTATCCGCTATCCTCAATGTCGCGCAGTTTCAAGGCGTGACGGTTGATCAGCATCATCCGATACTCGAAGCGCGGCTGCCCGACGGATCGCGCGTCGAAGCGATCCTTCCACCCGCGGCGTCAAAGGGTCCTCACGTCGCGATTCGACGCTTCTCCGAGGACAAGCTAACGGTCGGCAAATTGATCGCGTTGGGCTCCTTGACTCGCGAAGCGGCGGAGACGCTTCAAATTCTGGTTGAGTGCAAACAAAATATCGTGGTAGCGGGAGGAACCGGCTCGGGAAAGACCTCGATGCTCAACGCGTTATCCTCTTTTATTCCCAACGACGAGCGCGTGGTGGTGATCGAGGACGCCAAAGAGCTTCAACTTCAAGGCCGCCACGTGGTGCAGCTCGAGGTACAAAAGCCCGATAGCAGAGGACGCGGTCGGGTCACGACCGCCGACCTTTTCAAGGCGACTCTGCGCATGCGGCCCGATCGGATCGTGGTCGGCGAGATTCGCGGATCGGAGGCGCTGGAGCTTATTCAAGCCATGACCTCCGGACACGGAGGCTGTATGTCGACCGTTCACGCCACCTATCCGACCGACACGCTTAATAGACTCGAAACCATGGCGTTGATGAGCGAGGTCGAGCTCCCGCTATTCGCGCTTCGCTCACAAATCGTGTCGGCTATCGACATCATCGTTCAGACCTGTCGATTGCGCGATGGAAAGCGCTATGTCACGCATATCACCGAGGTCGACAAAGAGCATTGCGACAACGGCTACAAGCTCAAGGATGTGTTTATCCGCAGGTATACCGGCACGGCCGACGACGGGTCGATAAGCTCGGAACTGTTACCCAGCGGAATCCTGCCGCGCTGCGCGGAAGCGGTTCACTCCCTGGGAATGCGATTTCCCAGGTGTCTGTATTCGTACCATGGATAAGCTGATGATAGCGTTTTATAGGTCTAACGGCGTTCTAACTCTGAGCCGCGAAACAAATCGTTCGATAGGAGATGCGGCTTTTCTCTCTAGCGGGGCGTCGGGACGACCGACGCGACCCCGTGAGCCGGGGAGTCGATAGCTGGAAAGACGAGCGGCCAAGCTCACAACGAGGCACGGTATGGTAAAATGAAAATCGTAACCGTCGAAATCCAAAAAGGAGAGGCCTCTCTTTCTCGCATGGTGTTGACTGAAGGTATGGCTCTATCGATTGGAACCGATGCGAGTTGCAACTGGCGGGTCGGCAATCGCTCGGCTCAAAGGTGTCGCTTTGAAATCGAATGGAGCGATAGCGAAGCGTGGATTGGCAGAGCGGAACCGAGCGGCAGCGTCTCGCTGAGCGGCCGGGCCGTGGCGACTAGAGCTCGGCTAAAACACGGAGACGTAATACGGTTTGGAGACGCCGAATTGTCGGTTGCGGTTGAGACGGCGTTGCAACCGGAACGGCGGCCGCGAACCCGTCTTCTATTCGGCAATTCAAACGAGCGGGAGAATCAAAGTCACGAGCATCAGGGCCGCGAACTGCCGGCGAAAGCGAATCGAGCGCTGGACGGCGGCGGAGAGTGTGCGCCGTCTCGGATCGATGCGATGGCTACCGGCCTTTCGGCGTTGGTCTCGGCGAAAACGCGTTTTGCAGACGCAGGGCAAGGTCATGGGTTCGCTTTGAAAAGCGCGGTTTGTGGCGGACAAGAACGCTCGGGCGAAAGCCGAACGGCCGATTCATTGCCGAAAACCGAGCTAATCGACCCGCTGCAACTTCTAGACGAATATACGCGTTATAAAAACAATCTTCCAACCCCGGCTCCGGTTTGCAAAAGTCAAACCCCGGTGCCGCTCCGCAATAAAACATTCCGGCGGCTCTACCTCGCGGGGATGTTGTTGTTTCTCGCGCTGCTCGTCCTTGGGATCGCGCTGTTCTATTTTAGGACAAAAAAAGACGATAGCTTGCGAGCGCAAGAGTCACCGCCTCAAGCGGATTCTCCAAAGGCAGCGCTGATCCCGATCAATCATAGCTTTCAGAAAGCGTATCTTGAGCCTTACGCGGGGCATCCGGCTCAGGCGCAATCTTCAAAAGCCATCGATCCGCAACCGCAGCCGCAACACGCGGCCGAGTCAAATACCGAGCCTCACGCCGCGCGGCCAGCGACAAGCGAGCTGGAGTCGTCGATTATTAAGCTTGAGCGAGAGGCGATCGACTTTCTCATCGCCAACGATTTTCGAAACGCGCTGAGGGTTTACGAAAACCTCGCCGGCGCGAGCGCTCAACCGATCTATTCCGTCATGGTTCGTATTTTGAAGCGGCGCACGCAGTCGCTCTGTTCGGGAGACATAGAATGTTCAAGCTTATCGTTTTAGCGTTGATATCCATTGCTTCGGTTGCGTGCTCGGAGCGGAGCGCGCCCAATCAGTACGAGATCCATTTCGTCGCCAAGACGAACGACGGCGATCCGTTGGGAAACGTCGCCGTAGCCGCTGAAGGAAAAGAGCTCGGCGTCACCGATCAATCCGGAATATTGGCGGTTTCGGTCAAGGGCCATGACGGCCAACAGGTGACCTTTAACCCGTCCTGTCCCGATGGATATCGAGAGCCGGCGCAGCAGCCGAAGCTGATCTTGAGAACCTTTCAAAGCGTCGGCTCGGAATCCAAGGGACCGACGACCTTGGAAATCGTCTGTACCGCCGTGGCGCGCTACGCGGTCATAGCCGTAAAGACTCAAATTGCGGAAATACCGTTATTGTTTCAAGGGGAAGAGATCGCGCAGACGACCTCGGAGGGTGTGGCGCACGCGATGCTCAAGTTACCCGTCGAGTCCAACGTCCGTCTGGAGCTGGACACGCGCTCTAGACCGGAGCTACGGCCGCAGAGCCCGAGCCGTATCTTTTCGATCGAGAAAGAAGATACGTTGATGCTGTGGAATCAGGAGTTCAACGCGGAACCGGTTAAACGCGCGCGCGCAATCAGAAAAAAAGAAGCCCCTCCGATTGCTCCAGCGCCGTATCGGCTGGAATAGATCCGAGATCGAAACCGTTCGGATGCTGATCTGTTTGATGCGGCGCATACGTTCGCGGTTACGTGTACCTTAACGTTGTAAAAAAACCATCGAGCGGAAACGCGAAAAAAGCGATGAAATAAGGGCGCGCGGAACTTTTTTTGGGCCTCAGCTCAGTGCACCCTAAGTGAGGTCCAAATAAAGTTAGCACGCCCTTAGTTCGCGCTATTTTTCGCGAGCGAAGCGGTTTACGCCGACAGAGTTTTTGCAACGTTAAGGTGTAGTAAACCAACTCATGCAACCGCCGTTTCAAAAGAGCGGGACCCCTATCATTTTCGAAATTATACAGCATATTTTAATGCCTTTTCTGTCCACCTACCAATTATAGGATACCGTATTTTCGTTACGCCGCGCCATTAGCTAAGGGCTCGCGTAAAAAATTTTTTCACATTTTTAGCGCCCAGCTCGGGGGCGAATGTTTTATCGACGACTGAGCGGAACCGCAGCAATAGCAGCGCTATTTCGAGGTTTCCGCGATTGAGAAAATGAGATAGTTGGCCCCGAGATGGGATGCTAAAAGTGAAGTTTTTCTTCGCGAGCCCTAAGCTAGGTAACCCTTTCGGTCTATTGCGCCGCCAGATTCCGGATAGATTTTACAAAATGGCCAAAACTGCAGGAGCGCACGTTATCGACATCTAAGTAAGGGCCAATCGCGCGGGAACCGCCGATCTTCTGGTAAGCTTTCGCAATCCTGGCCAGCTTAGCGGAAGGATTGACAATCTTGTCAGGAGTACGATAAGGGGAGCTGTTCTGAAGCCGGCGTAAACCCGATAAGCTCAATCCTCGTTCCACCGCCGCAAGATCGCCGAGATACCAACTCTCTAGTTCGTGACACGCGATTCTTACCACCGCGTCCGACCGTCCCGCTTGCTCGCACTTTCGTTTCAAAGAAGCTTTAATTTCCTTACATTTTCCAGCGTCTTGATCGCGCAGCACCACGAAGCGCGCTCCAGGCGTTCGGTAACCTTGCATACGGCGGATAAGTTGCTTTTCCAGATCCTGTTTACCTTCGAATACGATATAGCGTGAATCCACGCTCGAGCCGATAATCCGCGGCAGCAAAATTTTAAGAAGCGCCTCGACCGACCGCTCTTCTAGAAAAAAGACCAACTGAATCATTGAGGATGAGCTCCAGCGAAGAATCCCTGCTTCCATAGATACCCCATTTGGTCGCCATCTCTCATGTACGCGGCGATCTGCTCATCGTCCTGCGCTCGACGAATGACTGTATAACCTCCTTCTTTAACCAGCCAGAAGACCTCCTCAAGACGTGTCGCGTTCAGAAAGTCCGGTGAATGAGTGGAAACGAAGACCTGACCGCCCCGAACGGCGTAAGCCCGGAATTCCTCGGCCAGTTCGGCCAATAGCTTTGGGTAAAGCTGATTTTCAGGTTCTTCAACACACAGAAGAGGAAAGGGCTTGGGGTCATAGAGCAGTGCTAGATATGCGAACATCTTTATCGTGCCGTCGGAGACGTGCCGGGCCAGAAAGGGATCTTCGAATGCGCCGTCTTGGAACCTTAAAAGGACCCTGCCTTCCTCCGTGGTCTTGGCATCTACATTGGAAATGCCCGGAACGCGCTGTTTAAGCTTATCTATAAGCCGATCGAATACCGGACGATGAAACCTATAAAGGTATTCGGTAACCAGAGAGAGATTCTCCCCTTCCTTGGACAGGTGCTCGGCGTAGCCGGCTTCCTGCTCGGGACGCGCGCGTTGGATGTGAAAATCAGAGATGTGCCAGTTTTCGATCAGCTCCCCGAGAGCTTTGCTGGCGGGGAAACGCTCAAATTGTGCTAGTCCCTTGACCGCCAAAATATCAGGCGACTTGAGCGTGTGTTCTTCCCTGTGTAGTTGAGTTTCATCTTTAATCTTATCCGGCTCATTCGTTACCGCGTATCCCGTGCCTCGGGTAAAGTCTAAAAAATGCCACGGCTTTCCTTTGCTTCCGCGGCGGTACTTTAGAACCTCGCGTTCAACCACGGGACGGCCTTTTTCTTCGGAAATATCTAGAGAGTAGGTAATGAGCGGCGAGGAAGCGGTCTCGCGAAACTTCAGTTCGATTTCTATCGGGCCTTTGGTGTTACGGCTACGAACCTCCTGAATTCCGCGACTCCCGCCGAGTTTGGTTAGCGCGACGTGCACGTTGTCCGTTAGCGCGTCTTTCAGGAATCCGAACACGCTAAAAAGAGAGGATTTCCCGGTCCCGTTAGCGCCGACCAGAACGCACATCCGCGGAATGTCCCGCAATTCGACCTCCTTGAAGGCCTTGAAGTTTCTCAGCTTCATGGATTCGATTCTCATCCGCACCTCTCCAATAAATAGAAGGCCTTACTAATCCGTGAATACTTTATCCGCTGACGTAATCTGTAAACAAGCCGATATCTTATTTCGCAGATCAAGTTAAATGTCATAAATTCAAAGGGTTATCAAGGGTTTTACTTGTTCGAGACAATGTTTTGTGCTAGCTAGTACCTACTGTTGTTCCCAGTGAAAACGAGGGGAAAGAGATGAATAGACGCTTTGTTTACACTACCGTATTATAAAAGCCCGTAGGCGCAGGCGCCGCGCCCAAAGCATTGGTTCGAGCACGGGTTGAAGCAACAGGGGACTGACGAAGCGCAAATAAAGGACCTCAAAAGATCATACCGATTGGAAAAAGATAGATGGCGCAACCGGGCGACAAGAGAGGAAAATACGTAATCGTCAGAAGACTCGGCGAAGGCGGCATGGGTTCTGTGTACGAGGCCGTCTACCTGGACGAATCGAGCGGCTTTGAGCAACGGGTGGCGATCAAGGAAGCGGATCCCGATATCATCGCCACCGAGGAGGGACGCGACCTTTTTTATCGCGAGGCGATGCTGCCGAGCTCGCTGCGGCATCCGAATATCGCGACGGTATTGGAAGTAAGCGCGAATGAAGGTTATTTGGTTTACGAACTGGTGGACGGCGCATCGATGGCGGATGTGCTGCGAGCGACGGGGAATCGACTGACGACGCAACTTACCGTTTTTTTGCTTTCGCAAATCTGTCGCGCCCTGGCTTACGCCCACAACCGAGTACTACACGGCAAGCTGAGCCCGGTTGTGCATCGAGACTTATCGCCTCAAAACATCATGATCGACTATGACGGCAATATTAAGATCGTCGACTGGGGCATCGCCAAGGCGACGAACAGCAGGGAAAAATCAAAAACCATCAAAGGAAAGCTCTCCTATATGTCGCCCGAACAGGCGTCCGGCGGAGAAATCGACGAGCGCACGGACATCTACGCGCTCGGCGTAATCGCCTATGAAATGGTAACCGGGATTAGGCCCAATGACGGAGACCGTGATGTGGAAACGCTCCATATCTTATTAACCGGATCGCACGTACCGGTCACCGAGCTGGCGCCCGAGATCCCGGCCGGGCTCGGAAAGACAATCGAGAAGATGCTGGCGCTAAGCCCTGAAGATCGCTTCGCGAAAATGGAGGATGTGCTCGACGCGCTAACGCCTTTCTCCCCGCCGTATACCGTTTATCGCGAGCTGGCGGCGTTGGTGCGAAAGGCACATCCACCGGAGACGATCGTGATCGAACAGGGACGATTCGTCAGCCGCCGGATTGAGGAGCGAACACAAGCGTCAAAACCGATAACAGCGGCACCGAGCTCCGTGAACAATACGACCGGGTCGCTGCTGCGGATTAAAGCGACGGAGACTTTTGAGTACCAAAAAAGAGGGTCGAATCAGGGTGCCACGTCCGAGCCTTCCTCGGCCGATGGGGGTTTTTATGGTCGTCAGTCGACGATAGGGCCGTTCTCCTCGAGCGTTGAGCCGGAGCTTCTTTTCCGACGCGGCCGGATGATCAATCTCGGAATCCTAGTCGTTGGTGCGATCGCGGCGCTCGCGTTGCTGACCTTTATTTTTTTAAAATTCTCACAAGGCCCGCTGGTCGCTGAAACGCAGAGCGTGTCGGGAACGTCGATAAACGTGCCGAAACCGATGAAGCTACCCGAAAAACAGGCCGAGCCCGGCGGCAACACTCAGGAATACAGCGGCGGGCAAACGGTTTCGAATGCGAGCGTTCCGTCGGTTTCGGTTACGCAACAGCCGGTTTTGCCTTCGGACTCGCAGACGCCGAAGTCAGCACAAAATCCCCAACCCGACCCTCGCACGCAAGCTCATCCGACCGAAAGCGCTTCCCTCGCTCGATCCGGTCAAGCGAGTAAGAGCGGCGCCCGAAGTCGAAAATCGCCGTCTAATAGCTCCCGGTCAAAGGCAGATGAAACACCTTTAATCTCGCCCGTGTCTGTTTCTGAAACCAAGCGGATATACGTTGGCGTGTCGCCGTCGAACAAAGCCTATACGGTATGGGTCGACGGAGAAAAGAAGGGTAATACGCCGCTCGCGATCGATTTAGCGAAAGGCACGCATTCGATCGCAGTAGGGCTAAAAGAACCCGGCTACGCCAAGCGCATTCGGATCAGTGATCAAATGAACGAGCGGGTAATATTTAACCTGGACGAGGAGCTTTTTAATCTGGATAATTTTTAAAAAGTCATCGACCAGCCTAAACCGTAGCTATCGGGAACGGCGACTAACCGAAAACACGCTTCATTAACCGTTCTGTCATTGCTCTCATCGTCGCCGTCGGCTCCCGCTGCGAGTATAAACATGATCGCCGACGTGATTCCGAACGCGGCCCCCGCGCTCAGCGCCGTGATACCCCAGGTTCGCGCCGCCTGTATTGTATTGTATTCATCCGCGCAATTCTGCTCGCGCGTTTTTCCATCTCTCTCACAGATTTCATCGTTGTTCCAGGTATCGATCGCGTCCTCGCCGATCTGCCAAGCCACTACGGCGCCTCCAAGGGCGACTACCGCGCTCGCGACCCCGATCCAGCCCAGGGTTCGATAGACGGCGGCGTCGCCGGAAGTATCCTCGAGCGATTCCCGCTTCGGGGTCTCAGTCGCTTCAACGCGACTTTCGCGCTCTCTTTGTGAGACCGGCAAAACGATCTCAAGGCTCGCTTCTCGGCCCCCAAGCGCGACGACTTGTCGCGTTACGGTCTGATAGTCCTTGAGCGCGGCCACGATTTCGTGCTTGCCGAAGTCCAGCAATAATATGCCGTCGTCGGGCAACGTGACCGCCTGGCCGTCGACGGTCAGTTGCGCCTCAGGGGGTTTGATCTCGATACGATATGAAGCGACGAACTGTTTAGCCTTTTCTAGTGTATTTTCGGCCTGCGCTCTTTGCTTTTCCGTGAGCGGGCGTTTTTTATTCGTAAAGGCCGCTCGCAGCGCTTTGATCGCGCGGCCGTATTGCCGCGCTTCAAACGCCGCCATCCCGATGCCCCGCAGCGTCTGGGCATTCGGATTGATCGCGTGGGCTCGCTCGAACAACGCCAGAGCTTCCTCGTATCGGGCGTCGTTAAACTCAAAAAGCGCCTCCTGCACCAACGCCTTATACTGACTCTCTTGATCGGGCTCGGATTGCGCGGCCGTCGGTCGGGAAATAGCTACATTAACCGCCAAAACAGTAGCCCATATCAGAAGAGCTAATCCGGTTCTGGACAATTGCCGTACGGCTTTTACGCATCGGTTAACAGTCACCACGCTTCGCTCGCCGGGAAATGATCGCAAAGTGAGTAGCACGAGGGATAAACGACGTCGAGCGCTTATTTAGCCGATTAAACGCCGATAAGAGTCGCGGGCGCGAACGCCTGCTTATCGCGCGCGCGACGGCGCGAAAGCGAGTATGGCCCGCGCTCGTGACCTCGTCCTAACGGCTCTGATATTCAAAAGAGCGGTATTCAGCTCGCCTCGAAATTCGCGCCGCTCGGATTCAACTGCCTATCGTTGCCGCCAAGATCCGTCCAGAGTTGCTTCATGTCTTCGGGCGGACCAATAGAGAGGCTCAAACGGCCGCCGTTGACAAGGTCGGGCAAGACGACTCGCGCGCAATGCAACATCACGCGCTTGACTCGAAAAACCCGTCCATCGGAACGAACCACGCGATTGAGCCCTCCGTAGTGTCTATCGCCTAAGAAAGGCACGGCCGCCGCTGAAGCGTGAACGCGAAGCTGGTGAGTACGACCGGTTTGAGGTCGCAGAGAGAGAAGAGCCGCGTTTTCAAGTTGAATAAGGGTTTTGTAGGCGGTGATAGCGGGCCGAATCGCGCCTTTTACGCGGCTGTTGTCGTCGACCACGACCCGCCGCCTCGGCTCGTGCGGATCGATCGCTATCGACGCCCGCCAAATCCCTTCGAGCGGTTCAGGCGCTCGGCTGGATATCGCGAGATAAAGCCGGCGGTATTTGCCCGACTCGCGGGCCGCGAGAAGTTGTCGAATCGCAAATCGGGTGCGCGCGAAAGTCACGAGACCGCTGACCTCGGCGTCCAGTCGGGACATCGGGTGTAGCAGAGGCGCATTCGAATCGAGTTGTCGCGCGACCTCTACCAAGCAATCCCGACCGTTTGGAGAGGTCGTGGGTATTCCGCTCGGTTTCGCTAAAACCAAAAGCTGTTTATCACGGTGAACGATCTTGGCCATGGAGGCGGCTCGTAATCGGAGGTTTCGGGCTGATTCGGATAGACCTCCGTTTGCCTTAGAGGTATGAAAATAGCACTGTGTCCTCGACGACTACCACAAAAGACGAGCATTTCCACGACCAATGCGGCATCTTCGGCGTCTACGGCTCCGAAGAGGCCGCGAATTTCGCCTATCTTGGGCTGCATTCGCTACAACACCGCGGACAGGAAAGCGCCGGAATTGCAACCGCCAATCACGGACGGCTGCTATTACATCTCGAGCTCGGGTTGGTGCGCGATTCATTCACCGAAGAGACTTTACGTCGTTTGCCTGGTAGATCGGCTATCGGGCACGTACGCTATTCGACCGCGGGAGAGACTCGGCTAAGGGAAGCGCAGCCGATCGCAGTGGACTACGCGCTCGGTTCGATCGCGGTGGCGCACAACGGCAACTTGACGAATTATCTGGAGACCAAGCAACGCTTGGAAAGCGCGGGCTCGATTTTCCACTCGACCAGCGACAGCGAGGTATTGGTCCATTTGATAGCGCACTCAAAGGAGCAGACCGCGGTTAACCGAGTCGTCGAGGCGCTGCAACAGGTCAGAGGCGCCTTCTCACTCTTATTCCTCACGCCGAACGAGCTCATCGCGGTGCGCGATCCACACGGATTTCGTCCGCTTTGCATCGGCCGTTCCAGAAACGCCTATCTATTTTCCTCCGAACCGCCTGCTTTCGATCTGCTCGCCGCGGAGTTTTTACGGGAAGTCGAGCCCGGCGAGCTTGTCGTGGTCGACAAGTCCGGACTGCGCAGCTTCTTTCCGTTCGCGCCGGTAAAACGCAAGATGTGTATTTTCGAATATATCTATTTCGCGCGACCCGATTCGACCCTCGACGGCGTCAGCGTGTACGAGGCGAGAAAACGTTTTGGACGCGCGCTCGCTCAAGAGCAACCCGCGCAGGCCGATCTGGTTATTCCCATACCGGACAGCGGCGTGCCCGCGGCGCTCGGCTACGCGGAACAGATGAATCTACCTTTTGAATTCGGTCTGATTCGCAGCCACTATATCGGCCGTACCTTCATTGAACCGGAATCGTCGATCCGCCATTTCGGGGTACGCTTGAAGTTGAGCCCGGTGCGCTCGGTGCTCAACGGAAAACGGCTGGTGGTGGTGGACGATTCCATCATTCGAGGAACGACCAGCCAAAAAATCGTCAAAATGTTGAGAGACGCGGGGGCGCGAGAAGTCCATCTACGGATCAGCTCTCCGCCCAGCCGCTGGCCGTGTTACTACGGTATCGACACCCCTTCAACCAGCGAGCTCATCGCCTCCAGCCTGGCGATCGCGGAAATTAACAAATTTATTACGAGCGACTCACTCGGCTATTTAAGCATCGAAGGGCTACACCGCTCGATCGGCGGGAACGGCTATTGCGACGCTTGTTTTACCGGCGAATACCCGGTCGAGGTCCGAAAGAACGACATCCCGCAAAGACAGCAGCTCAAGCTCATCGGGATCTAGAGCCCGTCTCATAAATCCTCCCGAAGTATTTCGGAGCGCGACGGTCCAAAATGCAAGGAGCCGCGACGAAGGACTAGCCGCGCGATTTCGAGGAGCGAGCGACGACCCAGTTTGGGCCGTCCCGCCCGAAAGACGAGCGGAGGCATTTATGAGACGGGATCTGGTCGCTTATCGGTTGACCGCGGCTCAGCGTTGCAGACAAACGTCATTACAGCTACTGATGCAAACCGCCAAGGCGCTCGCTTGTTCGACGCCGGACTGCTGTCTGTTGAGCAAGGGCGCACATTTCTCCGCAACACAGCTCGGGGCATCGGCCTGGTCGCAGCGATTGAGGATAGCGCACGCTACGATCTCCCAACATCTCAGGCCGCAGCCGATAATCTCGCTTGTGCAAGTCGTGCAGCGACAATAGGC
This sequence comes from Deltaproteobacteria bacterium, assembly GCA_016929805.1. Lineage (GTDB taxonomy): Bacteria > Myxococcota_A > Polyangia > Polyangiales > JAFGIB01 > JAFGIB01. The sequence goes on along the minus strand of JAFGIB010000163.1, from coordinate 6,344 downwards.
GCATTGCTCGGACAGGTTCAGATTGAAGTCCTGCTTCATACAGCTCTCGATATCGGGTGGCATGACCTCGTACTCGTCGACGTGCGTCATCACGCTACAGCTCGCGTAGACCGAAAAGCCTACGATAGCAATAGAAAAAATAAATATCCGGAAGCCTCTCATAGTCGCCCCATTAAAACCATATCCGCGCCGCGCCGATACAACCGTCGGTCGTACAAGCAAACGCGGCTCGCGTTTCGCCCTCCGTTTCCGCCTCGCCGTCCAGAACGAAAAGCAGCACCGCGCCCGTAACCACGGCCGCGATTCCGGTTCCGAGCAAAATATCAGTTAATAGCGCCATGGTTTTCGCGGTATCGATTTGATCGGCCTCAGTAGAAAGACATCGACGCTCTTCAAAACAGCTATCATCCAAGTCCGACTGCATATTGAGCGTCAACGCACCGGTCACGGAACCACCCGCGATCAAAGCGATTCCCGCGCCCCCGATGATCCAGGGAAGGATCGAGCCCTCCCGCTCGTCGTCGGCCCGCTCGGGACTCTCGGGCTTAGGGCTCTTTTCCCTCTGATCGGGTTGTTCCGCAGCCGCCGCGCTTTGCGGCTTCTCTCGTTCTCTTTCCAAAGCTCGTGGTGAGGTCGCGGGCTCTTGTCGCTCATCCTCGGGAAGCGAGGGGCTGACCTGTTGCGAGACCTTGCGCAAATGCTCGATGCGAGCCTCGATCTCTTTTCGGTCCACGGCCTCGGGCTCGTTTTCCAAATACTGCTGATAGGCTGCTATCGCCTCGTCGAATTTCAGCGCGTGGCTGCAGGCGAGGCCGATATTGATCAACAAAAGAGAACGCTCAGAAAGCCGGTAAGCTTCTCGAAATTCTCGGATCGCATCCTCGAAACGCGATTCTTGAAAATACGAGGTGCCGGCCTCGAAATGCGAACGGGCTCTTTGATCGTCGAAGTCGGACTGGGCCAACGCTTCACCCGCTATAAGCCAGGCGAAAGCGGTTAATGCCGATAAAAAGAACGCTTTCAATCCAACGCTCCTTTTGAGGTTTCCCGCGATTGTAGCGCGGTCTTGAGCGAGAGGTAAACCTTTGGACTCGACAATTCGAATCGCCTATTGGGGATGCTGCAAACCGGCTTACAAGGCTCAAATCTTCGGCTTTGCCCGCGATGCGAGAGCGCGCTTGGCGCGTTCGGCGTACCTTCCTTTCGGCTCCTGCTCGAGATAACGCTCATACGCCGCCCTCGCTTCGGTCGCGCGGATTCCAGCCACCGACTCGCCCAACCAGAAAAAGGCCTCTACGGGTACGGACTTGATCTCGGTCGCCTCGCGCAACACATTGTAAGCCCGCTCCGAGGTGCCGCCGTTTGCCTTTTGCACGTGGGCATGGCCCATCGCGGTAAGCACTCTGGCCCTCAGCTCGGGCGCGCGATTTTCTTTTTCCAACGTCTGCAAGGCCGAGGCCAAGGCCGCCAACGCCTTATCCGGATATCCGGCGCGAATCGCGACTAACGCCGCGCCCAACAATGCTCGCGGCAGCTCCGGGCCCTGTTTTAGTGCTCTGTTGTAAGCGCGTCCCGCCACGTCAATGCGCCCGGCCGCGTAGGCCGCGTCGCCGAACAAGATGAGCTGGGACGCCGTGACGCTCGAGCTTTCGGTCAAAGGCATCAGACGCGTCAGCGCGTCAACAGGTCTGTTCCAGGCCAACGCCAAACGAGCCTCCGCCACGCGCGCCCTATCCGAGTCGCGAACCCGCGGCGACAAAGCCTCTAGCTGGGCTTGCGCTTGCTTGAGTTTACCTAATCCAACCAGCGCCCGCGCGCGGCCTATACAGCCCTCGGTTGAACCCTTCGCGCTCTCACAAAGCCCGCGGAAAAGCCGGTCAGCCTCGACATGGTCGTTCTGCTCGAGCATGAGGTCGCCCAGTGCGAGTCGCGCATTCGAGTGTTCCGGTTCGATCTCTAACGCTCGGCGAAACGACCCTTCCGCGCCCTCGGCGTCGGCCGACAACCACAAGCATCGCCCGAGTAGATATCGATTATCGGCGTCATCCGGCGCGACTGAGACGAGCTCGGTAAAAACACGCGTCGCCTCCTTTACTTTTTGCATCGCGAGCGCGGTTTCGCCCCAAGCGCGTAGCGCCCTGGGATCTCCCGGCGCGCGAGCCGCAAGCGTACTAGCTGTTTCGAGCAAAGCCTGATCAGCGCCGAGCATTGTCCGCGCTCGAATGCGAGCCGTCTCGAGCTCAATACTCGCCGTAGCCGCGGTCGCTCGATACGCGTCAAGCGCCGCAAGCGCGGTTTGAACTGCTTCGGTCGCCTCACCGCCTAACGCCGCGTGGGTGTTTGCTATCAGCCGATACGGGTCGCTTTCAGGCAGCGGCGCGAGCGCCTCGAAAGCGGCTTCGAGGTCGTGACGCGCGAATAGAACCTCGGCCAATAACCGCCGATAGACCGGCGTCTCGGCAGATAGGTCGACGGCCCTGCTTGCCGCGGTTTTCGCCGGAGCAAGCCTTTGAGCGCGAAACGCGGATCGCGCCACCTCGCCGAGCCGTGGCGCGTCGCCTTCAGCCGAGCCGAGCGCGCTGAGGAATAAACGGTCCGCCTCCTCGGTCTCGCCCTGTCGCCGTAGCAAACGCGCCCTTACCAGCATTTCGCGAAGCCGATCGAGCTTTCGGCCTCGTTGAAGCACGGGCTTCAAGCGATTTAACTCCGCTACAAGCCGAGCGGGCTGCTCTAGGTCGGCCAAAATATCGAGCTTGATCAACCGAGCTCGAAGGTGCTCCTTTTCCCTCTGTAAAACGCTCTCGACCAATTCGAGCGCTTGGTCGCGTTGGTCTCGATCGCGCCGCAGCCGGGCGAGCGCGAGCGCGGCGGAAACGAGGCGCGGATCGCGCTCAAGCGCCGCGAGAAAATAGACTTCAGCCTCCCCGGAGCCTAGCCTCGCGGCTATCCGCCCCAAGATATCGAGAAGCGCTGGATCGATCGCTCCTTGAGGTCGGACAGACCCGAGTAGCTCGTTCGCCTCGTTCGCGTCACCGGATAGAAGCCGTTCCAGCGCAGAAGCCGTTTTCAGGAGATATCTGTCGACCCGCTCTTTCTCGGCGCTCTGCCTCGCGATCCGCAAGGCGCCGAGCTCGGCCCTTCCCTCCTCCAGCGCGCGATAAAGGCTGGTCAATAAAAGGCTTCGCGCGAGCGTGGGGCAGGTTCCCAGCTCGGAAGCGGCTCTACGTAAATACGCTTCCGCCTCGGCGATGGCGCCGCTGTCACCGGAAAAAAGCGCTCGGTCCGCCGTGGAAACAAGCTGTAGAGCGCGCGCGCGTCGAGTTTTTTGATACTGCTCCCAGCCAAAAAAACCGCCCGCCACGAGCATCGATCCGACCGCTATCGACAGCGCCAAAAAGGCGCCGAGCCGACGGGGCTTACGCGCCTTTCTCGATAATTCGAGCGGGGCAATCGAGTCGCACACGCTCGCGGGCTTAGGCGGCGTATCCTCAATCCGGTCCGTTGGTTCATCGAAGGTGGCCATCGAGTCGCCCGGGCTTACAGGCTCATGAGGCGCATCCTCAACCCCATCCGCTGTTTCATTCATAACGATCTCAACAACCGGCTCATCACGAGGCGTAGCCGACGGCTCAGAGGCCTCGCGCTCGCGGGACGCGTCCGCTTCGGCGTCAGCGCATCTCACGTCGTGCTGTTCGTCACCGCCGCTTGATTCTCTTTCCGATTCCGACTTTTTTGGCTCGGTCGCTGGTTGTGCATCGATATCAGCCGAGTATTGCTCCGACCCTATAGATTCGGGCTCTTGGCTTTTCGCCGATTCGCTCGGTTCAGGTGGCTCGGTTTCCGTTAGCGGCTCGAATCGTCGCGTTTCGGAGATTTCCGATCTTACAACTCGCGAATCCAACGACGGAACATCAACCGTGCCGATTTCTACCCAGGCGGTTTGCTGCTCCTTTTCGTCGCGAGCAGCTACAATCGGTTCTTCCTCGTATTCCGCGGAATCTCTTTGTATCGGGCCGTCTCGCTCGAGCCCTAGGGTCTCCTTATTACCCGCGGCTGCTTCAAGCTCGGACGAAGAAACCGCTGACGAGATAAAAGAGTCCGGAAGCGATTCGTTTTTTGATTCCTGCTCGCTCTCGGCCAAATAAGGCTCCGGTGGGGGTGGCGGCGCGGATTGCGCGAGCGGAAACGGCTCTTTGAAACGAATTGGCTCCGGTGCGACCGGCGCTTCAGTCTCGATTGGTTCCGGCTCTAAACTCTCTGCCGCTAAAGCTTCCGGCGGAATATCGTCCTTATCGGCCGGCTCGTTCGAGGGCGGCTGATCGGTAAACGCGTCGGCGGCGCCGAGAGCGGGCTCTGAGGGCGGAGTCGATTCCAACGGCGAATTCGGCGCAATAAAAAGCCTTTGATCGAACGCGGGAAGGTGGTCACTTTCCACCATCTCCGAATGCGCGTCGCCGGCCTTCCGATACCGATCGTCTTCTACTAAAACGGATAACCGGTGAGCTCTGCTCTGAAGCTCCTTCAACCGCTGATTGCTAGGCTCGAGAAGCAAACCCTTTTCAAAAGCCGATAAAGCTCTATTGGGGTCTCCGCGTTTAAGCATGAGCTCCCCCAAGGCGAGGTAAACCGCGACGCGCTTCGGGTGGCCCTTCAATGCCTGCTGAAGCACGGCTTGAGCCCGTTCGAAATCCCGCTCCACAAACCAGGCGTTGGCCTCGAGCAACAACAGCTCAACATCGTGCTCGTCCCCTTGATGAGCGCTCACTAAAACGCCGCGCGCGTCGCCATACCGGCCCGCCCGCATCAACTCGTTGGCCAGCGGAATCGGCTGCTCGCTTTTGGGGTTTGAACGAAAGCGCAATAGCCGAAGGTCTAAAACGCGCTTTTCCTGGTCTGCTACCCTTTGCTGCACATCGGACATGGTAACAGATGTGCCTTCAACGCCGAAATTTCGGGTAAATTAACCGGCCTTTCCGCTGACAGGCGAAAAGGTTGAAAGATCGCGAGCCATGCCGCGCCTCGGCGATTTTGTAGTCTTTGGTCCAATCTGATGCCCGCGATGGATGTTTTCAGACGTCAGACAAACGGTTGGCCAATTCGCCGGTAAAACCGAGGGCGTTACCTGGTGAACTGTAGCCCCTCGATCGCGTCGAGACAGGCGTCGATTCGATCGGCAGCACGAAAACCTACTGGTTTCAGGCGTATAGCCTATTTTTTCGTAGCTTCTCAAAAAGTGGTGGCGTAACGACCCGGGAACGCGGTCATCTTGGCCGCATTACTAAAAAACAGCGAGAAAATGCGGGCGAGACGCCCGCGCTCCCAGGATCCTCCTCTGCGCGTCACGACTTTTCTAGAAGCTACATTTTTTCGCGTCTACCGCGAATTGCCACTTGCCGCGAATGCGCCGACGGATAGAAAGTGATTTCATGACCGGTTCAGCTATTGAGACCCGAAGGTCCTTTTTCGAGAGATTAAACCTGTACAAAAGCGCATTACCCTTTCTCCTCGCTTTCGCTCTCCATCATTGCGCCGCTTTAGACTACGAGGAACCGACGACCCCCGAAGCCGCTGCCAGAGCCTTTGCCATCGCTTTGGATAGTAGGGACTACGAAAGAGCCTATAGTCTGATGTCAAACGACTATCGAGAGCGGGTGGGTTTCGAGAGCTTTCAGAGTCAAATCTCGGAAAACCCTCAAGAAATAGCGAGGCTTTCCTATGATCTCGCCCATCTATCCGGCGCGCGAGAAGAAGCGGTCGTCATCTATGGTAAGGCAGAGCAACTACGCCTCGTACGCGCATCTGGTCGCTGGAAAATCACAACCGATCTCGTGGGCTTTTACGACCAGTCGAGTCCGCGAGCCGCGCTAGAAAGCCTTGTTCGAGCCCTAGAAAACGGGCGTTTTGACGTGGTCATGCGTTTGATCCCCCTTGGCGAAAAACAGGGAATAACACAAGAGCGATTAGAAAAAACCTGGTCCGGCAAGGGCCGCGACGAGCTCGAGCGTATATTGAACAACCTACGCGATCACGTCGACAATCCGATCGAAATCGTCGGGCGTATAGCGACCATGCCTTACGCCGAATATTTGAGCGTGGAGTTCATTCGAGAAGGCGCAAACTGGAAGATCGAAAAGCTCGAATAGGCGACTCGAAGAGGCTCAAAACTCGCGGCGCATCGCTTGAAGTAGGCTCAATCGTTGCCCGGCCGAGAGCGTCGCCCTTTGTTAGGGCCGATTCGTTCTTTCGAGTAAATACTATGTAAGCGTTCAGGGGGGCAAACAAGTCGGCGGCCAATTCGCCTGTAAAACCGAGCGCGCCCGCAGGGCCGGCGAGGATGGTACTTG
>JAFGIB010000162.1 GCA_016929805.1 Deltaproteobacteria bacterium | reverse complement strand
TGGGGCTCGCTTTGCCCTTCTGGTCAAACATGCGAGAACGGGAAATGTGTCTATTGCGGAGACAGAATAGTCAACGGCGACGAGGAGTGCGATATCGGGGCTAATAGCGACGGTGGTGACGAATTACCGACTGGATGGGTGTACGACAAGTTCTCCTGCGACCCTAATACGTGTAAACGTCGTTATTTATGGACGCCTTGCAGTAATAGCACTGACTGCGTAGTCGTTACGTGTGGGTCATCAGGGTGGTGTGAGCATGAGGCTGGTTGTAACAATTTGGAGATGGGGGCCCCATGTTACATGGATGGAGGAATCCCGGGTTACTGTACGAAATACTACAAATGCTCGCCGACTTGCACTTCTTCTAACGATTGCCCGCAACATGCGGAGTGTGTTTTCCGTGCAACAGGAAATTATACTATGTATGCTTGTAACCTAGTTAGGTGACCGTCCTGCACCCCCACCAAGCGCGAGGAGTATTCCATGTTCAGAACGTATCCGGGATGGACGAAAAGAGCGGTAATTACGGCGGGCTGATGACCAATGCGGTAGGCTGCCTTCGCGGCAACGTCCTGCGTGCGATCGCGGTCGTCGCGGGGTCAGGTCCTTACTCCGCCTGTCAAGGCCAGGTAGCCGTATGGATAACCCACGGGGTTGACGACACGTATATACCTTACACGAGCGGTGAGGCGAGCCGCGATCGTTGGGTTACGGCCAATGATTGCGCGAACACGACGACTGCTGGAAATCCGGCGCAGTGCCAGAACTACGACGGGTGCGACAGCGGCTACCCCGTGATTTGGTGTCCCCACGAAAACGACGGCGGCCATCAGCATCCGAGCTTCGGCCGTCAAGCGGTGCTCGAGTTCTTCGATTCGTTTTGAGTACAGAAGGTTGCCTATTCTTTCTACCCGGTGAGGTAGAAAGCTACGCCGTCGGCCACCGCGCCGACCGGCTTTCTACCGTAACGCCTTCACCGCCTCGCGCTCGATGGCGAGACCCTTTTTGTGCCGGGCGAAGAACTCGGCAAAGCCCTTGACGTCCCTCGGGTCGGGCTTGACGGGTCTACCGATGCTCTTGGCGATGCGCGCGTCGAGGTAGTCGGGTAGCGACTGCCTCGCGTCGGCGCGGAGCATGTAGGCTGCCAGAACCGCCATGCCCCAGGCTCCCCCCTCACCGGCGGTCGACGGGATGCTGACCGGGACGTTGAGCGCGGCGGCCATCATGCGCTGCCCCGTGTCGCCGCCCTTGAAGAAGCCGCCGTGGCCGCGGATCTCCTCGATCAACACCGCCTCTTGCTCGGTGAGGATGTTCATGCCGGTCCGCATGGCGCATAGCGATGCGAAGTACATCGAGCGAACGAAGTTTTGCAGGGTGAATTTGCTGTCCTGGTTGCGCGCGAAAAGCGGCCGGCCCTCGGTGAAGCCGGTCACGTGCTCGCCGGAAACATAGTTGATAGAAAGTAGCCCGCCCGCGTCCGGATCGCCTTGCACCGCGAGCGGCAATAGCTTGCTGTAAAGCTCCTCAAGCTGCATCTCCGCGCCGAGCGCCTTGGCGACCTGACCGAACAAAGCGATCCAGGCGTCCAGATCGGAAGAGCCGTTGTTGGAGTGGGCCATGGCCACGGGCCTACCGTCGGGGGTGACCACGATGTCGATCTCCTCGTGTACGCGCGACAGGCTCTTCTCCAGTACGATCATGGCAAACACCGAGGTCCCCGCCGAGACATTGCCCGAGCGCGGCCGCACCGCGTTGGTGGCGACCATGCCCGTGCCCGCGTCGCCCTCGGGAGGGCAGAGCACGATGCCGGGCTGAAGCTTTCCCGTCGGGTCTATCAGCTTCGCGCCCTCGGCGGTGAGCCGCCCCGCGGGGCGCCCAGCACAAAGGACTTCGGGCAGGATGTCGCGCACTTTCCAACCGAGTTTGCGCGACGCGATCAAGTCGTCGAACTTGGCTATCCGCGCCGCGTCCCAATCGCCCGTATTCGGGTCGATGGGGAACATGCCCGAGGCCTCTCCCACCCCCATCTTGTGCTCTCCCGTGAGCTTCCAATGGACGTAGCCGGCGAGCGTGGTCAGCCGCGCGATCCGCGACACGTGCGGCTGTTTCTCCAGAATCGACTGGTAGAGGTGCGCGATGCTCCAGCGCTGCGGCACGGCGAAGTCGAGCAACGGTGTGAGCTCGGCGCAGGCCTCGCCGGTGATGTTGTTTCGCCAGGTGCGGAAGGGGACTAAAAGCTCGCCCTCTCGGTCCAGGGCGAGGTACCCGTGCATCATCCCGCTGAAACCCATGGCCGCGACCGTCTTGAGCTCAATCGCGTAACGGTCTCGCACGTCCTTTACGAGCGAGGCGTAGCAAGCGGCCAGGCCCTGCCAGACGTCCTTCATGTCGTAAGTCCAGACCCCCTCCTTGAGCTGGTTCTCCCAGGCGTAGGAGCCCGACGCCAGAGGAGTTGTGTCCGGCGCGATCAGGGAGGCCTTAATGCGAGTCGAGCCGAGTTCGATGCCGAGCACGGCGTTGCCGGATTGAATTACTTCAACCGCGTTGTCCTGATTCTTGTCCTGATTCCGGTTCATCGATCTCTCCTTCGCGCGGTCCTGGTCGTGCCCGAGCCTACTGTTCCCTCGGCTCTCTTTACCTTAACGTTGCAAAAAACGTCGAGCGGAAACGCGAAAAAAGCAATGAAATAAGGGTGCGCGGAACTTTTTTGGGCCGCAGCTTGGTGCACCCTAAGTGAGGTCCAAAAAGAAGTGAGCACGCCCTTAGTTCGCGCTGTTTTTCGCGAGCGAAGCGCTTTACGCCGACGGATTTTTTGCAACGTTAAGGTTTACTTCTGTCCGTAGTAAGCGTTCTTGCCGTGCTTGCGCTCGAAGTGCTTGCGGATCAGGCGATCCGGAATCCGCTTCGCCGCTGGATCAAGGGTGCGCGTGACGAACGCCATGCGCGCCAGCTCCTCCAGCACGGCGGCGTTGTAGATGGCCTTTTCCGGCGTCTCACCCCAGGCGAATACGCCGTGGCCGGCCACGAGCACCATGGGGGTGTGGAGCGGATCGCGGTTTCTAAAGCACTCCAGTATCTGGTTTGCAGTCTCGACCTCGTAGTCCCGCTCCACCGCCTCGTCGGACATGACAGCGGTGCAGGGCACGTCCTCGGACAAATGGTCCGCGTGGGTGGTTCCGTAGATGGGTATGGGGAGGCGAGCCTGGGCCCATCCGGTGGCGTATGTCGAGTGCGTATGGACCACGCCGCCGATGCCCCTCCACGCGCGGTAGAGGACGAGGTGGCTCGGGGTGTCGGTGGAAGGCCGAAGCTTGCCCTCCACGATCTTGCCCGAGAGGTCGACCACCACCATGTCATCGGCGGTCAGCCTATCGTACTCTACCCCGCTCGGCTTGATGGCCACGACGCCGCGAGCCGAGTCCAGCGCGGAGACGTTCCCGAAGGTGTAAATGGCCAATCCACGCTTGGGGATTTCCCGGTTGGCAACCCATGCCCGTTCCTTCAGCTCGTGGTAGGGCGAGATCATCGCGCTAGCGCCCCAGCTTAAAGGCCGCGTCGTTCCAACGCAGCTCATTGCGCAGCGCCCGCAGGTCCAGGTCAGCACCCAGCCGGATCACCTCCAGGCCGGCCATCGAGGCGAAGTCCTCCCACTCGCCGGCCGTGACCGCCTGGCAAAAGGCGGCGTGGTGCGCGCCACCGGCCTCGATCCAGGCCTGGCAGCCGCGCTTGAAGTCCGGACGCGGGATCCAGACAGCGCTTGCCGTGGGAAGCTTTGGCATGGATTGATCGGGCTGAACCACGTCGAGCTCGGCCACGATCATCCGCATCCTCCCGCCCATGTCTACCAGCGTGCTGTTCACGGCGGAACCGGGCTTGGCGTCGAATACGAGCCGGGCCGGGTCGGCCTTGCCGCCGATGCCCAGCGGGTGAACCTCCAGCGACGGCTTACCGCCGGCGATGGAGGGGCAGATCTCGAGCATGTGCGCGCCTAAAACCCGCTCCTTGCCCTTGACCAGGTGATAGGTGTAGTCCTCCATGAACGACACGCCACCGGGCCGGCCCGCTGTCATCACTTTGCCTAGACGTACTAGCGCTGCCGTCTTCCAGTCGCCCTCGGCGCCGAAGCCGTACCCGTCCGCCATCAGCCTTTGGCAGGCCAGGCCGGGAAGCTGCTTCAGCCCGTGAAGATCCTCGAAGGTAGTGGTGAAGGCCCCGAATCCACCCGTCTCGAGAAAGGCGCGTAGGGCGATCTCCTGGCGGGCCGCGTCGCGCACGCTCTCGTGCTTTTCGCCGCCCTTTTTCAGCGGCGCCTCCAGCACGTAGCTCTCCTCGTACCGCTTCACCAGGCGGTCGACATCGGCGTCCGAGACCTCGGCGACGCGGGCCACGAGATCGCCCACTCCGAAACCGTTTATCGACCAGCCGAGCTTTATCTGCGCCTCGACCCGGTCGCCGCCCGTGACCGCCACCTCGCGCATGTTCATACCGCCCAAGCGAGCGATCTTGAGCTTGCGCGACTCGGCCATGGCCAAAGCGGCGCGCGCCCAGCCTGAAAGCTCCTCGATGACTTCCGGGTCTTGCCAGTGGCCGACGACGATCTTTCGATTCATCCGGAGCCGCGCGCCGATAAACCCGAACTCGCGGTCGCCGTGAGCCGACTGGTTCAGGTTCATGAAGTCCATGTCGATCTCGCCCCACGGTAGCTCTCGGTTGAACTGCGTGTGAAGGTGGGCTAGCGGCTTGTCGAGCCGGGTCAGCCCCGCGATCCACATCTTGGCGGGCGAGAAGGTGTGCATCCAGGTAATGACGCCCGCGCAGTCGGGCGCCGCGCCGGCCGCCAGGCACACCTCCAGAATGGCCTCCGGGCCGGTCAGCACGGGTTTCCATACCACCTTGGCCGGGAATTTTCCGGAACGGTCCAGGGCCTCCGCGATCTCTTGCGAATTGCGGGCCACTTTCTTGAGGGTCTCGTCACCGTACAGATGCTGGCTGCCGGTTAAAAACCAGAGTTGCTGCGTCTTGTGATCGGCCACGTTCGCCATCCCATTCTCGCGCGGCTCGATACTGGGCCCGCGCGTACCCCGGGAGGCGGCGTAGCCTCCCGCCTATTATTCACGCGCTTAAACCGAGCGCCGCGCTAAGCTTACCAGAGCATGCGCAGTGTGAGCGCGCACGTGAAGCGTGTCAAGCTTCGTAAGATAGACCTTAACGTTGCAAAAAATCCGTCGGCGTAAAGCGCTTCGGTCGCGAAAAACAGCGCGAACTAAGCACGTGCTCACTTTTTTAACCTAATCGGCCGATCGATCTATGCCGCTCAAAGTCGTTGATCGCGCTTAAATACCCTTCGTGTAATAGATAGGTATCGAACGTGTCTTGCAGCATGCGTACGGTTCGCGGCTCGACCTCGCGGTCGCGGTCAAGAATCCGATCAAGCTCTCGGGCGCCGAATACTCATTTGAGAGCGACGTAGTCGTAAAACGATAGCGGATAAAGAAGGGAAGAGGGGACGGACGGAGGCAAAAAACGCAAAAAGAGATGTGGTAGAAGCAGATCGTTTGCAGTTGGTACCGTGTTTAGCGAACTTGTAGCCGTAAAAAGGTTTTTTTAACGGAAAGCTATTCGCTTTGTTTGCCTCCGTCCCCTCTTCTGGAGCCGGTCGGATCGGCATAAGGAGCATCTTAAAAGGTTAAAAACTAAAGCGCCGTCCCCGCTTCCTTTTGCCGACCGGCTAGAGGTATCTTACAATTTATGATATAACTTACGAAGAAGTAAGACACTAACGGAGGTAGACAGTGGCTGAGGCAACTCTAACGTCGAAGTGGCAAATGGTGATTCCCAAACCGGTTCGGGAACATCTTGGGCTTCATCCTGGAGATCGCGTCGATTTTCTCATAAGGGAGGATGGCGAGGTTGTCGTCCGATCGGCTACCGCTGATGTACGCGCGCTCAAAGGTCTTCTTCGTCAGTCGTCACGGCAGCCGGTCTCTTTAGAAATGATGCAAAAAGCCGTACGCCGACGAGCTAAGGAGTTGAAATGATCGGACTCGATACGAACGTTCTGGTTCGATATTTGACTTATGACGAACCGCATCAAGCGGCTAAGGCAGCGCGAGAAATAGAAACAGCGACGGAACGTGGCGAACATATGTTTCTCGCGAACATAGTACTATGCGAGCTGGTTTGGGTATTAGAAGACGCTTACGGGTATAAGCGCAAGGATCTTATCGCTATCCTAGAAAAAATTCTTCGAACCTCGCAGTTTGCTTTTGAAGATAAGGACGTTATCTGGCGTGCCTTGAGAGATTTCCAAACGAGTAAAGGCGATTTCTCGGACTACCTTATCGGGCGCACGAATCAAAAGGGGGGTTGCTCGCAAACGCTGACTTTTGATCGCGAGTTGAAAAATGACGATATTTTTCGAGTTTTCTAACTCGAAAGGCAAGCCGCCGCCGTAAGCGTTCAGGGGGGCAAACAAGTCGGCGGCCAATTCGCCTGTAAAACCGAGCGCGCCCGCAGGGCCGGCGAGGATGGTACTTG
>JAFGIB010000161.1 GCA_016929805.1 Deltaproteobacteria bacterium | reverse complement strand
CAAGTACCATCCTCGCCGGCCCTGCGGGCGCGCTCGGTTTTACAGGCGAATTGGCCGCCGACTTGTTTGCCTCCCTGAACGCTTACTAAAAAACCACCACCATTGCAGCGACTTTCTGCGAAATGCAGCCGAGATGCGCTCGCGCGCCGAAACCGCCGTCTATCGAATAGCTTTGCAGGCCATTGTGGCGGATTTTTTCTATGGGTGTCGCGCCCCTCACTTCGCCCGCGCGATCGCGAAGATGAACTCGGGCAACGCGATTTGAAAGGGCAGAAAGGGCGCGCCGAGCAGGGTCGAAAGTACCGGTACCCATCGCCAGTTTTTCGCCCAATGGCGTTGGCCGAAAACCTGACCGAGACTCAAACCGATGTACAGCGGCAGGGTAAAGCGTTTGACCGTGAGCAGCTCGAAACCGCACTCGTCGAGAATTCGACGCAGAGTGTCGGGAGTGAAGAAAACCAGGTGTCGAGGCAGATCCAAATTCCACCAAAGCGAGCGAAGAATTCTCGCGGGAAGGCCAAGGCTGTCGGGAAGCTCCAGCGCCAGATGTCCGTTCATTCGCGTAATAAGACGCGCTTTTTGCAACACGGCTCTCGGATCGGCCTCGTGCTCGAGGTACTCCATCATGGTGACGAGATCGAAGCGCGCGGCTTGAAAATCGGCCGTTTGTAGGGTTCCGTGAACAATAGGCATTTTAAGTTGATCGCGAACGTATTGGACGACCATGCGATTGAAATCAAGGCCGAGCCCTTGGCAGCCGCGCGCCCGCTTGATGTAACTAAGAAGTAGGTTGGTTCCGCAACCCACGTCCAAAACCTCGGTCTCCGGGGCGATGCGTCCGATCACCCGTTCCAGGTAGGCGACTCGCCGCTTCGATATGCCGTCGGAAAAAGCTCGAATAAAGGGCTGAATAAAGCTCGGAGCATTATCTTGAATGCTGATCTCGTAATATCGATCGGGATAGTGCCGATTTAATGCCTGCCGGGTCGGCCGTGGATTGACATATTTAAGATTACAGCTAAGGCACTGAGCCAGTCGATATTCTCCCGGACGGCCGAACAACAGATCTCTGGCCTTCAATATCAACCTATCGGAAGTCGAGCCGCATAACGGACAGGCGATCTCTTCCTGTTGCTCGCCGTGCTCAAGAGCGCGAAAGCTGCGGATAATCTCAACCATGGCTCAGATCGATACCATAGCTACGCCCGGGAGCTATCCAAACCAGCGGCTCAACGCGCTGCGGGTACATTTTTTCCGCCGTGCGCTTCGTGCTTTTTTCATAAGCGTTCAGGGGTCAAACAAAAGCCGGCGGACAATTCGCCCGTAGAACCGAGCGCGCCCGAAAGGCCGACGAGGATGGTACTTGCTGTACCTGACGGTTGTCGGTGGAAACGTACAAAGCGGAGCGGACGCGAGTCCGCGAAGCTGTACGTTTCCAACGGCAGTACACAGGGTCCGAAGGACCCGAGTACGCCGGCCCGAGGACGCTGGGGTGATTCGAATAGAATCGCCCCAGGGTCGGTGCCGGTTTTTCTGGATGAATCGACCGTCGTCGTAGCCAAACAGCAGTACCCCCCTGAACAGTCACCTTTTTTCGATTAATGGCCTTGACGTGGCTTAGGCTCTTCCATATCCCTGAAAGTGGGCTAATTGTTGTTGGTACGTCGGATGCGATACCGTTTTGGCAATATCGATGTCGATTTGGATACCTTTGAGTTGCGTCGAGACGGCCGAGCCATACCGGTGCGTAAAACGACTTTTAACGTCCTTTGCTACCTGATCACGCATCGCAACCGAGTGGTCACGAAGCAGGACCTGCTAGATAACCTCTGGAGCGACACCCACGTCACCGATTCGGCCATCGCGTGGTATATCTGCAACCTTCGCAAGATCTTAGGGCAAAAACGATCGGACCGGGCTCCCGTGGAGACCGTTCACGGTCGCGGTTATCAATTTAAAAGCGAGGTTCAGGTCGTTGACGAGGACGCAATATCGTCCGCAACGGCTGACCTGAGGCCCACGGCGGAGATCGAGGAGCTGTTCGTGGGCCGGCAAGAGGTAATGGTTTATCTGACTCACGCCTTTAATAACGCCGTAGGGGGTAGGGGAAGCATACTGATATTGCGAGGAGAAGCCGGCATCGGAAAGACACGCTGCGCGGCGGAATTCTCGCGAGACGTTATCAGTCGAGGCTTCGGAGTTTGGATGGGACGTTGTCCTGAAACCGCGTCGCAGCCGCCGTTTTGGCCCTGGATTCAAATCTTGAGAAGCGCGCGAGCCGAGCAGCCCGACGCTTCGACGATTCAAGCTGAAGCCTCTCACTTGCTCTCGAAACTGGTTCCGCACGACAGGAAAGACCGCCCCCGGCATGAGGACAGCTTACATGGTACAACCGATAAGTTTTGGTTATACGACCATTTGCTCAATTTCTTGCGGGCCAGTTGTATCTCGAAACCGCGGATTCTGATCATCGACGATATCCAGTGGGCGGACGACGCCTCGTTGGAATTTCTCGCTTTTGTGGCACCTGAGGCGGCCGGGATGAAGCTATTGTTGATCGTGACGTTGCGGGACTTTGAAGAGATGGGAGCCCGTTCCGGCCACTTGAATCGTCTGCTTCGATATACTAAACATATACCCCTCGGCGGATTGAGCGAAGACAATGTCGACCAATATATTTTACAGTCCGGTCTGTTTGAGAGAAGCGATGAGCTGAATCGCGCCTTTTATCAGAAAACCGGCGGCAACCCTCTGTTTCTTCGCGAGACCTTGCGTTGGCTGCAATGGACCCACGCGCAAGGGAAACAGGAGCTAACGGCGGCTGCCATTCGACAATTGAACGTTCCGGATACGGTTGAAAAACTTCTGCGCTATCGTCTCGACAGCCTGGATGATGAGACGAAGCTGGTGATCGATATCGCGAGTGTCGTCGGGCGTAGTTTTGACATAGGGTTGATTTCGCATAGTTTGCCGGCGGAAACGCAAACCGTCGTCTCGGCCCTCGATCGAGCAATGGCCGCCGGAATCATCGTCAAAGATTCGACTACCCGTTTTCGATTCAGCCACGATTTGATGTGCGAGGTGGCGTACGAACGTATACCGAGCACGACGCGTTCCGACTATCACAACCGCATCGCTAAAACGCTGCTTACCAGGGCTGATCGAGAAGAGAACATCGGTCAGGCGGCCTTTCATCTACATCAAGCGCTTCCTTTATCTGATCTAGATGAAACCATCAACGCGTGTCAAAAGGCGGCGGAGTTGTCCGAGAGAGTTTACGCTCACGGAGATGCTGCTGTTTACTATCGCTGGACTCTGGAAGCCATGTCCCTGAGTCGAAAAACCGACCCGATACTGCGCACGAAAATCCTGGTCTCATTAGGAAGGCAGGCGCGCATCTCCGGGGACGCCGAGTCTTCGAAACAGGCGATTACGCAAGCGCTTGAAACGGCACGGACCTATCGCTTGTATGATATCATCAGCGATATCGCGTCCATCGGCCGCGCCACGTTTTTATCGGCGCATATCGAGAGACCGGCGGTGTTGGAGGCTCTCGGGGAGGCTTTAAAACACGTACCGGACGAAGACCGGCCGTTGCGCATTAGATTGCTCAGCCAGTTGGCGCTGACGCCGCCCTTTTCCACCGATATCGAGCGCTGTAAACACACCAGCCGGCAAGCTGTTGAGTTGGCTGAGAGTCAGGGTGACAAGCAATTAATGCGCGTCGCGCTCAACGCGGCGTTATGCTCATTCACAGGCCCGGACGATATCGATGCGCTGCTTAAAACCGCCGATCAGATTCTCGATTTGCATTCGGAAGGGGAGTGGACGCTAACCCGTATTGAAGCGCTCGTCGCTCGTATCTTGGCCTTTCTCCATCAAGGAGATATCAAGCAAGCGAAAGCCTCAATCGAAGCGTTCGGCGCGACGATGACGCGGATACATCGGGTTGAAGGACAATGGTTTTACCATCGACTGCTCGCCCAGTTCACGTTGGACGAGGGACGTTTCGACGACGCCGCCCGCAAGTTTGATGAGCTGGCGAGACGCGCCAAACGAATGGGCATGTACTACTTTGAAATATTTCAACGAATTCAGCTCGCGTATATCATGCGCGCTCGCGGCGCCACGGTGGAGCAGGTTCGCGAGCTTTACGTCAATACGATAGGTCGCTTTCGAAATCCATTTACTCACGCGGAAATTATCGGCCTGATCATCGAGACGGGTTTCCCCGAGCTGGTGAGAGAGGCGTATTCGAAGGTAATCGCGTTGGGCTTGAGGCGGGTTCCTCGCAACGCCATGTGGTTGAATACGCTATGCAATATGGCGTTGGCGGCGGTCGTTTTTAGTGACCGCCGGACGATCGCAGAACTGTACGAGCACTTGGCGCCGTACGCGGGATTTAACACGCCGGACGGCATCCTATTGTACGACGGCTCGGTATCGCACTATCTCGGAATTCTCGCCTCGAAGCGAGATCGAGAAACCGAAGCCGTTCGCCATTTTGAGCAAGCGATAGAATCCAACAGAAGAATGGGATTACGCCCGCAGTTGTTGCGAACCCAGGTGGTCTTCGCGGAGTGGTTGACCAGCACAAGCGAAAAAAAGCATAAGAACAGGCTTAAGGAGTTACGAGCCGAAGCCCATGACAGCGCGCGAGAGATGAAAATGGCGCTTTTGTTGAAACGGATCGAAGCGCTTACAAACGACTAAAACCCATACGGTACGACGGCCGGGGGAAGATTTACCGTGGCGCCAACCGCGGGCGGTTGAAAAGGAACGTAGAACTCACCATCCCATTTCATCCAGCGAAAACTTTCGTCGTCGAGATTATCATCAAAGCGAAATTCGACTCGGCTTGCCCGACCGTCTCGCGTTATCTCGGTGACCTCGATGCGCAATCCCTGTAGATCGATACCCTCCCCCTTATGCATGGGAATATCGGCATCGCGATAAAGCTCTAAGAGCGGGGTTTGTAAGATGCCGCCGCGATAGAAGACAGAAAGCGTGTTTGTGTTCAGGCGCGTGATTTCGATCGCTATCGGCCCGAATGATAGCGCCCGCAGCCTGCGCGGCTTGGGACGCTCTTCGAGGGCAATGAACATGGGGATTAGCTTCACCAAGAAGTAGTCGGGCGAATTGACGATGACGAGATCGGTATCTTTAAGCCCCGCCTCATTGCTAATCCTTTCTACAGCGCGGTTTACGGCGCTCGAGAGCAAAATGCTACAAGCGCTAAAGGGTAAAAGAAGCGGCGATATAAAGAGATGAAAGGCGGTGACGACCGCGATCAAGCCATGGGCGAATCGCCGCCAGAGTTTGCACTCCAAGAGCCAGTCCGCGTGGTCGACCAGGCCGTGCCAGAGCTGCGCTAAAAGAGCCATGGCGCCGAGCCCGACGTAGAACAATAAGCGATTGTTGGGGTGGCTGGTACAGATCGGAATCAGGCTTAAAAAGCTTCCCAAAGCCCAGAACCTGGCGAGCGCGTCTCTGAGGATCAAGGGTAGCGCGACCGCGATAAATGATAACAGAAAGACAAGAGCGCCGATCCAGATCGCGACTGCCAGCGCTTTGGGGGCGTAGTTGTACGCTTCCGCGGGTGGTAGCAGCAATTGGCCGAGCGCGAGAACCGGAATCCTTTCGCACATCGCGCAAGCGAACTGAATCGGCTCGTGAATCGGATCGATGTACAGCCCCGACCCTCGGGCTCCGTATCCGGCCGAGCTGTAATACACCTGCCATAACGATAGAACCGCGAGGCTCGGCAAGAGCCCTGTAATACGTCGTCTCAGACTCCCGAAGTCAAGAAACACTGTATAGGCGGTCAGGTAACCAAAAATCGCCACCGCGGATTCTCCTGAAAGCAGCCCGCATAAAAAAAACATAGGCGCCAGTAGCGCCGCCTTTTTTGACTCCTTGGTTCTCCAATGGTCGTGGAAATAGAGGGTCAAAGCGCCGAAGAAAAGCGCGATGGTCGCGTTGCGATTCGCCATATAACCCACCGTGAAGCCGTGGGTGTGATCTATCGCGAAAAGCAGGCTGGCCACTCCGGCCACGGTGGTTACGCCCATGAGCTTTCGGTAGAGCGCGGTCACGGCGATGACCAACGCCGCGAACCAAAGCAGCCCGTGAGCGTGCATTTCGAATGAGCTGTCGGGAGTTAAGTAAAAGTCGATCCTGTGGGTGAACTCGCTCAGCGGTCGCCAGAGCGAAATCAAGAGCTTTTCATAGGTCCAAAACGGGGCGAAACCGTGCTCGATTTGCCATAGGTTGCTCGCGGGCTTTCCGTTCGCGATGCCGTAAGGCGAGCCGTAGGCTTCAAGAAGCTGCTTCGCCGTCGGGTCGGCGACTCCCGCCAACAAGAAACGGCCGACGTTATCGTCCAGGTGAAATCCGACCCATAACGAGGGAGCCGTGAGCAGGATACTGACAAGCGCTAGTCGATAAGGTAGTCTCGGATGTTCTAAGAAGTTTACGACGCGGTATATAAAACCCTCCATTGACCTTAACGTTGCAAAAAATCCGTCGGCGTAAAGCGCTTCGCTCGCGAAAAATAGCGCGAACTAAGGGCGTGCTCACTTTTTT
>JAFGIB010000160.1 GCA_016929805.1 Deltaproteobacteria bacterium | reverse complement strand
GCACGCCGTGTTCAACGAGGTTTTTGATGTAATATGAGGGGATGGCTCAGGGCAGAGCCCCCTCTTTCGGGTGGTGGCGAAGACACCACCCCTAATCTTGATACTAAGGGCATAACTCCAAATTCCGTACCGTTAGATGCCGCGCTGTACGGTCCTGTTCTGTTGACAGAAAAAGAGTATCGCGCCCAAGTCGCGCAAGGCCTAACCGATTTTGCGACAACGGAGTATCCCCAAGGAAAGCTGCGGCGCTCTTGGAAGCGTAAAGCGCAAGACATGACCGAATGCGGGCAGATGGTCGTGGCGTCACAATGCAACACCTGCGGAGCAGTCGATGGCGCGTCCGGTCGGATACTGACCACTTGTGGTTTGCGAACCTGTCCAACTTGTGCCCGCTATCGTGCTGATATCCTTCGCGCAAAAATCGATCAGATCGTGAAGGATGCCGAGACGAATCACGAGCTGGGATATTACCACATCGTCTTTACTCAGCGATTCGATCCTTCCAATCCAGATGAGTTTCAGATTAAGGCATTGAGCGACCGAATAGATTTAGTAAAGAAGTCGGTCGCGTATGTCTGGACGCGAGTCCTCAAGGGACCGGGTCACGCGATGTTACGAGCCGTTGAGGTGTCAACGCGTGGAATGGTTCACGCTCATGTGCTGTACTACGGGCGTCGCAAGGATATCGATACGATTCGTACCGCCTACATGCTGAAGGCAGGTGATTCTCCTCTAGTACGTATTGACTACGTGAAGAATCCAAAGATTGCGGTTCGGGAGGTCGCCAAATACGCGGTAAAGGGACCTTCACCCAAACGCAAAGACCGGCTTGCTAAGAAAAAGCACGAGTACATGGATCCGAGATTGGCAGCTCGTGTGGAGATTGCCGTCGTGGGCAAACGCCTTGTTGAGTTCTACGGTGCGTGGCGGATCGTGAATCTCGATGAGGAGTCCGAAGAGTTATTAGCCGAAATAAAACCAAGGCCGTGTCCGCACTGCGGCGCTGTTGGTACGAGCGTCAGCGTACGTATGCAACTCGAACACTATCTAATCATCGCAAAGCCCTACTGGAAACCTGGCTTGACCAAGACCGGAAACGATCCGCCCTACCTGAGATCAGACTCAAACCGAGAGAACGAGGTACAAAATGAACGAAGGAAAAAAAGAACCGCCAGAGATCGAAAACAAGGCCTTTTACAAAGTGCAGGAAGTCGCGGACCTACTCAGGGTGAATCATAAAACCCTGCGAGAAGAAATGCGTAAAGGCACGATTGCCTATAAGCGCGTTGGCCGAACCATCCGAATCCCTCGACAAGTTGTCTTGGACCTGCTCGATCCGTCGTGATATCGTTTTTGAGCAAGCAGGTCCGCGTTATGCCGCCAGGAGGCAATCCCTAATGGCGGTCAGACGCGACAAAAACGGCAAATGGCGATACCGAGTACAAATACGTTCGGGCAATGGTTCCGTACGCCGGATAAGCGGTACGCCGATAATCAATACCAAACTAGAGGCGCAGCGGGAGGAACGGCAACACATTCAGCGCCTGCTTCACGCTACGCCCGAAACCGAAGAAAAGGAGGTGCTGAGTTTTCGAGATTTTGTCGAGCAGAAATGGTGGCCCATATATCCGAAGGCAGCAGGCAATCGGCCCTCAACAGTGCGCGAAAAGGAGTTTCATCTTCGGATACATCTGCTTCCCGATTTGGGCGAGGTAAAACTGGATCAATTGCAGGGCGAGGCGATCGACGGATTCTTTGCCGAACTTCAAGACAAGGGATTGTCTGCCAAGTCGCGCAAGAACATTCGAGCCACTTTGCGGCGTGTTCTCGCATCAGCGGTGGAGTGGGGTTATCTCGGTTCAATCCCATCGCTGCCAAAGGTAAAGGTGCCCGAACCGAGTTTCGATCTCTTCACCAAGGAAGAATCCGAAACGTTGCTGGAAGCAGCGCGCAACGACGAAGAGCGATTGCTTATTATGTTCGCTTTGTACACGGGAGCCAGAGCGGTCGAGCAGTTGGCTTTGGAATGGGGCGATATCGATTGGCGCAACAACTTCATCGTGTTTCGGCGATCAGTGACGCGCGTCATTGTGGGTCACACCAAGAGTGGTCGCGAACGCAAGGTGCCCATGACCCAGACCTTGCGATCGGCGTTGAAGAATCATCAGCATCTCAGAAGCAAGCTCGTGTTCTGCAATGCCGACGGAAGCGCGATGAACAATTCGCAACTGTGGGATCGTTTGATGATGGTATGCCGACGCGCAGGGCTCAGAAGAATTCGCTGGCACGATTTGAGGCATACCTTTGCATCGCAACTCATAATGGAAGGCGTACCGCTCAGACAGGTGCAAGCGTGGTTGGGTCACTCCACTATTCAGATGACGATGCGGTATTCCCACCTCGCTCCCAATACCGGAGCAGAGCTGATTTCAGTGCTCGACAAAACCTGGCGTGGCAAAAATATGGCAACGCCGAACAAGTGATCCGAAGGCGGAAAGACAAAGACCCCGGAATCGTTGAAGATTCCGAGGCCTCGGACGGCGACCCCAGCGGGATTTGAACCCGCGTCGCCGGCTTGAAGGGCCGGGGTCCTGGGCCGAGCTAGACGATGGGGTCGATATGTTGAATTTTGGGTAGTGGGCCGTACAGGAATCGAACCTGTGACCTTCTGGTTAAAAGCCAGCAGCTCTGCCGTCTGAGCTAACGGCCCGTTACTTTGTGGTTAAAAACGGTCTGCGGTGTGTAGCAATCAGAGCTATGAGCGTCAAGCGGGTAGCGGGATTTCCCGGTATCGCCGCCATAAGCTACTCTTTTCGCGGCAAGCACTCAGGTCCTATGATGACTTGCGGCCCACGTCTGTCGCGCACGCCTAGATAACCTTGCTCGCCGATCATCAAAGAGCGACCGCATAAGGAGCAATTCGTTGAACGCGCCAGCGTTAGAGGTTGAAAACCGATAACACCTCGAAATACGAGTTCACGCTTGGCCTGAGAGGATCGTTCTCCCTCGCGCGCTTCGAAATCAGCTCGATCTGCTCGTTCTCCGTCAAAAGCGCTTCTTTCCGAATCCACGCCCCGGACCGAATGTCGGTTCAACCAGGAAAACCGTTCTGCGACATTCCAGGCTTCCTCTTGAACTGTCCGCCCGGCGTATTCTGCCGCTTCTAGAGCGTCCTCAAGGACCGCCCGTACTATGTTCGAAACCGGGAGGCGGAGCGACTCCGAAAGTCTTTTAAGCTCCTTTTCCAAAATTTCCGGAACACGAGTGTGTAGAACACGCTCTTTTCGTTCCTTAAAATCCTCTTTTCTCGAATTGGTCGTCATTATTCCCACGTAATACATCGTGATACGAGTGTCAATCCAAAAGGTTCAAGTCTTTTTGCTTTAGTGATTTTTCTTCCTTGCGTATACTGATCGATTAACCTCTTTTCGATTTGTCGCGGAATACCGCCAAACAGCACAACGCGAAGCGAATCATACGAAAGGCGGGTTTCGGCGCGCCGATTGGGAACAAACCGATTAGAGAGGAGAGGGCGCGATGCAGCGAAAAGCCTTGACTATTCAACGACTTTGGTTGAGGCGGTAAAAGATGAGGATTAGATAGTTTATAACGTGACTCATTGGTCCTCCGTGCTTTTCTTTTCCTTGTCATTTACTGCGCTCGCAACGGCGCAAGACCGAACCACGCACTCCTTAGAAGAAGCGATTAGCCTGAAACCCGGAGCGAGTTGTCTCGTCTCGGAACGTCTAGTAGCCGCGGTCAGACCGTACTTGTCGAGCGGTATAATCGACTCGCGTATCCATATCGAGGTGATAGGCGATCCGAGCAGAGCCAATGTGATTCGCTTCACGCTTCGACGCGATCAGACGGTCTACGCGACGCGACGGTTTGACAACGCTCCGAGCGATTGCGAGCAAGCTCACGCTTTGATCGGTTTAGCGCTAGCCTTTGCGATCGATGCGACTTGGCTGGTTAAGAACGTCGCTGAGAAAAGCGAGCGCGAAGCCGTTTCGGGTGTGGAAATACGCCGTTTCGCGCTGGGAGCCGACGCCCTGGTGTCGACCGGCGTTGTTCCCGGGATCGGGTTGGGTACGGCGCTGCGAGCCGAAGTCGGCTTTTTTGACTGGCTGGACCTGCGCGCTTCAATGCTCGGCGTTTATAGCGGCGAACAGTCCATCGAAGGCAGCGGCGGTGCCGTCGATTCGTTGATCGCGGCGACACGGATCGACGCTTGCGCGGGTTTACCGATTCTATCGTGGGTTCGGATGCGCGGTTGTATGGGATTTTCGCTGGGGGTATTCGCTACGCATGGGAATGGTCTCGAGTCGAGCAAAGTCGAGGCGAGACCATGGGCCGCAAGCGCGAGCGGTCTTGACTGGCTATTCACGCTTTTCGACGGTTTGAAGCTTGTATGCGCGATCGACGCCGTTTTTCCGATTCAGCGGCGCGTGATTCAGGTGCTGGGTCCGGACGGCGAGGTCGCCGCCGCGCGTCCGCTCGGCTCCATCGGCGCAGCCGGACGAATCGGGCTTCTCTTCTTTTTTGTGGAATGAATAATATAAATTTTTTGCGGCATTACGTCGTTATCGAATCAGCGGTCATTTCGTCGTTTCTTCCGAGCGCTCCTACCGGTCCGACAAGGAGCGTAATTCCCGTACATGAGGCGCCCGGCCGAGTTCAACCGCTTTAGGGGTATGCGTTGATCGAAGCGATAACCCAAACATTTTTGCCTTTGAAAGACTACGAATTTTTCTAACAGATCGCGGAAGCCGGCGACAGTAATAAGGGTCGAGTGGTAATATGAACGATGTGAGACAAATGGATTCCGAGGAGCTCTTCAAGCGTTTTGCACCCTTCGTCGCTCGCTTTCTGCTACGCATGGGTGTGAGAGACACCGACCTCGACGATCTACTACAAGACGTGTTTCTGGTGGCGCATCGAAACGGCGGATATCGTCCGGGCGCCGCGAGTCCGGCAACATACTTGGCGAACATCGCGATTCACGCGACCGCGGCCTATCGGCGCAAATTGAAATCAAGGCAGCGGGTGGAGCCGAACTCTATAGTAATCGAACGCGCTTCCGGACACGAGCGAGATCCATTACAGAACTTACTGCATCAAATCGACGTCGCTTGCGTTAAAGAAGCCTTGGATACGCTCGATCCGAAGAGACGCGCTTTGTTTGTTTTAATCGAGATTGAAGGAGAGAGCTGCGTATCGGTTTCCGCGGGGCTACAGATACCGCTGAATACGGTTTACTCGAGGCTGAGAACCGCCCGCGAGCGTTTCTGCAAGGCCGCTCGTTATCAAGTGCGAAAATCTGAACAGACCAACCTATCGAGCTTTCCGGAGTGTGTGCCGTGACTTCTGAACTAAGACCATTAATCCAAGACGCCAGTAGACCAGCCTATGTCCGCGAGTTAATACGGCAAGCGCGTAGCGCGAAAGAGCCGAGATATGATTTCAACGCCGGTCTGCTGAAACACAAGGCTTTAATCGCTTCTGGAGCGCCCCTGCCGGCGTGGGCGAAAGACTCGGTTGGTGGAATCACGAAAAGTTCTATGCTAATCGCTCGCATTGTCGGTGTCGCCGCTGTTCCGATTGTCGGAGCGATGGTCGTATGGGGTGGATTGAGCGGAATGGATCGGAAGAGCGAGGCGACTCAAACAGGTACGGTTTTCAGCCCGTCTGTTCAAAAGCTGGAAAACGCGGCTTCGGATCAAAACGAAATCGCGACAACAGTGACCGGAAGTGAAAATGCGACGGCAAGCCTCGATACGGAAAGCTCCTCGAATGCGACGGCACAAGCTCGGGAAACGAAGGTACACCAGTCGCGGCGCGTTTTACATCATCGCTCCGCCGAGAAAAATACAGAGCGACCGCAAGCGGTCGTTCCCTATGCTCCAGCAACGGAGCCAAGCGATAGCCCGATAGTTAGCAATTCAAGTCAAGCCGAAGAGATCGCACCGAATATGCAGATGGAAGCGCGAGGCGATACGCCTGGGATCTCAAAAGCATCGGCGGAAGAACCGGCCGCGCCGCCCGACGACACGCTACTACGCGAAATGGCATTGCTGGGCGAAGCGCGCCGGTTGCTCGATCGCGATCCAGCGCGCGCGCTGACTCTATCTCGCGCGCGCGAACCCAAGACCGGTATTTTAAGTGAAGAGTGGGATCAGGTGAATCTCTTAGCCTTGATAAAGCTCGGTCGAATCGAGGACGCGCGCGAGGGTGTAAAAAGATTCCTTCGTCTCTATCCAAACAGCGCCTTTAACGAACGGCTCAGAAAAGAGATCTTTCCGTTAGCGGATTGAGGTCAGCGATGGCCGTCGAATATTCTTCGCTTGCGTAAAGATCTCGTTTGAATCGAGATTCATTAGCGAGACAAGCGCAGAGCAAGTTATGCACACCACGCGCCTCAATAACCAGGAAAGACGCGGTAGTTAGCCAAGCTTGTTCGACGGCCGAAGAGCGCTGTAATTCGGATCGGGCCGCGATGGGATCATTCGGCGGCTACGATTTTAAGCCAATGCGAGCGCGGCAAGGCCCGGACGGTAAAAAGTGCTCATCTGTTCGGGTGGTTCAAACGGGAATCAGTTACTTCAGACGGGTCGCGGGGCCAAAAAAGAATATATGCCCGAATCAAGGGCATCTCGCCCCCGGGCCGTTACGCCGCGGATTTTTGAGAAACTACGAGGCGTAAAGAGGTGCTAATTCAGCCGCGTCGTCAAAGAATAGGGCGAGCGCATGGATAAAACGTCGATTTGCCTGCCTTGACTTTTTGCATTAGCAGCGCGAACGCCGGTGCTGATTGTGCCTCTAGTCTGCTTGACATAGATGACGCCGTGGTACACAAAACTCAGATTCTTTCGCTATTGAAAGAGAGTTCCGATATTTCTATTTGCGGATCGCCAGGTCCGTCGAGTGGAGTGCAGAAGAGAAAGTTATGTCCAAGAAACTATTTATCGGCGGCCTCGCGTGGGCCACAGACGAAACGGGCGTGCGCACCGCGTTCGAACGTTTTGGCGAAATTCAAGAGGTGGTTGTTGTCACCGATCGTGATTCCGGTCGTTCGCGGGGCTTCGGTTTCGTAACTTTTGCTGATGATGCCGCGGCTAATAGGGCAATCGAAGAGATGAATGATTCAGAACTCGACGGCCGAAAGGTGGTGGTAAACGAGGCTCGCGAACGCTCGCCGCGCCCGGGAGGAGGTCACGGAGGCGGTCGTGGCGCAGGGCGCGGAGCGAATCGCAGGTCTCGCGGCGGGGGACACGGCGACCGTGGCGGGCGATTTTAACCTTAACGTTGCAAAAACCCCGTCGGCGTAAAGCGCATCGCTCGCGAAAAATAGCGCGAACTAAGGGCGTGCTCACTTTTTTGGACCTCACCTAGGGTGCACAAAGCTCGGGTCCAAAAACAGTTCCGCGCTCCCTTATTTCATCGCTTTTTTCCCGTTTCCGCTCGACGTTTTTTGCAACGTTACGATTAACTTATTCAAGACCCCGAATAAGATCGCGAAGGACTTCCGGAAGCTACCGCTACCGGCTAAAGACTTCGACAACGTCGCCCACACTAATGCCCAAGGTCGAGGCCGCGCTTCTACGGTTGACGGAGATTTCTAAAAATCCCGAGGAGCCGATCAATGCAAGAGGCTTACCTTCTTCAACTTCTTCATAATGCGTTCTGATCGGCATCGCCTCACAGCCCGTGCACTTCGCCTCTTTGGTCGAGGTTTGCAGTTTTTCTATCGAAAAAGCGTCGATCGACGTAATCGCGTTGCCAAAATGATCGATATAAACGACCTCTCCTCGTATACGATCGGGATAGACGCTGGGCTCCGGCCACCTCAAGCGGATATAATTCGGATACGGCGGACCGCACGCGGATAGCGACCGCTCTTTTGTAAGATAAGCGGCGGCGGGCGCGAAAATATCCCGTCCGTGAAAGGTGGTGCTGATATACGGGAGGGCATAGCGTTTTTCTTTCAGCGCGCGCACCTCCACCGTCTTGCCTTGTCGAAATACCAGTGAGAGTACACCGTTGTCCGGTCCGACGAAGTAGTATTCGTCCACCCGGGCGACCAGCGCCTTACGAGCGCTGCCGACTTTCGGATCGACGACCACGACGAAAACCGTTCTTTTTGGAAACGACCAAAAACTAGATAGCAAAGCGAAAGCGCCCGCGTGAACGTCTCCGGCTGGGATACTATGGGTAATATCGACCAGTTTCACTTTTGGATTTATACCAAGAGCAATTCCCTTCATACTCCCGACATACCAATCATCGTTGCCGAAGTCGGTTATGAAAGCGATGATATCCACAAGCCATTCCCGAAATTTCACCTGCTCTTTGTTACCGGTTTTTTCTCCGACGCTTCAAGGGCGTATTTTTCGATCGGGCTGATCTCAATTTCGATCGTTTTGGTTTCACCCGGGGCCAAAACGATCGGCGTGCTGGTCTCCTGAAATAACGGGTGCCAGACATTAAGCAGGCTCTCTTGCCCGGCCGGATAGTTCTCAATGCGAAAACGGCCGTTGTCGTCCGTTATCGCATGGATGGCGTCGAACAGAACGACCACGTCGGTTCGACCGCATAAAGCGGTATAGCCGCATAGTATCTTGCCGACAAAGCCCCCCTCGTCGAGATTAAAGACTTTTTCTTGTCCTTTGATCAGTGTCTCCATGAATGCCGAGCGACCGAACTGCGGCATAAACGGAAAATCGGTCCGGTTGCGAATACGAAGCTTATCACCCTTTTGCGCGGCGACGAACGAGGGTTTAAGACGACAATCTTCGATCGCGATTTCATGGATTTTGGCCGGCCTTTCGGGCGGTTGCTTCAGCTTGCTCGCCGCGACCAATACCCCTATAAGCGCTCTGTATTCGGCCAGTCGCACCGGTTGTCGGTCGGCGGGCGTAAAGGGAGAGCACATCTTCGGCGTTTCCTTGGGCTTTGATCGAATGACTTGCTGCGACATCATTTCCTCTGGAAATGACGGAAGTCTCGTTCCCTCTTTAAGTCGTACAATTCCTTCGACAACGCCAACAGGCGCCTGTTTTTCAGGCTGTGCTCCAACCGGTGGCTTAATGTCGAGAGTCTCTTTCGAGGGCTTCACCCCACCTTGCCCGCAGCTATCGCAGGCGCTGCATAGAAAAAAAAGCACGACGACGAGACCCAATGGGAGCAGGCTATCGGATCGCTTACGTCGGGTTATCAACGGAAGATCTTTTTGCTCCATGGCGGCTACCTCACGCCTAAGATTACTATAATTTTCAAAGCGGGCATCTATAAATAGAGGCTTCGATAGCCGCGAGTCTTTTGTGAGCGAAGCGATTTTACGATGACCGATGTCTTCGACGTCGAGGGGGATTTCTATACCAATCCCGCGGCGGCGGCCAAGGCCATCTTCAAGTAATTGGACGGAGTGATACCCATTTCGAGCACGAAATACGCTGACAACACCAGCGCGGTAACGACGTAGCCGGATTTCATAGCCACGGCTTGGGGCGCGCCTGTTTCCGGGTCTTTCATGAAGAGATAGACGATCACACGGAGATAGTAGAAGGCTCCAATAGCGCTCGCGATAACAGCGATAATGACCAGCCAGTGCATTCCGCTATCGGCTTGTAATGCTGCGTTGAACACGTAGTACTTGCCAAAAAAACCCGCAGTAGGGGGGAAACCCATTAAGGACAACATACCTATTATAAACGGTAACGCGGCCATGGGATGGCGTTTCCCCGCCCCGGCCAAGTCGTCAAAGGTTACCGCTTCTTTACCTCTCGTGCCCATGACGATGAGGGATCCGAAAGCGAGCACGTTGGACACCGTGTAAGCCATTAGATAATAGAGAACGGCCGATACCGCTGTGTTTTGGACTCGAAAAGCCGCGACCACCCCGATCAGAATGTAACCGGCGTGCGCAATCGACGAATAAGCGAGCATCCGTTTGATATTCGATTGATAGATCGCGGCGATATTGCCGTAGATCATGGTAACAACCGCCACCACCGCAATGATAGGCGGCCAGCCTGATGCCGCGCCGGCGGAAAGCGGGTCGCCAAAACAGGTGATCAGGACTCGAAGCATTACGGCAAAAGCCGCGGCTTTAACCACCACCGACATAAAAGCCGTAGCCGGTGTGATCGCGCCCTCGTAGGCATCGGGGGTCCACATGTGAAAAGGAACGGCGCTCACCTTGAACGCGAGTCCTACGACCAGCATCGACATCGCCACCAAAGCCAATCCTAGCTCGGCGTTTCCATTACGAATCGTTTGGCCGATACCTAAGAGATCTGTGTGCCCCGTCGCTCCGTAAAGCAGGGCTGAACCAAAGAGCAAAATCGCAGCGGCAAACGAGCCAAGCAGAAAGTACTTGATCGCGCCTTCGATCGCGCGTGCGCTTCCACGTCTGAAAGCGACCAGGCAATACACCCCGAGGGACATGGTCTCCAAGCCGATAAAAACGCTTACCAGGTCTGTCGCACTAGATAGAACCATGGCGCCGAAAGCACAGAGCATCAGCATCGAATAAAAGTCTCCGCGCTCAAGGTCGTGCTCGCGCAGGTATCCCCCGGCCAGCATCGCGCAGAGGGCCGCGCCGCCACAGATTGTTATATTAAAAAACTGAGACATGGCGTCGACAGCGAGATAGGGCGCTAAAATCTCGGGTGTTTGGGGCGGTAACCCTCCGAACCACAAACTACCCGCGATCGCTGCCGCGGCGATTAGTATTGCAGAAGACAAAATCGAGAGGTCGTCCTTCTTATTGCTGAAGGCGTCAACCATCATGACCGTTAAGCTACCGATACCGACTACCAACAGGGGCGAAAGGGCAAGCCACGGACTCATCGTAAACCTCCCGCGACTTGCGCGAAGATTTCAACTTCGCCGTCGCTCCGAGCTTGGTTTCTATCTCTATCGGCCTTCTTTTCCTCTGACTCTTGGTTCATTCCCGTCTCGCTAACTGTTTGAGGAAAGATATTGACCGCGGCTTTTACTACGGCTCGCTGAGTGGGAGCGTCGTCTCCGGCTTTAAGCTTCGCGGAGTAGTTATCCGTGAAGGCTTTAATCGACGGTTCCATACTTTTGAGAAACGTATTTGGATAAAGTCCAATCCAAAAGACGAACAAAACCAGTGGAGCGAGAACGGTTAGCTCGCGCGCCGTCAGATCGGGAAGATGCTGATTCTTTTCGTTATCCGCCGGTCCGAAGAAAACCTTTAGCACCGCGTGTAACAGATACACCGCGGCCAAGACCACGCCGGTCGCGGCGAACAGCGTGTATAACGGCGCGCGCTCGCCGAAAAATTCCGAGAGAAATGCTCCGGACAAAATCATGAACTCTCCGACAAAGCCGTTGGTTCCCGGTAACCCCGCCGAGCTTAAAGCGACGACGACGAAGATCAAAGCGTAGTTGGGCATAACCTTGGCTAGGCCTCCGAATTCGTTTAGATCGCGGGTATGGCGACGTTCGTAGATCACGCCGACTAAAACGAAAAGGGCGCCAGTCGAAATCCCGTGGTTGACCATTTGTAAGATTGAGCCCGACAGCCCTTGCGGCGTTACGCTGAACAAGCCGAGCATGACAAATCCCAGATGGCTGACCGAACTGTAAGCGACTAGCTTTTTGAAATCTTTCTGCACCCAAGCGCAATACGCGCCGTAGATAATACCCACGATCGCCAAAACGACCAGGGTCGGAATAAAGCGATGGCTGGCCGAGGGGAAGAGCGGCATGGCAAAGCGCAAAAAACCGTAGCAGCCGAGTTTCAGTAGTACCGCCGCTAGAATCACGGACCCGCCGGTGGGAGCCTCGACGTGCGCGTCCGGTAGCCAGGTGTGGAGCGGAAACATCGGAACCTTAACCGCGAAAGCCAAGGCAAAGGCCGCGAACAGCCAGATCTGGATGTTGACCGGCAAAACCAGCTCGGTGAGCTTGGCGAGCTCGAAGGTATAGAGGTTTGTCTGAGCCTGGTACTGAACCGCGAGATAGATGATCGCCACTAGCATGAATAGGCTGCCGACCATGGTGAAGAGAAAGAACTTTATCGCCGCATAGACTCGATTCGGTCCTCCCCAAATGCCGATGATCAAAGCCATCGGTATCAACATCAGCTCCCAGAATACGTAAAACAACAAAACGTCAAGCGCGATAAAAGCGCCTAGCATTCCGGTTTCGAGCAGCAGAAACGAGAACGCGTACTCCTTTACCTTGGTATGAATAGCCGTCCACGAGGAATAGGTGGCTAAAGGCGTCAGCAGCGTCGTGAGCAAAACCAACCACAAAGAGATTCCGTCCACACCGAGCGAATAAGTGATGCCGAGCTTTTCGACCAGCACCGCGCGCTCGGCGAACTGAAACTGCGCGCTGGTGTAATCACCGGTCAGCAGCAAAAGCGAAATACCCAGCTCGACCAACATCACCAGGACGCTAAACCATCGGATGACGCCTACCGACTGACGCGGCGTGAAAAGAACGACAACCGCTGCGAATAGGGGAAGCCAAATCAATATCGAAAGTAAGTAGCCGCTCATCGGGTACCTCCGAGATAAGCTTGAGGCGCGTTAGAACCCGAGTCTCGCGCTATCGTAAAGGTTATCGAGTCGCGACTGATCAGCCCAAAGGCGTTTTTTACCGCCACCGTAGCCTGGGCATAGCCGGCAATAGTCAACTTCGCCTCGCCGATGGAGACGCTTTCTCCAGGCCTTACGCGAATCGTCTCTTCTCTCTCGATTCGTTTGCCGGTACGGGCCACGACCGCTCCATTCGGTCGGATAATCACCCCCCCGTCTTCGTCCGCCTCGATTTTCGGCAAAACGCCGACCAGCTTCGGATAGGTTTTTTTAAAGTATTCGTCTGGGTGCTGCCAGGAACCCAAGAGATTTTCGTCGAGATGAAAAGGCTCGCCGGGCATAAGCTTGGATTGCTTTGTGTGTACGCCGTAGCCCGAGCCCGCGAAGATGACGACCGAGCCCGGTTTGAGCTCGTCGATGCTGTATCGATGCTCGAGCTTCGATCCGGATTGCCAATCGGTTTCGAACGTTCCGTCTGAATCGATATCCCATTGATATTCATAGCCGAGCCCTTCGCCCGCAGCCAGATGTACTGGATTGCGCGCAAGCCCGTTCTCGTCAAGTTGCACGTCGATACGCGCATGGGGAAAGATAAACCACCAAGCGACAGCCACGATACCGGCAACCATAATTGCGCCGTACGCGTGAACGACGCCGGTTTGAATTCGAGTAAATAGATAACTCAACCCTTTGACGGCTTTCGAGCTCGCCGAGGCGAGTAGCCCGTCGATCGCCGCGTTGTCGAAATTAGCCGACGCGATTCCTAGACGCCGCGAGCCGCCGAGAATCGTGGCATCGTAAAGCTCGTCAACCCTCCACTTGTCCATCAAGAACTGATGAACCTCCGGGAATTGTTCCTTGAGGCGTTTTGGTGTTTCGACGTCCTTGCGCGCGTACCAAGACCAGGCGATGCCTATTCCCACAACAGCGGCCGTCGTTCCGAGGCCGAGCGCCCACGCGATATGCGACGTGTGGTGTTCCGTTCCGATGCTCGCCAGCGAAGGTTCCAACCAAACGACCCACGGTTCCCAATGAAGGTGCAGAAGCCCGAGCGCGCCGACCCACAAATAACCGCCGACGATCGCCCCGA
This sequence comes from Deltaproteobacteria bacterium, assembly GCA_016929805.1. Taxonomy (GTDB): domain Bacteria; phylum Myxococcota_A; class Polyangia; order Polyangiales; family JAFGIB01; genus JAFGIB01. The sequence continues at coordinate 9,575 of JAFGIB010000160.1, read as the reverse complement.
CCCCGAGCAAAACCAACGGCCAGGTCATCGAGCCCGGTGATTCGTGCGGATCGTGACCGCCGTGTTCCGCGTTATCGTGCGAGGGGCCTCCGCGGTAATCGCCCCAAAAGGTCATGAAATAGAGACGGAACATATAAAACGCCGTCAAGATCGCGGCAATGACGAGAACCGCGAACAACACTCTACCGAGCCACGGGGCGAAGAAGAAAAAGTCGCCCACGCTCAGCGCTCCGACCAGAATTTCGTCTTTGGAAAAGAAACCGCTAAATAGCGGTACGCCGGCGATCGCCAAACAGCTCGCTAAAAAGGTCCAGTTCGTTCGCGGTTGAAAGCGTCTCAACCCGCCTAACTGCCGGATGTCGGCATCTCCGTGCGCCCCAACCGCGTGCATCACTGAACCGGCGCCGAGGAACAAGCAAGCTTTGAAAAAGGCGTGCGTATAGACGTGAAAAAAACCCGCGGCGAAAGCACCGCAACCGGCCGCCGCGAACATAAAACCGAGTTGGCTGACGGTCGAATAGGCGAGTATTCGCTTCATGTTGTTTTGTACCAAGGCGATGGTCGCCGCGAGAAAGGCGGTCGCCGTACCGATAATCGCGACCACCGCCATGGAGGTTGGAGCGACCGCGAAAACCGGGGATAAACGGCAGATTAAGTACACACCCGAGGTAACCATGGTCGCAGCGTGAATCAACGCGGAAACCGGCGTGGGGCCCGCCATCGCGTCCGGAAGCCAAACAAACAGAGGAATTTGAGCGCTCTTGCCGGTACAGCCTAAAAATAAAAAGAGCGTCGCCACGGTGGCGACGGTCATGCGAAGAGCCGGAAGGCCGAACGCCCATCGGCCGGCAAGCTCCACAGCGTGTCGGTTGATGGTCTCAAACTCAAACGAACCCACCGCTTGAACTAACAAAAACATCGCGATCAATACGCCGAAGTCGCCGATTCTATTGGTGATAAAGGCTTTTCGACCCGCCTCGGCATAACTTTTGTTTTCGAACCAAAAACCGATAAGTAAGTAGCTACATAGACCAACGCCTTCCCACCCTACGAACATCAGCGGTACGTTGCTGGCGAGCACCAATAGCAGCATCGACGCCATAAACAGATTCATGTACGAGAAGAAACGCGCGTACGACGGGTCATCTTTCATGTATCCGCAGGCGTAAATGTGGATTAAAAGCCCGACTCCTGAGACTACCAGCGTCATCGCGCCGCCCAAGGCGTCCATGATAAAGCGGACCGGTATCGACACTTGTGAGTTATTGACCGTAATCGCGAACCACTCGTATAGCGTATAGATGAGCTTCGCGTCTTGCTCGCCCGCTGCGCGTAAAAGATAGAGGCGTACGAAGGCTAAAAGAGCGAGACCAAACGCCATCGCAACCGAACCGACGGCGACCGTATGAACGGTTGTGCGAGAAGCATATCGGCCCGCGAGCCCATTGATGATAGCACCCGCAAGGGGTAATAAGACGATCCAAAGCAACGTTCGCTCAACCGCGAATTCCATGATCTCAATCCTAATGCTTTAAAGTGTTCGCCTGATCGGTATGCACGGTGTGATGCAACCGGAAGAAGCCGACTACGATTGCCAACCCCACAGCCGCTTCAGCCGCGGCGACCGCGATCACGAAAAAGGCAAACATCTGGCCCGCGTGATCGCTCGACGCCCAGCGGTTGAACGCCAAGAGCGTTAAATTTACCGAATTGAGCATCAATTCGATGGACATGAGCTGGATCAAGACGTTGCGACGGGTAAGAAAACCGATGGCTCCGATACCAAAGATAATCGACGCCAGCGCCAAATAGTGACCGAGCTGAACCTCCACGCGCCCTCCTCACCTGTTATTCTCGATTGAAAGCTCCTGTTTCTTACGGCGGGGCTTTTCTCGATAAATTAGACGACCGCGCGCGACCATGATCGCGCCGACTACCGCTACCGTAAGCAAAATCGAGATTAGCTCAAACGGCACGACGCCGCCGCGAAACAAGGCGGCCGAAAAAGCCTCGACGCCTCCGAATTGGCCGCATTCCGCGACCGCTTCAGGACACGTGTTTAATCCCTTGAGCGCGGGGCTATACCCCAATGCGGCATACGTGACGGCTCCTGTAACTACGACCATGCCCGCGATCGAAAAAAGCTTGGCAAACGAAGGACGTCCCGCGCTCTCGGGTTTGGGTACGGGTCCGATGTACATAATCGTAAAGATAAACAAAACGACAACCACCCCGGCGTATATGATCAGTTGAATTACCGCCAGGAAATGACCTTGAAGTCCAATGAACAACCCGGCCAGCGCTATGATGTGCGCGAGCAATGAAAAGGCCGCTCGAATCGGATTGTTTTGCGTGACGGTAATCAATGCGGACGCGATTGCCACCGCACCGCAAACGAAGAAAAAGGATATCGCAGCTATACTCACGCTCCACTCCCGAGCATAAGCTCTTTGGCCGAATCTCCGAGCGGAGACCCCGGTACACCGTTTTTCGCCGCTTCTAGAAACTCATCGTAGAATTTCTGCACCAGACCCAACATCGGCATGCTCATACCGTCTCCGAACGCGCAAATCGTGTTTCCCATGATGTTGTTGGCGATTTCCACAAGAAGACGCACGTCCTCTTTGCGTCCCTTGCCTCGACACAGGTTATCCAAAATGTCGCGCATCCAAGCGGAGCCCTCTCGACACGGCGTACATTGCCCGCACGATTCGTGGGCGTAGAAATGGATTAGATTCCGCGCCACCTCGACCATATTGACCGAATTGTCCATTACCGTAGCGCAGCAGGTACCGAGCATCGTGCCGAGCGCGCGATACGTATCCGCTCCCATCGGTACGTCTAAGTGGGATTTGCCTTGCCACGCGTGTAACGGATCGTTTTCTCCCGGAGCGTTGACGACGTCGTCAGCCCTTAGCACCGGAGTGGAAGAGCCACCCGGTATGACCGCTTTAAGCGGCCGGTTTTCATAGAGCATCCCTCCGCCTAGGTCGTATACGAGCTCGCGCATGCTAATGCCCACCGGAGCCTCGTAGATCCCTGGGTTTTTGACGTGTCCGCTCACGCCGTAAATCCTCACGCCGCCGTCTCGCGGAAGTCGGCTGAGATCGGACCACGCTTTGCCCCCCATCCTCACGATTTCCGATATGGAAGAGATCGTTTCGACGTTGTTGACGATGGTTGGACAGCGAAAGGCTCCTTCAACCGCTGGGAAAGGCGGCCTAAGTCGCGGTTCTCCCCTGTTGCCCTCCAGCGAGTTCAGTAGCGAAGATTCTTCACCACAGATATACGCGCCGGCTCCGGGTTGAACATAGATCTCAATTTTATGGTCTTTTCCAAAAGGACGATCGCCGATAAAGCCTTTTTGCCGCGCTTCTTCAATCGCATCCTCAAGCCGCCGAATCGCTTTGACGAGCTCGCAGCGCACGTAGATATAAGCGATGTGTCCACCGATCGCGAATAGCGTGATCACGCATCCCTCGATCAAGCGATGCGGATCGCGCTCCATTATCGTCCGGTCCTTGAACGTCCCCGGTTCTCCTTCATCGCCGTTTACCGCGAGATAAACCGGTTTGGTATTACCCTTGGGTATAAATCCCCATTTCACGCCGGCCGGAAATCCAGCACCGCCTCGTCCGCGGATGTTCGCTTCTTTTACCTCGGCGGCGATCTCTTCTGGTTTCATGGTTGTGAGAGCCTTGCGAGCAACCTCGTATGCGCCGTGCTTTTCGACGGTGCTAAGCAACCAGCTTTCGTTTAGCTCATACCGGCTCGTCAGTAACTTGGGAAAGTCAGCCATATTGTCTACTTGGTTACGGTTGCAGCTTTTGGGTTTTCCACCGCGTATTCGTCGAGGATTTTGTCGAGTTTCTCGACGGTTAGATTCTCGTAGTACTGGTCGTTGATCTGAATCGCGGGTCCCTGGCCGCAAGCAGCGAGGCATTCAGCGGACAGAAGCGTAAACTGTCCATCCTTGCTCGTTTCGCCTACCTTGCATCCGAGCCGCTTTTCCAAATGCTTTTGTAGTAACCGCCCTCCACGTATCTCGCAGGCCAACGTTCGGCATACCCAGATCACGTTCGGCGCGACTTGTCTCTGGTGAAACATCGTATAGAACGTCACCACGCCTTTTACCTCGCTCGTACTCATATCCAGGCGTTTGGCGACGAAATCGATTACCTCTGAGCTGATCCAGCCCACCTGTCGCTGGCACAGATGCAGCAAGGGGATACATCCAGCTCGTTTTGTCGGATAGCGCGTGAGTAAGTCATCTACGAGTTTTTCTAGTTCTGGGGTTAGTGAGAAAGCCATGGATATATCTCCTCCCTTGTCACCAAGGGAGCTTGCTACTCGATTGCGGGAGTAACTCGGGCGCCTCCATTATAAAAGATGGTCGAAACGCTAGGCGCGCTGAGCGCCTATGTCAAGATAGGGTTTGTCAAGACGTCTGATATACAAGCCTCCAAGAAAATCTTCTATGATAAAAACGACGACCATATGACCTACAACGCGCGTATAACCTAGAATCGAGAGTTGAAAGCAAGAAAAGAGACGAATAAAATTGGATTATGCAAAATAAAAGGAATTAACGCATGGCTTTCTGTCCCTACTGTGGAAAAGAGATCTCGAGCGGCGCGACCTCGTGTTCTGCGTGCGAAAAGGAAATTACGCCTACTGAGAAGATCGGCGAAGAGAGGTTCAAAGGGACGATTCTCATGCCGGGAGCTGATGCGTTGAAGCGACTACGCGATGCTCAATCGGCTCAGCCGATAACGGAACCCGAAAAGCAGCGGGCGCAGGACAATAGAACTGACCCCGGGCCGATAGAGCCCGGCGTGCAGCGAGGCGCTGGTATGCAGAAGCAAAAACGCGGCTTTCAGGCGACTATTCTGGGTACAGGTCCAGTTGTTGCGTCGGCCTTGAGTGACATAAAGAGAGAACCGACGCACAAGGCTACGCTTCTTCAATCCGCAAGCGTTGGCGGCCCGCCCGTCGGTCAGAGCCCGGTCGCTTTATCGTCGACGACCTCATCGCGACCCGCATTTCCAAAGGGGGGGACGATAATCGGCGGTACAGCTCCCGTACCTATTGCCGCGGACGATAGACCGATTGCCGCGCCGCCGGCCTCCCACCGGCCCGAGCGAGCTATTAGCTTACAGCAAGAAGGAGTCTCAGCCACGGGAAAGACCGAGTTGGCTGTTGCCGAATCGGCCATGCTCGCACCCCAGGCAGCTAAGTCTACCGCGAGTGGTAACGAATTTCCGGTTCTCAAACAGCCCGAGGATTTCGATATCATGCCGCCACAAAAGAGAGGGAAGCTAGGAACCTGGTCAGCAATGGGATACTTAGGCACGGCCCTTTTGGTTTCCGCCGCGGTGGTTGTAGCGTACTGGTGGCTGAACAACTGAGTGCAGAGCAACTCTCAGAATGCGAGAGCCGCTGCTGACGACGAAAATGCGACTGCTCTAGGCTTCAAGCCTCACGTTTGTGTCCTTTTCTAAAACGCGGAAAATTGAGTTATAAATCGAAGTGTGCCCGTTAGGCACGCACAGATTATCCGTTTCGAGAATCCGGACTTTTTTTAGAGCCCCAGCGAGACACGATACCGCTCAACCATTACGAGGTTTTACGCTACAATTCTCGACCGAGACCGTCATGGCACTAGTACAATTCCGAAATGTGACAAAGGCTTTCGGCCCGAAGGTCGTTTTTTCCGGCCTCAATCTCGACATTCATCAAGGAGAATCTCTGACGATTATCGGAGGATCTGGTTCAGGAAAAAGCGTGATGCTCAAACTGCTTATCGGATTACTTAAGTGCGATAGCGGCACGATTACCTTTGATGGAGAGGATGTTACCGACAAATCCGAAAACGACCTGGTTAAAATTCGCCAGAGAATTGGCATGTTGTTTCAAGGGGCTGCTTTATTTGACTCGTTGAACGTTCGCGAAAACCTGGCCTATGGCCTGCGAGAGCACTACAAGCTGAGCGAAGCAGAGATTAGCATACGCGTAAACGAGTCGCTCCAATACGTGGGCCTGCCTGGAATTGAAGCCATGTCGCCCAGCGACCTTTCTGGAGGGATGAAAAAGCGCGTTGGTCTTGCGCGAGCGATTACGGTTAGACCAGAGGTATTGCTTTACGACGAACCGACCACAGGGCTCGATCCCATAAATACCACGCGTATAAATCGCCTAATCCTCCACCTGAAAAAAAAGCTGAAAGTCACCTCGGTAGTGGTAACCCATGATCTTCAAAGCGCTTTTATGATCAGCGATAGGATCGCGATGATCGCTGGCGGGCGTGTGGTTTTTGATGGTACGCCCGAGGAAATTCAGAAGAGCGTCGATCCCTTGGTTCGCGATTTCGTAAGGGGGGAGGCTCCTCAATACGAAGATACCGAAACGCTTTTACGGAGCGCGGGATAAAAGGGGGAGGAAATGGTCGCGATCTCACGGGGTTTCAGGCAAGATAGAGGGAACCGTTATGCGAGAGAACGACCAGAGGGCTTTTTCAAATGACCACCGGTAGTCGTATTGAACTCAAAGTCGGGCTTTTCGTTTTTATTGCGATCCTTATCGGCTCGATATTGGTATTTACCATCGGCAGTCAGAATAATCTTTTCATCGCTCAAACGAAGTACGAAACGCTCTTTACCGACGTAGTGGGTTTGCGCGCCGGAAGCCCGGTAAGAATGGCGGGGATGAACGTCGGTACGGTCACTGATATTGATATTGGCGACGAGGGAAAAATCCACGTCATCTTTGGTGTTCGCGAGGACAAGACGCGATTCATCCGCGAGGGCAGTGTCGTTTCGATTGGTTCCAAGGGAATGCTCGGCGACCAGCTTCTTGAAATTACCGTGGGCAGGGGCAAGCCCATTCCCCCCAATGGGCGGATTATGTCCGTCGAGACGACCGCTCTTTCGCACTACATGAAACAAGCGGGAAGACTGCTTTCGGCGGCGGAATCTACCGCCGACAACATTCTCACGGGAACCGAAGCTCTCGGAGATCCGCAGTTTGGCGAGGATATAAGAAAAGCGGCGAGCGACGTTTCGACGGTATTATCGGAGATCGCCGAAGGCGACGGATTGCTGAACCGGTTAATCATGGACGCGAGGCTAGCGCGTTCGGTTGAGGAGACGGTCCGGAACCTACAGGCAACGAGCGAGCGTCTTTCCGGCGTATCGGAAAACGTTCAGGCGATAACCCGACAAATTCGCAACGGCAAAGGTTTAGTATCGAAAATCCTGTACGATCCTGAGGGAAGTCGAATAATCGACGAGCTCGCCTCGGCCACGTCGGAAGTTTCCACTATGTTGGATGAGATAAGACACAACGACAGCACGGTGCATCGGCTGCTCTACACCGACGACGCCACAGATCTATTGGCCAACCTTACCCAGATAAGCGAAGACTTGAAGGCGGTTTCGAACGATATCCGCCGGGGTCGCGGCACGCTGGGCGGCCTGTTGAGCGATCCGTCGTTATACGAAGATCTCAAGCGCTTAGTTGGAAACCTTCAGCGAAACGAGATCCTTCGCGCGCTCGTGAGGTACTCGATCAAAAAAGACGAGACGCAAAGCAGAACCGAGGTAGAGACTTCGAGATAACTATAGCCGTCTAGGAAACGATGATAGCGCGGCGAAGCTACCGTTCATCGATGATTATCGCTTGAAGGATTTGGTGCCCGACACGGGCCTGATAGTCGTCCGGGAAAGGCGACGGCGTTGCTGTTTCCCGAACCATTCGTTCTTCGCGTGCATCGCGATAGATTCTTTTCGGCGCCAGGGTGTTTAACTTTCTAATGTTTTTAAGGTGACCTTCTAGGCTTGCCTCGCTTACGCTTTCAGATCGGCGCGAGACCGCATTTATTGTTTCGGCATCGAGCTGCTCAACCACCACGTCGGGTTTAATTCCTTCAGCTTGAATCGAGCGTCCGTTCGGCGTGTAGTACATTGCCGTCGTAAGCTTCAAGGCGCTGTTATCGGGAAGCATGATTATGTCTTGTACGCTTCCTTTGCCGAAAGTTTTGGTGCCGATAATTATAGCGCGCCTATGATCTTGTAACGCTCCCGCTACGATTTCCGCTGCGCTCGCGCTATACTCGTTAACCAATACCACCATCGCCCAAGAAGGACGCGTTCCGCGTGAATGCGCTTTAATTTGCCTACTCATCTGCTTATCTCTTCCACGTATGGTTACGATCGCGCCCTTATCTAAGAATTCGTCCGCTAACAGCGCTGCTGATTCCAGCAATCCTCCAGGATTATCGCGCAAATCGAGAATTAGCCCTCTCGCGCCGCCGGAGGCGGCTAAACGCTCTATCACCTCGTCAATAGCCTCGCGAAACTCTAGCACGGTGTTCTCCTGAAAAACACGGACCTGAATATAAACGGTTCGATCGGGTAAGATCCGCGCGTTTACAGCCTCGATGTCGATCATCTCTCGTGGCAAGCTCACTCGAATAGCATCGCCCTCGTCAGATCGCCGAAGCGCGATTTCGACAACCGTTCCTGGTTCTCCACGCATATATTGAATTGCTTTGGTTATAGGGAGATCACGTGCTGGACGGCCATCAATTGTAAGAAAACGATCTCCGGGTAATACCCCCGCTCGATCCGCCGGACCCCCTTTAAAAACGCTGACCACCGTCAACCAACCATCTTTTACGTCGATTTCGACCCCAATTCCCCCAAACCGCCCTTCGGTGTCATTCAATAGAATGCGGTACTCCTGCGGATCCAGAAATTCAGAATGTGGGTCTAGCTGATTCAGCATTCCTCGAATCGCGCCGTAAATCAAAGCATCTTGGTCCACCTCTGTGACATAACTCGCCTCAATATGAGCCAAAGCACGGGCAAAAATTGAGAGATTATGGTATGGACTTGCCGTTTTCGGCACGGCGTTTACGAAAGCGCTAGACACGGTCAGCGAGATGAAAGTGGAGAGAAGGAACAACGGTATTGTTTTTATGTTTTGCCTTTTCATACCCACCTCTATGCGGTCGATAAACAATGTCGCGTTGACACGGACCTCACATGCCATGTAGCATGACAGTTCTATAGAAGTTGAGATAACCACAGAGATAATAACGAGTTAGAGCGGAATAAAGCGAAGGAGAAAAGGAAATATGTCGGCCACGGACAAGCGCAAGCAGAGCCTATATTTCCCCGAAACGATGCTTCAGGAAATTCAGAGAGAGGCTGCGCGATTAGATCGTTCTCTCTCTTGGATAGTCCAGCGCTGCGTCAAAATCGGACTTGCGGATATCAGGCGTTTACCGTCGGTTAACGATATTCCGGAAGAGGGAGAGAACACACCTGGCCCTACATAATAAGGCTAGGTTCACATTCCTCGCTCAACGAGAATATCGAGAAGAGATCGCATTGCTACGCCACTAGCAAACCGGCGGTAAAATTCGGTTGAAAATTGGTTGCGCGCGGATGAGTAGCGGCGACGCATACGATTCCTAACTCTTTGCAAGTAAGCGTTCAGGGAGGCAAACAAGTCGGCGGCCAATTCGCCTGTAAAACCGAGCGCGCCCGCAGGGCCGGCGAGGATGGTACTTG
>JAFGIB010000159.1 GCA_016929805.1 Deltaproteobacteria bacterium | reverse complement strand
GCCGGCGCGAGGACGAAAGCCGGTTTTACGGGATGAATTGGCCGCCGTCGTAGTCAAACAGCAGTACCCCTCTGAACGGTTACGAATTTGTCGACACCGCATGAGGAGCGAAGTGGCCGTTTCTCGAATCAGCGCGATCGAAATTTTCAGACACACCCAAAAGACGAACTGCGGCGAGTGCGGGCTTTCGAGCTGTATGGCTCTTTCTCTGCTTTTCGACCGCACTATCGAGGTTAACTTACATGAGGGTACCTATCTACTGAGCGGGGGCATCGCGGAGATGATCAAACGTCTTATCGAGCGGCACAGCTAAGAGCGTGTTTAAAAAGGTCCTCCGCTCGTCTTTCGGGCGGGACGGCCTGATCTGCGGCGTCGCTCGCGCCTCGAAATAGCGCTGCTAGTCCTTCGTCGTGGCTCCTTGCATCTTGGAGCGTCGCGCTCCGAAATACTCGGTAGGACCTTATTAAACACGCTCTAAGGCGCGGACCCGCTCGAGAGAGTGCGAGCGGACCGAGAAAACAGATCCGTCGATATTTTACTGAGCGTATCCTGAAACCAAGGCCCGCGCTGGTTATTGAGAGGTAAAAATTGTGGTTTCGCGATACCGCAAGATCGCGTATACTAAGCCTATTGGAAGAGACACTTTTATCTGTTTCTCTGGTGGGGGAAACGGAGTCAATTCGATCTAGAACGAAACGCGGTGCGCGACATGAAGGTTAAAAAAATCGCTGAAAGCTACGATGAGGGACGTTTTCGCGCCGAGGCCTGCCGCCTGCTCTCGTTGGTAGAGAACGCCGGGTCCCGCGGCAGAGCGCGCGAGCGTCTCAGCGCGCACGTCTCCAGCAAACAATACGAAGCGCACCAGTCGGCGACCACGCGCAATGGCGCGCTACTTCACGTCGTTCGCGACTGCGCGCGAGCGCTGCGCGGCATGCTGCACCGCCGCGCGGAGGCGCGGTCGGGCTTTAGCGTGACCGAGGCGTTTTGGGATCTCGCGACGGGCAAGAAAAGAACAGATCTCACTGCGGGCTTTTTCGCGGAGATGACCCAGCTCGTCATCGGACTCGAAGGCCGCTTTCACGCTGCACAGACCGAAGAAAACCGGGATACGACGCTATCGGGACGAGAGGCCTCGCTGCGTCGTTCCGACGAGCTGGACGCGCTCTGGACCAAGGTTGAATCGGTGATGCGACATTACCCGGACGGGCTCGACGAAAAGGTAGTCGCACGGCGCAAAGCGCACCGCGAGAAGATAATTCGCGAATTCGCGGCTCGGCCGGCCGACTTCGACGATTGGCGCTGGCAGATCAAGCATATCGCGCGAGACTCAAAGTCACTTCTAAGAATGGTTCCGCTCACTCGAGAAGAGCAGCAAACGATTGACAGCGCGAGAAACGGAAAGTTGCCGTTCGGGGTCACTCCTTACTACGCTTCTCTGATGGATCTCGAGACCTCGCGCAATCGCGATCACGCGATAAGAGCGCAGGTCATCCCGCCGCGCGATTACGTGGAGCAAATGCTGATAGGACGTAAAAACGGAAGTTGCTCGTTCGATTTTATGCTCGAACGCGACACTTCGCCGATCGATCTCATCACGCGACGTTATCCCGCAATTGCGATCCTAAAGCCGTACAACGCCTGTCCGCAGATCTGCGTTTACTGCCAGCGCAATTGGGAGATCGACCAGGTGATGGCCGACGGCGCTTTGGCAAGATCGAGCGCGATCGAACGCGCGATCGGTTTCATCCGCGAGCATCCGGCGATTAAGGAAGTCTTGGTCACCGGAGGCGATCCGCTGGCGCTACGGGATGAAAGGCTGCTCGCGATATTAAGACGGGTCGCCGAGATCTCCCACGTCGATCTGATACGAATTGGAACCCGGACGTTGGTCACCATGCCCATGCGGGTGACGGCTAAGCTGGCGCAGGCCCTCGGCGCGCTGCGCGAGCCGGGTCGGCGGGAGATCAGCGTGGTGACCCACGTCGAACATCCCTACGAAGTGACCCCGGAAATGGTCGCCGCGGTCGACCGGCTGCGTCGAAACGCGATTCCGGTTTATAACCAGCTCGTCTACTCGTTTTTCGTGTCGCGCCGATTCGAAGCCGCCAAGCTCAGGATGTTGCTCAGGCGGGTGGGCATCGACCCGTACTATACCTTTGTGCCTAAAGGCAAAGCCGAGACCAACGCCTATCGGGTTCCGCTCGCGCGTATTCTTCAAGAACAAAAGGAAGAGGCCCGTTTGCTCCCCGGGTCGAGGCGGACCGATGAGCCGGTTTACAATGTGCCCGGGTTGGGCAAGAACTACCTACGCGCCTTTCAGCATCGCGATTTGATCGCGGTGTTGCCGACCGGAGCGCGCGTTTACGACTTCCATCCGTGGGAAAAAGGCATCGTTCAGCGAGAATCGTATGTCGGTTTGGATGTTCCTATTTTAGAGTACCTACAACGACTTCAGGAAATCGGAGAAGATCCTAATGACTATGAGAGCATCTGGTACTACTTTTAATGATAAATCGGGCAGTGGGGGCGCGAACGGAACGAGTAATAATCACGATAACTTTACGCGAAGTCTTAATCTCAACGTCAGAGGCATCGGACAATCCGCTACCCTTTCGATCCAAGCGCGATGCCGCAAGCTCTTTAGCCAGGGTGCCGGAGTCACGAACTTCGGTCTTGGGCAGTCGCCTTTTCCCGTACCCAAGCCGGTTGTCGAGGCGCTGAGATTACACGCCCATGAAAAGGATTACCTTCCGGTACACGGGTTGCCCGCCTTGCGCGACGCGGTCGCGGCATTTCACGCGCGGCTCGACGGCATAGACGCTACCGGAGATCTCGTTTTGGTGGGGCCGGGATCTAAAGAGTTAATGTTTTTACTGCAGGTAGTCTTCTATGGCGAGCTCATCCTTCCCTCGCCTTGCTGGGTTTCGTACGGGCCTCAGGCGAGAATACTCGGCAAGCAGATTCGCGTGATACCGACGCGCTTCGAGCAACGCTGGCGCCTGACCGCGGGCACATTGGACGCGTTTCTAGAGAGCGAGGCCGACGATAGCCGCCCGCGAATATTGGTCTTAAACTATCCCGGAAATCCCGACGGGCTGAGCTACAGCGTCGAGGAGCTTAAAGCGATCGCCGAGGTTGCGCGTAACTGGAACCTGGTCGTACTTTCCGACGAAATCTACGGACAGATTCACCACCGCGGCGAGCACGTCTCGATCGCTCGTTTTTATCCGGAGGGAACCATCATTTCGTCGGGCCTTTCGAAGTGGTGCGGCGCCGGCGGATGGCGCCTTGGGACCATGACCTTTCCGCCCGACTTGGCCTGGCTGCTCGAGTCCATGGCGGCTGTAGCGAGCGAAACCTATACGTCGGTCAGCGCGCCGATCCAACACGCGGCGGTTCACGCTTTCAAAGGAGGCGTTGAGATCGAAAGGTATCTCAGGCACACGCGCCGGGTGCTTTCGGGTCTCGCCAGCCGCGGATTCCGCGTGCTGCAGGATTCAGGAATTCTGCTACACGAGCCGGTGGGGGCCTTTTACCTGTTTTTGAACTTCGAGCCCCTGAGAGAGCGGATGCAGCGGCGCGGAATTCACACGGGAAAGCAACTATGTGAAACGCTGTTAGCCGAAGCGTCTGTAGCCGTGTTGCCGGGTAGCGCGTTTGAGCGCTCGTGTGAGGAGCTCACCGCCAGATTGTCCTATGTCAACTTCGACGGAGGCGCCGCGCTGGCCACGAGCGAGGCCACGGCTCTTTGCGAAACGCTATCCGATAATTTCTTCGAACAGCATTGTGCGAAAACTTTAGCCGGGTTTCGTAAAATAGCGGCATGGGCGCAAAAGGCCGGCTAACGCCTAAAGCTCGCTATCGCTGAGGCGAATATACGAAACCGATGATCTTTCTAGCACATACTACCGAAGGCCGATGGACGCCGGGCATCGGCGATCCGAGCTTCGGCGGTTGGTTTACCGTGTTCTGCTATTTCGCGGTCGCGTATCTCTGTTATAGAAATGCAAGAGCGCCGGGCGAAGGGCGAAATCGCGACGGCCTGACACGAACCTGGTGGGTCATAACCTCGATGCTCATTTTTCTGGGTTTAAACAAGCAGCTCGATCTACAGAGCTTGATCACCCAACTCGGCCGACAACTTGCCGTCGAACAGGGTTGGTACGAAAATCGACGCGCGCTACAACGACTGTTCATTATGGCGATAGCATCCGCCGGCATTACGACGTTACTTTTAGGCGGCTGGATTCTACGCCGTCACCTTCGAAGTCTTGCCCTGGTTTTTATCGGGCTCACGACACTTGTAACATTTATTGTTATTCGGGCCGGCTCTTTTCATCACGTGGATAGCCTCCTTGGTTATCGCATAGTCGGGTTACGCATGAATTGGTTGCTCGAGCTGGGCGGTCTCGCGATCGTCGGCCTAGGGGCCTGGCGACAAAGAGATCGCCATTGAGAGCCCTGGAAAAAACGTGCTAAAATTCGAAGCCCAAAGCCCAAGCCCCGTTCGTTCTCGCCTCGATCAAGTCTTTTTACAATAGATCGGTTTCTCTTTGCAGGTTTACGGCAATACATCAGGACTCAGCCCTTCGGAACGTAAAGATCTATTGCGGATCTATCGCAGGCGCGTTCCCTTCGACGAGCTCACGACCGCGGAGTTGAGTCGATCGTTGGCGGCGGTTTCCCACGCGACCATGAGGCAGGTCGGCGCGTTGGTACACCGTTCCGGCCAAATCGAGCACGTCGTCATCGGCGACGCCGGCAAGCTGATGTTGCCGGACATCGGCCGGTTACGGGGGGGAATCGGCCGCTTCAGGGGGCTCAGGTTGATTCATACCCATTTGCGCAACGAGCCGCTCTCGAAAGACGATCTGGTCGATCTAACGCGCTTGCGGCTCGATCTAGTAGCCGCGCTGTGCTTGTCGCCCGAGGGCAATCCGATAACGGTGTACTACGCGCATTGCATCCCCGTGCCGCAAGGATCGGAGATGGAGCCGTTCCGATGTTACGGCCCGATTCCTTATGGTAAGCTCAACTGCAATCCAGCCGCGTTGATCACGGGTTTAGAAGAGGAATTCGCGCGTAGCGCGCGCACCCGGGTCGTTTCTCGGGAAGGCAGCGCGATTCTGATTCACGTCAACAACAAGAAACGAGCCTCCTACGCGCAAGAGTCGTTGCGCGAGCTACGGGATCTCGCTCGCACCGCCGGCGTGGAGGTCGCGGACACCGTGGTTCAGCTTCGGGATCAGGTCGACCCGAAAACCATCCTCGGTCGCGGCAGGCTTAACGATACAGTGCTGCGAGCGACGCAACTAGACGCGGGACTGTTGATTTTCGACTGCAACTTGTCGCCCTCGCAAGCCGCCGCGATCGCGTCGATCACCGATCTCAAGGTTATCGATCGCAGTCAACTTATCCTCGATATTTTCGCCCAGCGGGCCGAGAGTCGCGACGGAAAATTGCAGGTGGAGTTGGCGCAGATGCGATATCTATTGCCGCGGCTCGGGTTGCGCGACGATTCGCTGTCTAGATTGACCGGAGGAATCGGGGGCCGAGGGCCGGGAGAGACCAAGCTGGAAATCGGCAAGCGGCGAGCGCGCGAGCGCATCACACGGCTCGAGGCGCAGCTCAAGCAGTTCGCGAGACAGCGGCGACAGCGACGCGCCCGGAGAACCCGTCGCAGTCTGCCGGTCGTGGCGATTGTCGGATACACCAATGTCGGCAAGAGCACCTTGCTCAATTCCTTGACCAACGGCGAGGTGCTGACCGGCGACAAGCTTTTCGCCACGCTCGACACGCGCTCCAGACGCATCCGCTTCCCGCGGGAGCGCGAAGTCGTGATCACCGACACCGTCGGCTTTATCCGCGATCTCCCCGAGGCGTTATTCAACGCTTTTCGCGCGACCTTTGAGGAAGCCGCCGACGCGGATCTGTTGCTACACGTGGTCGACGTCTCCGATCCCGCCAAGGAGGAGCAAATCGCCACCACCGAAACGCTGCTTCAAAAGCTCGATATCGAGCATATCCAGCGTCTTACTGTTTTCAATAAATCCGATTTGCTCCCCGCGGGACAGGCCGGACGAATCGCCGCCGCCCGGGGCGCGGTCGCGGTTTCGGCCAAGGACCAGGCGACGCTCTTTCCTTTGCTTGAACGTATGCAAGAGTTACTCTTTCCCGATCAAGGCCCGGCCGTCGACCAAAGGAGCGATTTATTCTTGTAGAGACGTACAACCGTTTTCAACTCCACGTCCTTCGGGGATATATCGAAACCATCTACCTCGCGGTATATGCCGACAGGGTCCTTTTGCTCGATTGCGGCTGTAACTGCGACGCGCGAGTCATCGCTGACTATATCGAGCGCGAGCTCGGACTAAAGCCTTCGGCGCCACGGCTCGGCGTGGCCTCTCACGCGCACCCCGACCATATGGGCGGAGCCGGTCGGCTCAGGCGCGAGCACGGGTTTCAAATCGCGGCGTCTAAAGAGATCAACGGCTGGTATCAGGGCCTATCGGGGTCGATTCAACAATGGATCGACATCGAGCTCGCGCAATTCGTCGCCCGTTCTCTCAGAAGGCCGAGGCAAGACCTGGCCTATCCGAGAACCGTTGAGACCGATCACATCCTGGTCGACGGCCGGCCGCTTCCCGGCTTCGAAGATTGGCTCGCGTTTCTCGCCCCGGGTCACACCGATCACGATGTCGTGCTTTACAACCAAGAGAGCGAGCTACTATACGCTGGCGATATCATCGTCAAAGTCGGGGGAAAGTATACTTTACCTATCCCGATGATTTTGAGACGACGGATGTTCTCCTCATTCGAGAAGATCAAACACTTAAAGGTGAAAAAGCTCGCGCTGGCTCATTCCGAGCTACACGAGGTACGCTCGTTTAGAGAGATCGTCGAAGGGTTGCAAGAGCAACTTCAAAACGAGTCGTATGGTTTTTGGCAGAAAACGGCGACCGCGGCTCAGCACTTTTCGCCGGCGCTTCGCCTGGCGAAAAAGCGCGGGGACTGACGGCCGATCTCGAAACCCGGGATAACGAAGCGGCACAAGTCCGCGCGGAAATCGCCTCGGTTCTCACGCGACGTCAGCGCACCATTTCCGGATGCGTTTTAAGCGCATGTACTAATCCAATATCCATCTAT
The DNA here is from genome assembly GCA_016929805.1 of Deltaproteobacteria bacterium. Classification (GTDB taxonomy): domain Bacteria; phylum Myxococcota_A; class Polyangia; order Polyangiales; family JAFGIB01; genus JAFGIB01. The sequence continues at coordinate 4,038 of JAFGIB010000159.1, read as the reverse complement.
AAACCAACACGAGCTTTTCTGATGCGTCGTAGCCGAGGGCGTACAGAATACCGTCGCTCGTGACCGCGGGCGTCCATTCGGACAGCTCGGGATCGGGTATGGGAATCGGTTCGGGCTCCCACACCCGGGACTCTAGATTAAACCTTCTAAATCCGTTCCAGGAATGAAGCAGAAATCCGCGCCACACGGGGAAATTTCGATAAATGCAGCCGAGCGGCGCGTTGGCGTCGTTCGGCAGAGTGACCCACGTATCTCTCTCCTCTGTATACTCCGTCATCTTCGGGGTATTATCGTCTTGATAATACAAGACATAGAGCTTGCCGTTGTACGCCCCGGCGCAGGCGGACTCTATTCCCACCGGATGGTCCGCGAGCCCGGTCGTGATAAAGGCATCGTCACCGATATCGTAGTATTGGGTAAGCGTAAGTTTACCGCGGCCGCCGATTCGGTAAATACGGTCTCCTATCACTGCCGTCGCGGCCTCTCCGATTTGAACGTTCGGTGCGGTAAGGTACCCGGCTATAGTTGTCCACGCTGTATAACCGGGCTTGTAGTAAACCGCGTCCTTCGACATAAAAAAGAACGCGGTATCATACGAGACCAGCGTTCCCATATATTCGCAGCAATAAAATTCGTCGTTCGTTGTGGGAACGGGTACGAAATTTTTAGTTTCCGTATTAAATAGATTCACGTAGTGAGTGGTTCCAGTCGGAGGGTTGCTTTCATTCGCGAACATGATATTTATATCAGCCGCGGTAACATATTCGGGATAGTACGGGGAGCTGACCCCTGTCTTACCCACGATTTCCCATCTTCGAATGCATTCCGCGTCAGAGTTACAGGTGTTTGTCCCCGAGCAAGAGAGGCCGCTGATATCGTCTCGTCCCGTGACCTTTTGCTCGCATTGACCGCTCTGTCCGCAGTCTATGCATACACCGCATTCGGGTACGGAGCAGCAAACGCCGTCGAGACAAATGTCGCTGGCGCATTGGGATGAGTCCGAACACCCGACGCCCAGCTCTCGTTTACAGTCGCCCGCGTCGTCGCAGACCAATTCCTCGTTACACGTTCTGCCGCTGTCGTCCTTATCACCCTCGATGACAACGGAGCACTCTCCATCCTCGCCGCAGTTTCTGCACGTCGGACATCGGTCTTGAACACAGCAGACGCCATCGAGACAGGTCAGCTCTTGAGCGCATTGCTCCTGAGCGTCACAATTGTCGCCGGCCTGCCTTCTCTCAATGCAAACGTTCGAATCTTGATCGCAATAATAATCAGGGTGACACTCTTCTTGATCATCGCATGAGCTATTACAGACATCGTCTCCACAGGCATAGGGAAAACACTCGGTTTCCGACAGCGCCGGACATACTCCGTTGTCTTCGCAAAAGGCTTGATCGACGGCCACGCCATCGGAGCACGACGCCGCGCGGCACACTTGGGTAGGCGGCGCTACGAGACAATCGTTTTCGCCGTTACAGCCTCCCGGGATGCAAGGCGCGTTATCTCCGACTCCCGGCGGACAAGCGCCATTCGGATCCTCGCCCTTGGGAACCGGCGTACATCTCCCGAGCTTTCCCGGGATCGCGCAGCTTTCGCATCCGCCCGCGCAACGGGTGTTACAACAAAAGCCGTCCACGCAAAATCCAGTCGCGCACTCGACTGAAGCTTTACATCGCTTGACCGCTCCGCCGTCTCCCGCGTCGATCTTACCGCCATCGCCGGCGTCGACTTTACCCCCGTCCCCGTCCCCGGCGCTCCCGGCGTCACCGCCGTCGACTTGCGCGTCCCGATCGTCTACGACCTTCTCGAAATCATAGCCCTCGAAATCGCTGACCAAGGAACACCCCACCTCGCTCGATAACAAAAGCAAAAGAATCGCGAGGGATATCAAAGATAAGCGGTATGTCATGGAATCTCCTCGAACCGTGCGCGTTTTTCTAGTTCGTCTTTACCAGGATACCACGCTACCACTTTAGGATAAAACGAAGAGGGGAAACAACCCTTTTTCGAAGGTCTACCGCGCTTGATCGACATCGAAACCCGCAAAAATGTAATATCTTTACAACTTCGAGCTATCGAACTATATGACGATGAGCCGGTGGTAAACGAATGTAGGCGTCTATCGCCTAAAGCGTGTAAACGGATTCATCTCTCGTAAAGCACAACTCGCGGGTCGAACCGATACAGAGCAGCAAAGAGGTTGGAAGCAGCGTGATTTCGCGCTCACCTTCGCCGTTGTCTCACCTAGAATCAGCGCTGTCACTCGTCGGTCGAGCGAGAATGATCACGCGCTTAGGGCTCGCGCTGTTTTTCGCGAGCGAAAGCGGTTTACGCCGACGGAGTTTTTGCAACGTTAAGGTAAAGTCAGCTTTTGTCTTCGCTATGATAGCGACTATCTCCTAAGACTTCACGCTCGTACCTAACGGCAAGATACCGGCCGCTACTTTCGCCCGCGTCTCATATCTCTTCAGGGGCGACTCGAATAAAATCATCATCTTTTGCGCTGCCATGGAACCCTCTGCATGAACCGTGGTGACTTCGTGAAATGACGACTCGTGCGAGCATACGCGACGCATGGTTTCGTGGATCATCTTCATGCGATCCAGCGTGCTGCATTCAGCAGCGCCGCCGAGGTAGTGCTCGAGATAGTCGTGAATCTCGGGATTGTCCCAGTCCCGCTTGTCAGGCGAGGTGGCCAGGATACCGCCGCCGATATCCTGGATGAGCTTTACGAACTCGTGGTACTTGTCGGCGAAATGCAGTTTCGCCATGTTGGCGATCAACGGGTTCGGAACCGCGATGTCGCCGAACATCACCGGCTCGTTAGCGGCCGCGCTAGCCAAGGCGCGCAGTGTCTCCACATAGGCGGCGATATCAGCCAGCTTTTCACGGATATGGCTTACCTTGAACAGACCGTTGTACTTGGCCATGGCCACCGCGCATCCAGCCATGACCTCGACATTGGGCACCTTGTAGCTGATTGCCGTGAAGCGATGGAAGGTTGCGAAGGTATAGGCGAGGTGCATCGAGTATTGCCATTCGCCGCACATGAATACCCTATCCCAGGGGACAAAAACGTTGTCGAATACGATCATGGCTTCGGTCAGCTCGCGCACCGGCCGCTCGGAGTGAAACTCCTTGTCCGTCCACGGACCTCGACCGTTGCGGCAAATGAAGGTGACCCCCTTGGTATTCGACGGGATCGCGAAACTGACAGCGTAGTCAGCCTCGTTTTCGCGCATCTGTCGCGTGGGGACCACGATGATCTCGTTGGTGGCGGGCGCGCTTGTAATGTGAATCTTCGCGCCCTTGACAACAATGCCCTCCTTGTTTTTGTCCACCACATGCAGGTAATAATCTGGATGTTTCTGTTGGCTGGGCTCTTTTCCCCGATCGCCTTTGACGCAGGTGACCGCGCCGCAGGTGTGTAAATCGTTCTTGCGTAGATACTCGAGAAAGTTCTTGGCGTTGGCTTGATATTGCTCGTTGCCCATTTGCTTGGCCACGGCCATGGCGGCGTTGAGGCAATCGGTGCCGATATCCTTACCAAAGGGTAGACCGCCGGTCTTCATCATAAGGGTATGAATCGCCTTGGTGCGGTTGCGCAGATCCTCGGGCGTCTTGGGTATCACATAAAACCGGTTAATCGGCTCACCCGTATCAGGATGTTTGGCGATCAACAGGTCTCTCGTCTCTTGGTCTGAAGTGGCGGTCAGCTCATAGGAGGCGCCGATGGTATCGACGGTGAGCCCTAGAACGCGATGCGTCGTGATATCCTCCACGCGTTCGCCGCTGATGTATACCTTTCTCCCGTCGCGTAAGCTCTGTTTGTACTCTTCAACAGTCCGAATTCCCATAGATCATCCCTTTCGTTTAGTGTTTGTCCGATCTTTACTAAAGTTGCGCGTGTGTGACAATAGGTTACCCCTCCGGATCCCTATCGTCACGTCGTAAGCGTTCAGGGGTCAAACAAGTCGGCGGCCAATTCGCCCGTAAAACCGAGCGCGCCCGCAGGGCCGGCGAGGATGGTACTTG
>JAFGIB010000158.1 GCA_016929805.1 Deltaproteobacteria bacterium | reverse complement strand
CTACTCGGAGAGTAATTCGAGGAGAAGTAAACCACAGATAGTCCGATAACACCGCGAAGTCGTTACGTTTTCAAACCGATCGGCGCTATAGACCCACCTCAGGTTGAACGGGTCTTAGTGGCGTACAGATTCGAACCGGGTTCGTCTCGAGCTGGTTTCGCGAAACCGCAGTAAATCAGTTTGTCTCTGATCACCTTCCCCTGGTCAACGCGGCAAGCGCGCGTACGCCGCGGTTAATTTCGTCGAGCACTGGAATTCCGAGTGCCTCGAGCTTGCGGCGTATCTCGGCCACCATGGCGGCGTCTCCCATATTCCAGAGGACCAGGGGCTTTTCGAGACGCCGGGCGATTGTGGCGATTCGTTCGAAATCAGCCCCTTCGGTGTAGATGCCCGAAATCGTATGTATGTAGACCGCGTCGACCGCGGGATCTTGGACCACCGCTTCCAGCGCCTGCTGCAGCGCCTGCGCCGGCCCGCTTCGTTCGATAGCGGGATAAAGGTCAACCGGGTTAGCCGGTTCCATCCATTCCGGAAAGACCTTTTTTAGCTCGGCCACGGCGCTTTCGCTCAATGTTGCGATCTGCATTCCGTAGTCCGATAGCGAGTCCGCGGCCAATACCGCGGCGCCGCCGGAAAAGGTCAGCACGGCCACTCGCTTTCGTCCCGTCGCGGGCGCGTTCCATGCCCCGAAGGCTCGCGCGACGTCGAACAGCTCTCGAAAATCATATACGCGAACGACCCCCGCGTGGCGAAACGCGGCGTCCAGGATCTCGTCGTTCTGAGCGAGGCTTGCCGTGTGTGACCGGGCCGCCTGCGCGCCGAGATCGGTTCTACCGGCTTTGAGCGCGATAATGGGCTTGTCGGTCGAGCGACACAGCTCAAAAAAGCGCCTGCCTCGCTCCAGGGACTCCAAGTACAGCGCGATAACGCCGGTATCCGGGTCGTCGACCAAATACTCGAGCAACTCGGTCTCATCCACATCGACTTTATTTCCGATGGAAGCGACCTTGGAGAGACCGAAGGGAGAATCGGCGAGGACGTAGGCTAGAAACCCGGCTGAGAGCATGCCGCTCTGCACCACGAGAGAGACAGTCCCCGGAATGAAACTGTCCCTCCAATGCGAACGCATGAATGAGAGGACCTTTTTTTGTATGACGTTGATAAGACCCATGCAATTGGGGCCCCACAGGCGCATCTCCGCGTTGCGCGCTATCTGCAGGCATTTTTGTTGTAACGCCACGCCTTCTGGACCTGCCTCCGCGAAACCGCCCGACTCGATGATCACGCGAGAAATGCCCTTTTTCGCGCACTGTTCCAGGGCTTCGGGCACCGAGCGGGCGGGGATAAACACCACCGCGAGGTCGATCTCCGACGGCACATCGAGGATCGTCGGATAACACCTCCTTCCTTCGATCTCGACGAGCTTTGGATTGACCGGATAAAGTCGCTCCCCGAAGCCCGCGTTCATGTTGGAGAACAGGTGGTATCCCGGGCGAGTCGCTCTGTCCGAAGCGCCGATCAGCGCCACGGTCTTTGCCTCAAAAAACCGCTTCAAAACGCCTCCGATGTTTAGTTACCTAGAATATATCGGCGGTTACAGCCGCGCCGTGGTCGGCTCCAGCACCACGAGAGCGTCCACCGCTACCGGTCTGCCGCCGTCGAGCTTGATGGGGTTGATATCGATCTCGCTTATCTGCGGCCAATCGATCCCGATTTGACCGATCGCCACGAGAATTTTCGCGAGCGCATCGCGGTCGGCGGCCGGTTTTCCCCGCACAGCGTCGAGGATTTTTTTTGCTCGAATCTCGTCGAGCATTTCTATCGCCTCGTTGTGGGTCAACGGAGCGAGGCGGAAGCAGGTGTCGCGAAGTATCTCGGTAAAGATACCGCCAAGCCCGAACATGACGCAAGGGCCGAAACTTCGGTCGCGAGTCAAGCCCGCCACGAGCTCTCGCTCTCCTTTGACCATCTGCTGAACCAACACCTCTTCGACGTCGGCCTGCGGACGGCCGCGGAAGCGTTGAAAGCAGAGGCGCACGTCGCTTTCGTCTCTCAGGTCGACAGCGACCAGGTCGAGCTCGCTTTTGTGGGTAAGCGCCTCGCCGGAACCTTTTAGCACCACTGGATAGCCGATCTCTACGGCGGCGCGCACCGCCTCGTCCTCTGTCCGGGCGACTTTTTCGCGGGTCACGGGAACCCCGTAGTTGGATAAAAACCGTTTGGAATCGTGCTCGGAAAGCGTTTTCGCGCCCCGTTTTTGGGCCAATTCTATGATCGACATCACTACACCGTCGGGTTGTCTATTGGGATTGTGGGAGGCTACCGGATGAAGTGCCACTTGTATAGCATGTGAAGCACGCTCCAGCATGCGGCGGAGACTACAGCCGACGCGGGAATGGTAAAGATCCACGCCCATACGATGCGGCCTGCCACGCCCCAGCGAACCGCAGAGAGCTTGGTGACTGAACCCACGCCGACAATCGCACCTGTGATGGTGTGCGTTGTTGAAACCGGTATACCGAGGGCCGTGGCGAGAAATAGCGTCAGCGCTCCCCCGGTCTCTGCGCAAAATCCTCCCACCGGTTTTAGTTTGGTTATCTTCATGCCCATGGTTCTTACGATACGCCAGCCCCCAAAAAGCGTACCTAATCCCATCGCGCTATAGCACGATATGACCACCCAAAACGGTACGTAGAATTTCTCTCCCAACATACCCGCGGAAAAGAGCAGTACCGTGATAATACCCATGGTTTTTTGCGCGTCGTTACCGCCGTGCCCAAGGCTATACAGCCCTGCCGAAATGAGCTGAAGGCGCCTAAACCAGCGGTCCACTTTTTGGGCGTTGGACTTAAAGAAAAAAATCGAGATCGCGGTCATGAATACCAAACCGAGAACCATGCCCAAGAGCGGCGAAAGAATGATGGAGACGCTGATCTTAAATAGACCGAGGAATACCAGCGATCCGATCCCCGCCTTGGCGACGGCCGCGCCGCAGAGCCCGCCTATAAGGGCATGCGACGAGCTGGCCGGGATGCCATAGTACCAGGTGATAAGGTCCCAGACGATCGCGCCGATGATCGCGGATAACACGATTAAAGGATCGACAATCGCGGTATCGACCACGCCTGTTCCAACGGTGTTGGCGACGTGGACGCCGAAAAAAAGAAACGCGACGAAATTGCAAAACGCCGCCATGGCCACGGCTGTTTGAGGTCGCAAAACTCGGGTTGAGACTACCGTGGCGATGGCGTTAGCCGCGTCGTGAAAACCATTGATAAAGTCAAATACGAGAGCGACTGCGATGATCGCGATTACCAATGCCGCGCTACAAACCATCGTTGGCTCCCGTTAAGAGTATTGCAGCACAATTCCCTCGATGATATTGGCCACGTCCTCGCAGCGGTCGGTGACCGACTCCAATAGCTCGTAGATCTCCTTGAGCTTGATGAGTTGCCTGGTATCTTGCTCCTCTCGGAAAAGCCTGACCTTGGCCAGCGCCAATAGGCTATCGGCGTCGTTTTCGAGGCGATTGATTTCGATACATTCCTGTAAAATACCGTTGGTGAAGGATAAATCGTGAAGCCTTTTGACCGCTCGCTCGATGCATTGCGCCGAGTTAATGCAAATATCGGTGAGATCTTTGGCCTCTTGGGGCGCCTGCGTGAGACCGTATTGGTGCACGCGTAAGGCGGCATCTTCTAGATAGTCGACGATATCGTCCATGGTAGCGATCAATCGATGGATTTCGTCGCGATCCAGTGGGGTAATAAAGGTCTTGTGAAGGAGCTCGATGGTCATATGGGTGATCTCGTCGCCGGCGTGCTCGATTTCTTTGATCTCACGGGCGTGCGATTCAGCATTATCCAAGTCATCCAACATGGCCCTGAGAGCTTTGGCCGCTTTCACGCTTTGCTCCGCGCTCGCGTTGAATAGCTCGAAAAACTTGCCTTCACGAGGGATGAACCTTCTTACCATACGGAACTCCTACACGACGTCACCATGACGACAATTCATTCGACGCGAACGTTATAGTCCTTGTCGTCGCTCGTCAACGTTCGTACGCGGTTTATGTGTCCGATACTCTACGGTTTCGTTCTTTTGCTCTTATAAAAACACATGCCGGCAGTAGAAGGGTCTTATTCGCCCAATTGGATATCTCTTTTTGTACGCGCTCAAAAAGTCGTGGCGAGCAGATGAAGATACCTGAAAAAAGCTCAACTTGCCCGTGCCCGTGCCCATGCCCTTGCCCGTTCTTTGTTATCGGGAGAACTCTCCTTACGTGGTGCAATCGTGCCGAAATCAATACGTTTCTCATTCTTGAGTTACTTGGGAAGGCGAAAGTTGTTATATCAATACTACCCAAGAGCGAACCGTAAGCGTTCAGGGGGGCAAACAAGTCGGCGGCCAATTCGCCCGTAAAACCGAGCGCGCCCGCAGGGCCGGCGAGGATGGTACTTG
>JAFGIB010000157.1 GCA_016929805.1 Deltaproteobacteria bacterium | reverse complement strand
CGTTGCAAAAAATCCGTCGGCGTAAAGCGCTTCGCTCGCGAAAAATAGCGCGAACTAAGGGCGTGCTCACTTTTTTTGGACCTCACTCAGGGTGCACTAAGCTGCGGCCCAAAAAAAGTTCCGCGCGCCCTTATCTCATTGCTTTTTTCGCGTTTCCACTCGACGTTTTCTGCAACGTTAAGGATTACTCGGCGGGGAAAAGATCCGACCGAGATTCGAATCGCAACCCACGTAGATAATAGTATAGATGTAAAAATGAACGTTTTATCGAATAAACGAGAAGCGGCAAACGGCCGAGAGGATCTGCGGTTAATGCAGCTCGTCGCGGCGAATGACCGCCGCGCCCAAAGGGTTCTCGCTCACCGATTGGCAGGACGCGTGTTACGGATTACACAGAGGCTGATTCAAAACAACGCCGATTCCGAGGATGCGAGTCAGATGGCGCTGATAGAGATTCTTCAATCCGCGGCAACGTTTAACGGTGAATCCTCCTTGGAAAGGTGGGCGGATCGGATTACCACGCGTACAGCGATACGCCACGCTCGACGGCAACGGAAAAGACCGAAGTCTTTGGTTCCCTTGGCTGAAGCGGAGGAGGTGGCGAATGCGACCGGCCATAGAGAATTGTGTGAGGAAGTCCCTCGGAATGTAGACAAATACCTTGCGCAGTTGCCGCACGCGCGTCGGGAAGTACTCGTGCTCAAACATGTGCTTGGTCATACGATTGAGGAAATCGCTCAACTTACCGATACGCCCTTGGGGACGGTAAAGGATAGACTGATTGCCGCGCGCCGACACGTGCGAAAGATGATTCAGCGCGATGTCGCCGTAGGTATCAATAGTGGGAGCAAGACCGATGACTGATTCGAACTACCAACGCTGGGCCGAACTCGTCGATCGGGAAGCTGTGGGGGATCACCTGTCAGCTGAGGAAGAGACTTTTTGTCGAGAGTTCGCCGAGCACAACGCCGTGTGTCAACGAGAGATCAAATTTTGGATCGATCTTGCGACGGTTAACGAAGAGCCCGATGAGAAAACGCGCTCGATCGTAGACGGCGCGCTGTCGGCGATAGAGAACGAGTCCAGAGGGCAAGAGCGTTGCGAAGCGGAACCGCCGGAAATCCGGCTCTTCAAACGGAATCGAATCCCGTATGGATGGCTGTTTGGAGGGCTCGCGGCGGTCGCCTGCGCCCTCTTGCTGGGGGTCTGGCAAAAGGGCGATAGAGCGCAAAGCCCGAAGCCTATAGTACTTATAGAAAGCAGCTTGCCCCGAGTTGAATTGGTATACGCGTCCGGGCAAGTTCAGGTGAATGATCGGACGGTCAAGGTCGGCGATTTTCTTTTAGAGCAGGGCGATACCGTGGAGGTTTTAAAGGGGCAAGCGTGTTTGGCCATCGATCCCGGCATCGATGTGTGCCAGGGAGAAAATAGCCGCCTACAGCTTTCCCAGGCCTCCGAAAACACAAGGCGCTTGGAGCTTTTCGCGGGACGAGTGACGGCGGCTCTTGCGCCACTACCGAAGGATATGACGTTTGCGGTCGTCGCGGGCGAAGCGGTGGTTACCGCCGTAGGAACCGTGTTTTCGGTTGAAGTCTCCGATGACCGCAAAGGGATCGAAACCGCGGTTCTCGCGGGTAAGGTTTCGGTCAAGAGACGATCAGACAACCGACTGGTTAAGGCGCACCAGCGCGCGGTCGTCGGCGAATCGACCTCGCGCGTTACGCCCATCGTGCGAGCGGATGAATCGCAGTATTGGGCTCTTGTACAAAATATGACGCTGTGGAAAGGACCGGCCACCTCGATTCTCGATTTGAGTGGCGCTCCCGAGGGAGCCACGGTGGTGCTGAACGGTCAGCCGATCGGCGCCGCGCCGTTGTCTTCTCTCATACCCGCGGGAAGCCACCGCATAGAGCTTAAGTTCGGCGATCGAACCGTGCTGAACCGCCCTTTTTCTTCCAGAGCGGGACAGATGGCGCTGAAGAGTATTGATATCAAATCCGCGATTCGGGCCTGGCTTAGCGAAACCGGCGACTATTCCGCGGTAGCGAAGGAGAGCGACGAGATAAAGAAAGTCGCGTCAAGCCGCAATAGCGGTTTGCTGGCGACGAATAGCCCGGCAGGCCAACTGATATCGGTAGCGCGTCGATATATGCGACAGTCGCGCTGGGAGGATGCGGCCTTTGCCTATCGGGAGCTGCGCCAAGTTTATCCGCACAGCCCGGAAGCCCATACGATTCTCGTACCTCTCGGTCAGCTCGAGCTTGACCATCTACGACAACCGAAAGCGGCGCTCAAGAAATTCGACCTTTATTTACAGCAGGGCGGTGGCTCACTCTCTCAAGAAGCGCGTTTTGCTCGCATTAGGGCGTTTCGGCAGCTCGGACAAACCGACGAGGAAATACGCGCGATCGAGGAATTTCTCGAACTCTATCCCAGTAGCTTTGAAACCAGGATACTTAACCTCCGGCTCGAATCGCTTACCGGAGAAGAACAGTAGTTAGGTGTTTCTCTAAGAACACCCGCGAGAAAATCCTTTACGACCGAGCACTACAAAAAGAGCAAATCGAATACGAGTGATACGCGATGTCGAATATCGGTCCCAAGGAATCGAGAAGAATACGGATCTTTTGGCTTACAGCGATGGTTTCAATCGGTTTCACTTTCGCGTCCTGTGACGTAGATCCCGATATCGTTTTCAAAAATCAAAAGCTTGAAGATAGTGAAAAAACCATAACGGATAGCGGCACGCTCAATTCGGAAGGCGGCACGGCCGATCAGGATGGATCGGGCGCTGATACGGATAGCGAGCTAGATGGGGTTAATAACAATAACAATAATAATAATAACAATAACAACAATAATAACGTTTCTTATAATCTATGGGATTGGTTTCTGTATAACATAGGTATTCGGATTTATGAAGCGTTGACGAATTCTCTTCCGACTACCTGCCCCGAAGAGAGCGAACTGATTTCGGAAAGCGAATATCCGAACATTTGCGTGTTGGACGCCAAAGAGGGTTACAACAGTTATCTTCGTATCTTCGAATCTAAAGCGGATTGCCCTCCTGGGCTTGAAGAGGGCGCTTGGGATGACCAAGGCTCAGCCTCGGAAGATTCGTCGCAGCTATCGCCGTGTCCGATAATCTGTGATTGGATATTGAGGAAGGACCTACTGCAAATCGTCTCTCTTATTGGGCATCTTAGGGACTACTACTATGATCCCCAAGATCCTTCCAAGCTTATCGCTTGTCCTTTGACTTGCGAGATCATTAGAGGATGTGCGCAAGACCTTGAACCACAAATTCGATAACCGAGCATAAACCCCGCCAAATTATCTACACGATCATGCGAACGGAATATCACCATGCGAAGTGAAATAGAAGCACGAAGCGAATCCAAGCTAAAAGACGACGATCGGCAGCTCTCCGGGGAAACCGAGGAAGAGGCGCTTGCGGATAGTTTCTTCAGCGAGCCGCCGAAGAGCGAACCGGTTGATCTATTTTCTGATCTCGAGACCGGTAGCGATGATAAGGACGACGACTCGCGCGCTCGTCATTCGCGTCGCGCGATGATGGCAACATTTGTTATACTCGGCGTAGCGATAGTTGGCATTAGCAGTTATACCGTGTATGCCAAGATCCTCATGCCCACGCCCGTGGCGATAGGCGCGATTACGAGCCTGCCGGAGCTTCCCCAGCCGCTTTACTCGGATATTCGCGAGCAGTCACCGAAGCCGCAGAACGGCGTGCCGAATCCCAAGCCGGTTAAAGCGATATCGTCCGAACCAGAGGCGCCGCCCGTTGCCCCGACCGGCGCGGTCGAACAAGCGGCGCCGGCGACACCGACCCCGGACGAAAGCGTGGCGGCGGTCTCCGAGCCGCAAATGGTCGAGCAACCTGTCGGGGCAACCGGCCAAAGCGAGCCGGTCGCGGCTCAGAATGCCGCTGCGATTTCCGCCGGGCATCCCGTAAAAGAAGCCAACGCGCCGAAGGACGAAAAAGGGACGTCTCCAAACGCGGCCACGCCGGCGATTCCCAAAGTCGTTTCAACCTCGAATCCAGCCGCCGTCGAACGAGAAAAGCCGGTCATCAAGGAGCGCAGGCCGGTTTCGACGGCGGGGGAGAAATCGCAGTCGCCCGCTGAATACGCGGGGATTGTCGCCAGAGCGAACGCCTTGTACCGGCACAGAAGGACGCGGAAGCAAGCGGTTGAGGAATATAAGCGCGCGCTCACGCTAAATCCCAACGGCGACGACGCGTTGAGAAAACTCTCGTATTATTATCTCAACCAGGGTAGAGGTAGCGAAGCCGAGCAATACGCCGAAAGGGCGGTTCGCGCGAACCAGGAAAATTCTCAGAGCTGGTTGTTGCTCGGCGCCGCGCGCGATGCCTTAAACGACCGCGAGGGGGCGCAGCAAGCGTACCGCAATTGCGCGCAAGGTAAAGGGGCGTTCGCTACGCAGTGTAAAACTCTGTTACGCTAACGCCGTCCTACGCCTTCACGCCCCAGAATTCGAGAACGGCCGGGTTTCCGGGATGAATCGGGCACAAATATAAAAGTTGTTTTTGTGCGATGCCTAACCACGGGGACATTCCTCCGAGAACGCTTAACGTCACTGTTCGGAACCGACGATATCCCCGTTTTCCTCTTCGTCGCGCTCAGCGATCGGCGCCACATCGACGACTCGCTCGCCGTCCGTTAACCGAATGATTCGCACCCCCTGAGTATTGCGCCCCGCTTCTCGTATCTGGGCGACGCGTATTCGGATGAGCTGGCCGCCGTCGGTTATGACAACCACTTGATCATCCATCTTGACCAAGCTCAGCTTCACCATCGCTCCATTTCGTTCCGACGCGTCCATCGCTATGATGCCGATTCCGCTCCGTCCTTGAACCTTCCATTCGTTTAGCGGGGTGCGTTTGCCGTAACCGTTTTCGCTTATCGATAAGACCTGCACGTCGTCGCTTCGAACGATGCACATTCCGACAACCGAGTCCCCCTCGCGCAATTCGATTCCTCTGACGCCGCGCGAATCTCGCCCCATCCTGCGTACGTCTGCAACATTAAAACGAATCGATTTGCCTTGGGAGGTTCCGATCATGATCTGTTCGTTTTCCCGAGCGACATCCGCAGCCAAAAGCTCGTCTTCAGGCGCCAGCGCGACGCCGATGATACCCGTTACCCGAATAGCCGCGTAGGCGCTTAACGAAGAACGTTTCACCAGGCCCCGTTTGGTACAGGTGATGAGATCGAACTCATCGGAGAATTCGCGAATCGGAACGATCGACGCGATCCGATCACCCGATTCCATGCCCACCAAATTGACGATCGCCCGACCCCGGGCTGTTCGGCTCGATTCCGGGATTTCGTATACCTTCTTGAGATATGCTTGTCCCTTGTCGCTGAGAAACAACACGTGCGCGTGGTTGTTGGCTACAAAGATCTGTTCCAGAAAATCCTCGTCTCGGGTATCCATCGCCAGCTTACCTCTGCCGCCCCGACTCTGCGCGCGGTATTCGGTTATCGGTACACGTTTGATGTAACCCGTGTGGCTAATCGTCACCACCACATCTTCGTCAGCCACCAAGTCCTCGACGCTGATCTCACCTTCGACCTCGACGATTTCCGTACGCCTTTGATCTCCGTAGCGTTCGCGAATTTCCCCCAACTCCGTCACGATCACTGAGACCAATTCCCGTTCGTCGTTCAGGATCCGCAATAGGCGCGCAATCTTGTCGCACAGCTCGGCGTACTCAAACGCGAGCTTTTCCTGTTCCAAACCCGTGAGCCGAGCCAGCCGCATGTCCAAGATGGCCCGAGCCTGTCTTTCCGATAGATAATATAGGTTACGCGCCCTGGCTTGTTCGATTTCCGATTCGGGACGTCCAGCTCGACGCACGAATTCTTCCAGACCGGTAAGAGCGAGACGCATCAGCGCTTGTCGCGCTTCATCCGCGTCGGACGAGGAGCGAATGGTTTGAATAACCAAATCGACTTGGGATATCGCCGTGCCCAAACCCTCGACAACCTCCCGTTGAACTTGCGCTTCGCGCAACTCAAAGCGGGAGCGGCGCGTCACAACGTCGCGACGGTGCTCGATAAAGCACATCAGCATTTCCTTGATGCTGAGAACCTTGGGGCGGCCGCCCACAATCGCGAGGTTGTTAACCCCAAAAGTCGTTTGAAGTTGGGTCATTTGATAGAGCTGATTGAGCACGATCTGCCCCGCGACGCTCCGCTTCAGCTCGAAAACGATGCGCATCCCCGATCGATCGGTTTCGTCGCGTAAATCGCTTATCCCCTCGATGCGTTTCTCACGAACGAGCGCGGCGATCTTCTTCAGCAGCTCAGCCTTATTCACTTGATACGGCAGCTCCGTGACGACGATTTGCTCGCGTTCTTTCGCCCCGGGCATGGGCTCCAGCTCAGCTCGCGCGCGAACCACCACCCGGCCTCGACCGGTATGAAAAGCCTGGCGGATTCCGGCCGCGCCGTATATCAATCCAGCGGTTGGAAAATCAGGGCCCTGCAAACCCGCGCTTCCCGTTTCAGCATCAGGCGCCATCAGCTCGTCAATCGTGAGATCCGGATTCTTGATCAAGCGAATCGTCGCATCGACAACCTCGCTTAGATTATGCGGAGCGACGTTTGTCGCCATTCCGACGGCAATACCCCCGGAACCGTTAATGAGAAGGTTCGGAACGCGGCTCGGCAACACCACCGGTTCCCTTTCGGAATCGTCGAAATTAGGGCTGTATTCAACTGTTTCCTTGTCGATGTCGGCCAACAACTCGGACGCCAGTCGGGCCATGCGAGTCTCCGTGTACCGCATGGCCGCGGGGGAATCACCGTCCACGGAGCCGAAGTTGCCCTGACCGTCGATCAACGGATAACGCAGCGAGAAGTCTTGAGCCATCCTGACCAGCGCGTCGTACACCGCGCTGTCGCCATGGGGGTGATACTTCCCTAATACCTCTCCGACCACGCGAGCCGATTTCCGGTAGGCTTGGTTCCAGTTCAATTTCATTTCGTGCATCGCGAAAAGAATTCGACGATGGACCGGTTTTAGACCATCGCGGGCGTCTGGAATGGCTCGTCCGATGATCACTGACATCGCATAATCGAGGTACGAGTCTCGTAACTCATCCTCGATCGCTACTGAAATCTTTCCTAAAGATTCAGTCATACGGGATTAGGCCTCGCTCACCTGTTGGAATAACTTACAATTTCGTTTTTCAAAGGGCTCGAACCGTACCACATCACAGTGGGCCACGCACTATCGTCTCCAACCTTCTAAAGCAACAACCTGACAGTCAAACGAACGCCAACCGAGGTGGCAGATGCGACAACAACGTTGCGTTTATTTAGGTTCAATAATATAAAGAAATCCCAAAATAGTAGCCATATCGCGCCTAAGAACAACGGTCTCGTTTTTGCGTATTGGTTGTCATATGACCCGGTATCGCGTCTATAGATCTTTCGTTTTTCGACCTCTAACTATTTTACCTCTGGTTTTTTATGCCGTAGGATGTCTATCGCCGACGCTTCCTCTGCCTCCTCCCGACGACCTCTCGGTCTCTTCTCCGGATGAATCCGGTCTGGTAACGATCGAGGGGAGAGTGAACGATGAAGCCTACGTCGCTTGCCTGAACGAACGTACAGAGTCTGGGATAATTACTAAAAGCAAAGCCGACGGGTTTTTTAGCCTTAGAATCAATGCACAAGCAAAAGACGCTTTAACTGTATGGCAAATGGTCGGTTCTGAAAACGGAACCTTTAAGCCTATTTCCGTTCCGGGCGAGCAAACGGCAAATCAACAGTAGCCCATCGCCGCCGACTGCTTTTCGGTAACTTTTCAAAGGTCGCGGCGAAACGGCGTAATCTGTCATTTCGAACAGCCAAAGGCGACGATAAGTCTCTTTTTTCGTTTCTCGTTTCGCTTGGAATGACATGCTTGCCGCGGCTTTTTGAGAAGCTCCGCCTTTCGCCGGCAATCGATTGATTATGCGGCTTTTTTGACCTCGGCTCCGCAATGGTTTACCTACAATTATCTACACATTGGCGCCGCGTGAGAAAGAGTTAATGGAGAACCGATTACGTGATCTCGAATTTATTCAAGAGAAAGAGACCGATGATAGAAGCCGTCGTTTCGGCATAATTCTACTAGCTGTTCTAACCCTTATCGGTCTTACTTTCGCTATTGGTGTGGTTGTAGGGCGAGCGGCAAAACCAGAAGATAGCGATGTAAAAGATCCTTTAGCCGAGCTGGACGAAAAGAGCGGGATCAAAACGCAGGTAGCGAAGGCGCAGGGCGCGGAAAAAAAACAAGCACCGGTTAAGGTCAACCGCGAAGAAATGATATTCAACATAGCGCTTGCAGAGGACAAGGAACGCCCTGAAGTCGCCGCGGCGCTTGCGGCTGCCGCGGCCGAAGAGGCCGAGCTGGCGGGGTTCGACGCAAAACCTTCGGAGCAGACAGCGCAATCGGAACAAGAGATTACAACGCTTCCGCCCGCGTCCGTCGCGGTCGTCTCGTCGAGAGATGTTATCACAAGTACGGCGAAGCATGATCCTTTGGTAATGGCCGCTATTCAAGAAACGGAAAGCAAGTCATCCGCGCCCTCAGGTCGCGAAGGGGAGTATACGCTGCAGGTGATCAGTTACGAAAGTCCGGAGCCCGCCCGTGCTTTTGCTGAAGGTCTTCGCGCTCGCGGGCACCAGGCCTACGTCGTCAGCGCCGATGTACCCGGACGCGGTCGTTACTATCGCGTGCGTATCGGTCCCTTTCCCTCGAAGTGGAAGGCGAATATTTACCAACGACAATTCGAGGAAACCGAACGTATGAGTACCTACGTCGTGCAAAAGCCGCGCGATGAGGGGTAGACATTAACGTTGCAAAAGCTTCGTCGGCGTAAAACGCTTCGCTCGCGTTTCCGCTCGACGTTTTTTGCAACGTTAAGGTAGACTCAGGCGCTTTCTCCTTGTTACTTTCGTGACTATGGATGAAAAAACCTTTCACGAGCTGTTGCAAAGGGGCGCCCAATATAAGGCGAGCGACGCTCTTTTCAAGGTCGGGCAACCGCCGGCGTTTCGCGTCGGCGGTTCGTTGCATTATCTCAAAGGAGATAAACTACAGAAAGAGCATACTCGGCTGCTCGCTGAGATGGTTCTAAAGCAATCGCGTTATACCGGAAATATCGACGATCTAACGGAATACGACACCGCCTACGGGGTGCCAAGCGTCGGTCGCTATCGCGTGAGCGTCTATCGCCAGCGCGGGACGCTCGCGCTCGCGCTGCGAAATATTCCGCTCGATGTTCCGAGTTTCGAGTCGTTAAAGGTAACGCCTGTCGCGCGTAGCTTTTCCGAGCTTGAACGCGGGATGGTACTGGTGGTCGGCGCGGCGGGAAACGGTAAGTCTTCGACGCTGGCGGCCATGATCGGCCATATCAACCAAACCAGGCGCGTTCATATCATAACGATTGAAGATCCGATCGAATTTCTCCATCGCGACGCGCTCGCGACGGTTTCGCAACGGGAAATCGGTCTCGATACGCCGGATTTCGCCACCGCGTTACGCGCGGCTCTGCGTCAAGATCCCGACGTCATATTGGTCGGCGAAATTCGTGACGAAGAAACCATGGATATCGCGTTGAAGGCGGCGGAAACCGGTCATCTCGTGCTTTCCACGCTGCACACTCCGGACGTGTCGCGAACCGTAGGTCGAATACTCTCGCTTTCCGCTTCCGCGAACATCGGCGAAACGCGCGAACGCTTGGCGGATAATCTCAAGGGTGTCATCGCTCAACGTCTGATCCCGAGTGGAAAGGACGAAAGCCGGGTGCTCGCGTGCGAGGTCCTGGTTATCACCGGCACCGCGCGCGATAGCATACGAAGGCCGGAGGGTAATATTCCGCTAAAAGACATCATGGAACGTGGAACGCATCCGTACGGCATGCAGACCTTTGAAATGCACCTCAGGCAGTTGGTTTCCGAGGGGCGGCTCAGCGTGGAGAACGCGCGCCAGGCCTTGTGACATATCGCTCGGGCCGATTTTGAGATCGGCTTTTAGACGTCGAAACAGCCGATTTTTCGCGAGATAACGATTCGCTGTATTTCGGAAGTTCCTTCTCCGATGGTAAGCGCCTTATAATCTCTATAAAAACGTTCGATTTGGTATTCCCTTAGTAAACCGTAACCGCCGAATATCTGCACCGCCTGATCGACGACCCTGCCCATCAATTCGGAACAGAAGAGCTTGGCCATCGCCGACTGCTTTTCAAAAGGCCTGCCGTTATCTTTCAGACGGCAGGCTTTATATAACAGCGCCCTGCCGGCTTCGATTCCCGTCGCCATGTCGGCAAGCTTGAAAGATATCGCCTGAAAAGTCGAGATCGGCCTGCCGAACTGTCTTCTCTCCTTCGCGTACCTCAGAGCCAGCTCAAACGCCCCTTGAGACCCCCCCAGGCTGGTCGCCGCGATCGCCAAACGGCCGCCGTCCAAGGTGTGCAGCATTTGGTGAAAGCCTTCTCCGCGCTTACCCAAAAGGTTGGCTTCGGGAACTTCGCAGTTGTCAAAGAATAGCTCGCCGGTATCCGAGGAACGCCAGACCATTTTTCCGCTCATCTTTTTGGCGATAAAACCCGGCGTGCCGTTGGGCACTAAGATGCATGAAATTTCTTTATTACGACTGCTGCGATTGCCGGTTACCAGTTGAACGATACACAGCCCCGCTATCGACGAGGTGCTGTTCGTTATAAACAATTTGCTTCCGTTGATGACCCAGCGACCGTCTTTCAGCCGGGCGTTGGTATGACTCGCTCCGGCATCCGAGCCTGCATCAGGCTCGGTAAGGGCAAAGGAAGCGAGAATCTCCCCTTTGCAGAGCCGCGGCAGCCACTGTTGTTTTTGACTTTCATTTCCGAAGCTGACGATCGGCATGATGCCCAAGGAATTACCCGCGGCCACGGTGATGGCGTGCCCTACATCGATGCGCGCGATCTCCTCGACCGCGATACAATAGGCGAGATAGTCCATCCCGGCGCCTCCGTATTCGGGCGGCGCGGTAATGCCGAACAGACCTATCTGTCCCATCTTGTTTACGATGGGAATCGAAAATTCCTCGTTTTGGTCCAATGCCTGAATAACCGGCGCGATCTCTTGCTCGGCGAAATCGCGCACCGTGCGTCGTAACAACTTATGTTCCGGTGGTAAACTCGGGTGAATGGGAATGCTCCTTTCCGCAATTACTTAGTGACAGCATCTCGATCTTAGAATTCAAAGCCCGGCTTCAACTCCTCAGCCGGGGTGCCTTTCGGCACCCAGGATAGATCGAGTATAGTATAGGACGGATCGCGCCGTTTAAAGATAGGAACGACCTCCATACCGATACGAGGTTCACCCAGCGACAGGTAGCTCATCAAAACCGTATCGATCCCATCGAACGCGATATTGATGAACTTAATCGGCTTTTCCAGCAGGCTAAACGCGCCCGAGCGTTCACACACCATGAAGGTGTATATTCTAGCGCTACGCTTCGCTTCGTCGGTCACATCGATCACGCGGTTTCGCTTCAAGCAATCCGGGCAGTAGATGCGAAACGGTAGGTAGGTCGTGCCGCGGCATTCACACGCGTGATGCTCGCAACGACTCGCGAGTAGCGTTCCTCGGCTCAAGCTTTCGAAAAAAACCGCCTCTCCTCCGTAACTATGAATATAGGTCAGCTCTCGGGGATTGGTCACTCCACAAAGGCTAAAAGCGTTATCCGCGTCGCGTATCGGCGTATGCGCGGCGAGATGATGAAAGTCGCCCTTGATACGATATTTGCCTTTTTTTACAAAAACTTGTCCGAACATAGCCATAGAATCACTCCGCTATCAATTTGCTATTAGTAAATGGTCCGGATCCATTAAGATCGTGGCGGTAACATGAGACCCGACGCCCGCGTGGCTTATCGCCATACCGCGCTTGGCTCCCTTGACCTGTAGATCGGTCCAATCCGAGGGTTTTTCCCGATTGAACTCCTTCCAACGTCTATCATCGCCGTGGATTTCCGCCCAGCGATGCCAAATCTGAGTTGCTATCTCGAAGACCTGCATGATCCCGGTGGCGCCCACCGCGTGCATACATCCGATAAGCCCTCCCGAGATATTCGACGGAAGCTTGCCCGGTCGACCCGTGTGCGGATTTGTATGATAGCAATCTCCCGACTCGACGTAGTCCCTTCCTTCTCCATAGGGCCGTATTCCGATATCCTCGTAGGTCTGTACGTCGCTTATGGTAAAGGCGTCGTGCAGCTCGAGAAGATTCAGCTCTTTTTTGGGATCGCTGATGCCGGCCATTCCATAGGCGTACAATGCCGCCATTCGCGCCGCTAAAAATCCGGTAAAGCCGGGGTAGCGGTCCGCCCCTTTAAAGCGTCGCCCAAGGTCCCGGTACTGATCTTTCGTCTCGTTGGGCAGCAGTGGGATTTCCATGCGCCGCCGATCCGCCGGCCGCAAGGTGTGAGAGCCGGCCGCGACCCAAATTCGCAGCGGTTTATGCGGACTCGACTTACTGAGCTCGAGCGCGGTCTTTTCGTCGCAGATAATCGCGCAAGCGGCTCCCACGCTCATCAGACAACAATCCAAGGCGCGCAAGGGATAGGCGACGACGGGAGAATTCAGCACATCCTGCACGCTTATTTTTAGCGGTGCCTGAGCAAAAGGGTTCATGCGCGCGTAACCGTGGTGCTTTACCGAAATCTCCGCCAAGGTTCGTCGAAACGATTCCTCGGCTTTGCCGAATATTTGCCAGTAGCGCTGGGCCATCACGGCATAATATCCGGTATAAATTTGACCGAGAGCAGACTCCCAGTCTTTATCGGCCGCGCAGGATATCAGAAAATTACCTTCGTCGGTTGGCACCTCATCCATCCGTTCCCAGCCCATCGCCAGCGCGCAGTCCGAATAGCCCGACGCAACCGTCTTGACCGCTTCCCATAGGGTTGAGCCCCCGGTCGCGCCGCCGGTTTTTATTCCCACGTTGCCTAATGGATCGAGCCCTAGACGATCGTGGATGACGGCTTCGCCCAGCAATTGGTCGCCGAAGTGATCGGCGAAATGGCCGTAATAACAGGAATGAATGTAGCGCTTGAGCTCGGCGGGAGATAGGTTGATAAGCTCTGCGGCCATGGTAAAGGCATCGATACAGAGTTCTTCAGTGCGTTTTTCCGGGATTGCGCGATCGAATTTCGACTGCCCTCCGGTCACCAAATACACCGGACGCATCAGCCGGGGTATCTTCAACTGCCGTTCGCTGAACGTGATCATGGCGTAACTCCTGTATCTATTTACTATATCAGTTTTTGGGCGGCCTGGTTATGTGCGTGGTATCCTAACATTCTTTACATGTGTCTGATTGTGACTCCTTTTATAAAGGTCGCTGCTGCGCCTACAGAGATTCTGCATTTTCGAGCGCGGGAGCTGTAACTTCAAGAAGTGACGGCAGAACGACCGTACGAGACTCATCCCTTCGGTCAAAATGACGGGTGTTAAGCATACGTCATCTCCAACGAAAGCAAAGATCTCGAACAAACCAGCGAGCCGAGCGCTTTACGCCGAGGGTTTTGCGAGGTTTAGGTCTATAGGTTGCCGAATTGCTTGAGGATTTATAATATCTAGCCTTCTCAATATTTGGCCTTCTTAAGCACCGTCTTAATCCGATCAGCGGAAAAACCGGACTCGAGCAGCGCTTGGCGCGTCTGTTCGCGTTTATATCCCGAATACCTCAGTGCGATGGCTATCTCGGTGTCTGAGGCTCGAACGGACTTCAACGCTTGCGAAATCGAAAGTTGATCAAAACCGGACAGCTTGATCGCCAGCGCTATATCTTTTGATGAAAGTCCGATCGATTTAAGGGCTTCAGCAACGCTCTTATGATCTTGACCCGCAGCCACTAGGCCCTTGGCGATATCGAAATGCGAAACGCCGGCCTGCTTTAACAATTTAGCCATCTTGCCGTTTGTAACGGCGAACGGCTTTAAAGACTTAACCAAAGTTATATCGTCATAATTCGCGCTTTTGAAAGCCTTCACAAGAGTATCGGGTGACACTCGGAGAGACTTATAAGCCGCTGCTATATCAGCCGCTTCAAAGGAAGCCGCCTTAAGAGTTTGGGCGATGCTATTGTAATCGCGCTTTTGCGCTCTAAACGCCTTCGTTATCTCGAGTAGATTCAGACCGAGCGATTTCAGCGCGGCGGCGATGTTTTCGTCCTTGGCCCCGATCTCTCCCAAAGCTTTGACCGTAATAGCACTCGTCGCCCGAACCGCTTTTAGTGCTTCCGCTATCGCGTCGTAACTCTTTCCCGCGTTGTGCAACGCTTCGGCAATCTCGGAAAAAGACGCTCTCGATGCCTTGAGCGCCTGTGCGGTATCGACATGCGACACACCTTTAGCCATTAGCGAGGATGCGATTTGCGCGTGGTTATAGCCTAACGCTTTCATTTCTCGAGCTATCTCGGAATGCTTTACGCCGATGGACTGAAGCGCGGATGCGATTCCATCATGGCTAGACCCCGATTTTTTTAACGCGGAAGCGATCTTCTGGTACTTCGAGCCGCTTTGCTGCAAAGCTTTGGCGATATCGGTTTCAGTACGATCCAGCGATTTCAACGCCACGACGATCGGACCATCGGACACTCCCGAATCGATTAAAACCTTCGTCGCTTGTTCATAAGATAGACCCGAAACCAGAAGAGTCCGTAGAATGACCTTTTCGTTCTTTCCGATGGATCTTAAGTTTTCGGCTATTTTTTGATGATCGAGACCGATGGCTTGAAGCGCCTCGACCAGCGTACGCGCGCTAATTCGTGCCTTGATCAAAGCCGAAGTGGTCGCTTTGCGGTCGAAACCGGCTTTATCCAACGCTACTGCAACATCGTTCGGCGAGACCTTTTTAGATTTGAGAGTCGTTACGATTTTATCGATCGAATCGCCGGCTGACTTCATGGTTATGGCTATGGCCTGAGGAGTTGCCGGTTCTTTTTTAGTCAGCGGTTGCGGTTGTTTTTCATTGGTATCTCGAGTTTCCAATGATCTATAAATTTTAACATCAGCCGTTTTCGCGTCAGCCAAAGCGGACTTGATACGCTCGTCCGACGCGCCCGCGGCTTTCAAAGCCTCGGCGATTTGCGCGTCGCTTTTTCCGACCGATCGAAGGCCGGCTACCGTGTTGTTGATCCCCGCCCGCAAACCGTTCGCAATCTTTATAATCTCGACGGTCGGTACATCTAAAGCGTACAACGCTTGAATGACCTCAATATGGCTGAACTCCGCCGAGCGCAACGCTCTGGCGATAACGTCGACTTTGTATATACCCGCTTCCTTTAAGCTAGAAGCGACCAGCGCGGCAGAGAGCGCCAGCGTCTTTAGACCGACGGCGACCTCGTCAGGAGAAAAACCGGCCTCTTTCAATAGCTTCGTCATTTGAGGCGGCTCAACGCCGGAGCTTTGAAGTGCTTTCGCCAGAACTATCGGATCGCCCATTTCGAGCCTTTTCATGGCAGCGATGGCTTGGGTCGGGAAGTAAGCATCGATCAAGGAACGAAACATCTCCTCGGGTGTCAAACTCTTGTTTTCTTTCAAGGCTTGAGCGGTCGTATGAACATCAAAACCGCAAGCCGCTAGCGTCTGAGCGACGTGAGCCGGCGATTCAGAAAACAATACAAAGCCAACCCTCGCGATAGCGTCCGCGTTTACCTCCGATTGCTGAAGCGCCTTGGCGAGCTCGGAATAGTCCTCAACTCCGTATGCCTTAATTCCAAGCGCCACATCTCTCAGGTTGTAACCGGCGCCGCTTAGAGCTTTTGCGACATCGGTTGCAGAGAATCGGCCGCGTTTGCGCATGGCATCGCCCGCCTGCGCACCACTTAATCCTTTCGCCCTGAATTCCTTGGAAACGGCGAGTGCGATTGCGAAAGTCTCGGCCTTCGAATCTCGCGCCGGTGCCGCGACCGGGGCGGATGCCGCGGGTTTCGCGACGGTTGTCCGTGCTCGAGGAACCGCCGTGTTTTTACCGCCGTTTTGGGCCACGGCCTCGCCGGATAGAACGCCGACTAGGATTACGACATGGAGTGAAAGTAAATGCTGCTTCATTTCTCTTCTCGATAGGTTGTTTGAATTGTGACGATGATTCCACAAGTAGACTCTTGACTTATCGAACCACCAAAAGTTTTTGTATTACAGCTAGTTATCGATTTTCCCTGCGCGCAGCGCGACGTAAATCTCGAAGGCACGCTGCGAATAAAAGCGAAAAAAATCACTTTAAGGATTATCCGGGCCTGTTTTGCGTGTGGGGCGGCATCGATCGCCCGGACGCTACGCCAGCCGACAATAGCAATTTATTAAGCAAAGTTCAGTGAACATCAGACGAGCTCAGAAAAAATACAAAAATGTCAATAATAGGCAAAGAACTTCACAAATCTTTCGCGGCAAGCTGCCGGCTCCCTTGGCGTACCGACGGCTCGTTTGCTCCCACGATAACCTCCCTATAGTCGATTTTTAGTCGCGTGACAAGTATACCTTAACGTCGCAAAAAATCCGTCGGCGTAAAGCGCTTCGCTCGCGAAAACGGGCGCTCACTGAGCGCGTGCTCGTTTCCTTTTTCCCTCACTTGGGGTGCACTAGGCTCGGGTCTAAAAAAAGTTCCGAGCGGGCTTAGTTCATCGCCCTTTTAGCGTTTTCGCTCCACGTTTTTCGCAACGCTAAGGTGGAGACGAGAAGAAGATATCGACAACGACGCCCGCCGATAAATAACCGAAGCGAAAGAATGAGAACGTGACCGCTTCGGGAAGCTCGGCTGAGCATACGACGCCGCGGATGCGTGATGGCTAAAGCTGGCGAAAACGAGTATGGTTTCGCCTCCCTGGGTTTCGCCGTTTTTTATTATTAGTATCAGCGCCAAAAAACTCTTTATTTGAGCCGGCCCCGTCGGCCTTCACCACGAGACCGACAAGACCGTAGCGGTAATTGTGGATACAGGTCGTAACCATTCGCACTATCCGCCGCGGTCAAAACGCCAGCGAACCGCGTACGACTCTTTGATATCAGGATCGGCTCCAAATCGAAAACGGCCACGCGTTACCTTTTAAAGGGCGAACGGAAACAATTATTACCGGTATATTTCCGGTAAATTACCGAAGCGTGCCGCGGTTTAGTCAGGCTGTAACAGCAAAGGATTCGAAGTGCGTCGGCGGCTTGATATATTTCATATTTTTATACCAATATAGTAGACAATACAAAGTGTAGATGTCATCATGATAAAAAGTTAGAGCGGCTTCGGACGGTGAAGTAGACCGCCGCGAAGCGAAACCGAATGTCATTGCACGATACGCGAGTTTCAAGTGGGTCGATCACCGTTGTTTCATTTCATGTATGGCGCGCATAGCCATGACATGCAGCGTTTAGTAAGAAGCGTGATGCGCGAGCTTTATTCCATAGGTAAAACCTCTTTTCGTATCGCCGAGGACCGCCTGGTCATTGGCGAATTACGCCGTCTACCGACGGGATCGTGTCGCGTGTCGAGGATGACAAAAACGTTCTGAGGTAGTCACCATCGATCTCTCGATTGAATGTATGGGGTAGTAAAGATGAATATTAATGATAATAACCTGTTGGATATCGAGAATAAAAAAACAGCGTTTAAACAACGCTGCAATCACACGCGGGGTTACACCGCCGTAGCGCTTTTTAGCGCGTTTCTGCTCGGCGCGTGCGATGTGTACGACGTCGGTCTTATCGCTGATCGAGAAAGCGCGGCGACGGAATCGCCTTCGCTTTCGAAAGTCCGAGACGAGAACAGCGACGAGCGTGTCGACGCGTCCATTGATCAAGATTCAGAATCGGTAGAGGACCGAAGCGATGCATCGATTATGGCGGATGAATTGGATCCGTCATGTATGCCTAATCCCAACAACGACGAATTTTGTCCGTGGATATGCGAAGAGGTATGCGATAATCTGGACAATGACTGCGACGGTAAGACGGATGAGCGTGAAGCCGACGAAAGCTGTGAATTGGCCAACGCTATAGCTCAGTGTTCAGACGGCGTGTGTACGGTTAAAACGTGCCTGCCCGGATTCGACAATTGTGATGAAAAAGATTTCAACGGCTGCGAAACTTCGCTCAACACCCTATCCGATTGCGGCGGTTGCGAAAACGTATGTTTAGAGGTGTCGTGCCAAAACGGGATTTGCTCTGAATTGGAGTGTGAAGAAGACAGCGCGGATTGCGACGGCGAAGTTGAGAACGGTTGTGAAACACAATTAGGGACCAATAGCGATTGCGGTTTTTGCGATGACAGTTGTCCCGAATTGCCTGATGCGCAATATCCCTATGCGTCGGCCGCGGGTTGTTTCGAAAACGCATGTCGTATCTCGCAATGCGAGCTAGGACATCAAGACTGCAATAAGATCTACAACGACGGATGTGAAATTAACGTGGCGAACGACGCGGACAACTGCGGCGAATGCGGCCTTTCTTGTAGCGCCTTGCCCAACGTGCAGGAGGCGTCGTGTCGAAACGGCGTGTGCGTCGTCGATAGTTGCCAGAGCGGTTATTTGGATAGCAACGACACGCCTTCGGACGGTTGCGAGGCGCAAACCGAAAATGAGACCGAGCCCGAAGCGCCCTTGCCAGAGCCCGGTTGCGTGGTAAAAAATTACGCCGAGCACGTATATTACTTCTGCAGCGCGACGAGGACCTGGGGGGAAGCTTCTGACAATTGCTCGAATGCCGGTCTATTCTTGGTTCGTATTGACGACGCCGCGGAAAATAATTTTATCGCGTCGAACATTTCGGGCGAATATTGGACCGGTGCGACCGATTCGGAAAACGAAGGCGTATGGGTATGGGCGGTAAACGGCGAAACGTTTTGGGTTAGAAACCCACCACAAAACCGCGACAATAAAAACGAGCGCCGCCTATTCGCCAATTGGGCTGAGGGAGAGCCGAATGACCAAAACAATTCGGATTGCGCGAGAATATGCGCTTCGGAAAACGGCAAATGGAAAGACATGGAATGCGACCGTCGCTACGGCTATGTGTGTGAAGGCGATCGAGCTTTTGAACCCTGCACCGATCCCGGATTCTGTGAAACCGCAAAAGGCGCGAAACGCGACGCTGACGGAGTCTGTAGATACCTCGCGGATACAGGCGGTAATTGCAACGATGACAATCCGTGTACGCACACCGATCGATGTCAAGCAAACAAAACTTGTGAAGGCATAGCCTATAGTTGCGATAACCCCGGATTTTGCGAAACCGTGGAGGGAGCGACGTGTAACGGCAACGGCACCTGTACCTACCGAGCGGCTCAAGAGGGCCGCTGTGACGATGCCTACGCGTGTACGCACACCGATCGATGTCAAGCGGACAAATCGTGTATGGGCACGCCGTATACTTGCGATAATCCCGGATTTTGCGAAACCGCGGAGGGAGCGACGTGCAACGGCAATGGGACCTGTAGCTATATCGTAGACGTGGGAGCTGAGTGCGACGACGGGAACCTATGTACCGAAGACGACCGATGTCTGGCGGATCGATCGTGTGTGGGAGTAACGAGCTCAGATCCACAGTGTAACGACCAAGACGATTGTACCGGGGACGATGACTGCGACGACGACGATTCGGATGACGACGAACAGGACGAGGATGCCGACGACGCGAAAGGCGACTAGCGCCGTGGCCGGTAAGTTCCGAGCCGTTGCCGGCGAGGATTCGGCGCCGGAAACCGCCGCGCACGGCTCGAGACTTTTCGGGCATATATCGAGTTCTGTTTATCAAACCCTATTTCGATTATATGTTTGCAACTAGGTCATCGATCGTAGGCATGTCTGTTTTCGGAATTATTCGATTACGCTTTTCTCGTTTCTCTTTGACAAAGCGAATGATTCGTACGTTCTCAAAAAGTCGTGGCGAGCAGAAGAAGATACCGGAAAGGAGATCAACTTGCCCATGCCCATGCCCTTGACGGTTCTTTGTTACCGGGAGCGCTTTCCTTACGTGGTGCAATCGTGCTGAAATCAATACGTTTCTCATTCTTGAGTTACTTGGGCAGGGGCAGGGGTAAGTTTTTTATATCGATACTACCAAGGCGCGAACCTATACGCGCACGTTCCAAGGTTGTTTCGCCACCACCTATTGAGAAGATACAATGATTCCCCGAAACCAAGCGATATCATTAGAGTTTCGATCCGAGCCGGTTTCTCTACCCCGTGAGATTATTCAATTTTTCTAAAACGTTGTTCTTCTTTTGGGGTGTTTTTTCGCAGCGCTATTGACAGATTGGTTTTATCGGCCTACTCCTCGCTTTATACCTTTTCTTAAACGGCAAGTAGGCCCGACAATGAGCGAATCCGGACGATATACGCAAATAGGTTTGAGCCCCGATGTTTTTATACTGTTGATTAGGAAATTCCGCTGTACGGATAAGGAAAATAGAGAGATGCGAATACGTTCTACAGACACCGGCGATGGGAGAAAATCCGCCGTTTATTCGCTCTCGTCGCTGGTAGAAAGCGTTCTCTAGATAGGAGAAGTAACCATGTCAGAAAACAATTTTTCAAATGGGAATAGTCATCTGAACGCCGATGCCAAGGATTTTACAGAAACGCGGATACAATGGTTTATCGGTATTAACGGCCAACAGCATGGTCCTATCACAAAAGAACAGCTACTCGAACTCGTCTATCAGAAGCAACTCGGGCCGCAGGACTATGTATGGCGAGAAGGAATGGAGAGTTGGGCTCACATTCAGGATGTTTTGGAGCTCAGTGCCGAGACCGAGGAGCCGCGATCCGCGTATGGCGAGCTGCCCTTGTCTCACGCGTCCGATGAGCCTGGTGAACCGCTACAGCAACCTGAAGCGCTCTATTCTTCGCCTGCCCAAGACGAAAGCGATTCGAATCCCGATACGCACTCCGTAGAGGTTGCATTGGGAGAGGACAGCGCGCGCTTCGGCCTTAGCGATACGCTTTCAGTCGAGCCTCGGAACGGCGAGTTATCAGTCGACCGAGAGCAAGCCCCCGAGGCCGAGGGGCAATCCGAGCATGTTACAACCGCAGATCAAGCCACGCTGCAATCGCGGACCCAAGAGCAATCCGTCGCGCAAGATAGCGAGGACGCGCGGGAAGAGATACGAGGAGAAGCCTCGATCGCGGAAGACCCGGTTGCGGCAGATCAGGCCGGTAAGGTTGAAGTTCCCCAGAACAGCACGTTCGCTACCACTAACGCGCTCAAACCCTTAGACGCTGCCTACAGCTTGAGCAATCTCGTCAGCAACAGCCGACAGACGAGAAGCACTCAAGCAACGCGGGCGCCTGATGGATGTGGGACTGAAGAGAACTCCGGTCTGATCGATTTAGGCGAGCTTTATAAATCACAAGACGGAATAACGCCTAAGCCTGGGCATGGTCGTGTGGAAACGCGATTCCGACAGAAATTAGACAGCCTGACCCCGATGGAACGGGTTGTTGCTTCTGAGAGAAACAGACCGGTGAAGCTCGCGACAGCGGCCGCAGCCGGAGTTATCGGTATCGCTGCCGCAGCCGCTTTTCTCATTCTCAATTATAAACCGCCCCGTCAGGATCCGATCTTGTCGACATCGTCGATCGCGGATGTTTCGCAGCGCGATTTAAAAAATCCGCCCGTGGAAAGAGAAGGCGACCGGGCGGAGAGTCAACCACCGAAAGCAGCGAGTAGCAGCGCAATGCCGGGCGTAGGAGCTTTATCCGCTACAAAAGAACGGGTATCAGCCCAGCCGGAGATTGCTGGCGTCAAAAAGAGCTCGCGCGCGGCAGCCGCAACCGATGGTTTAGCGGCCCGTAAGAGAGCCAAGCCGGATGCGGAGAAGGAAATCTTGAAAAAGCAGTCCCCAACTGCCGCTAGTTCGACCGCGAAAGATAACCCTGATATTTCTACAGATGAGTTATTAGACTGGGCTATAGGCAAGGGGGACAAGGCGCCGACCCCTGCCGCGGTTAAGGAGACATCATCTTCTACCCCTGCTGCAAAGCCGGAAAACAAGCAGCCGGAGCAGCCCACGCGACAAGACACCCTCGCGGCCCTGCGCAAGGTAACCCCGGCTGTAAAAGCGTGTCGTGGCGGAGGCGGCGGCGTAGCTACCGCTGCGATAACTGTCGAAGGTAGTTCCGGCAAGGTGACACAAGTAACCATTTCCGGAGTCGATGCAGAGATTCACGAGTGTATGATAAAGGCGATCAGCCGCGCGAGTTTTCCTCGCTTTTCGAAAGAACGCTTTGATATCAAATTTCCGTTTAGATTATAACGAGAGGCGAGAAGGCAGCGAGCCTATCTCAAGCTAAACGGAGTAAATCTTCCGCCGGCGCGAAAGCGCTTCGCTTGCGAATAACGGCGCGAGTCAACCGTGTGCTCGGAATCTTCCCGCTGGTAATGCGGGTCACGCTTGTACGCCCGCGCTCTCGTCGCTCCGAACGCGGGCCAACCCCTCAAAGGCCTCACCCGCGTAGCGCGCCAAGAAGAACCAAATAACGACGAGAAAAACCGTGACCAGAGAGAGCCATCGGACCCCGGCGAAGTCGCTGCTAATAGCGGTCAATACAAAACTGAGCAGCACCGCCGCAACCTTGGCCAAACGCTGCACGAACATATCGATGAAGGCTTTGGCTTTGTACTTCTCTTGTCTGCTCGCAGGCACGTAAAGTGACTCTTTGGCCGACTGATTGATAGAATAGCTAAAAGCATTATCCGCGGTATTCAACAGGCTGCCTATCCACAGGACCGGCAACGCGATAAAAGCAAACGAACCCAAAAAAACCGCGACGGGCAGCACTAAAAGCGCGACCTTGATCCCGTGTTGTTTCATGACGTGGCTGGTAACAAACAACTGCACGAACAGCGCAACGCCGTTGGTGATGCTGTAGACCACGGCGAACTGCTGCCCGATAGCATCGCCTTGAAGATAGTGAGACACGGTTTCGCTGAACTGATAGTCCATGATCGTGGACACCATTTCGTAGATCCCGACTATTCCCACGATGGCGAGCATATAACGCGAACGCGCTACGAGCTCGACCCCTTCGAAAACCGCGTTGTTCCGCGGTCGGACCGCGGTTGTCTCCGGCTCTTTTCTCGCAAACGATCGCTGTCGCTCGGCTTTGGCGATCCTGCCGACCGCGACCGCAATGGCGATCATCATCAGCGCCAGAACCAGGCAAATCCACATCCAGGCGGATAACGGAACATGGCGGATCAAGCCGCTTACCACGGTCGATCCGAGGACGCCTCCGGATACCCCTCCTAGACCGACCAGCCCGTAGGTTCGCTTCGCCTGGTCGGGCGTAACGATATCATTGAGAAAAACGAAGAAAGCAGCGATCATTAACGTGCTGAATAGATCGCCGAATAGATAGAAGCTCCACACTATGGGGCCGGTCGGCGCGTCTAATTTATAACTAAAACCGACATAGCACGGAATGAACAACGCGATGCAGATGGTGCTGAGTTGCTGCCGCACAAAGCGATTGGAGAGCCAGATGAATCCGACCGCGGCGACGTAGGCGATCACCATGTTCAGACACTTGGCGAACAATTCCGCCTGAGCGCTGCTCATGTGCCAATTGCCGAACAAGAAACCGGTCTCGTCGTAATAGGTGATAAAAACCGCTTTTTTGACCGGCTTAAGGATCCAGAAGCTGGTGATGACCAAAAAGAAATACCCGAACATCAGGGCGCTTTGGACCCGCTCACCTTTTCGAATATCGAAAAAAGCCTTCATTTTGCCCGCGTTGACCTTAACGGTGCAAAAGACGTCGAGCGGAAACGCGAAAAAAGCGATGAAATAAGGGCGCGCGGAACTTTTTTTTGGACCCGAGCTTAGTGCACCCTAAGTGAGGTTCAAAAAAAGTGAGCACGCGCTTAGTTCGCGCTGTTTTACGCGAGCGAGGCGCTTTACGTCGACGGATTTTTTGCAACGTTAAGGTTGATCCTAGAGTTGCCCGGGGTTGTCCAACGACGATTATCTTGCAGCGACTCCGTGAAGTCCAAATTTCGGAGCGCGCGTGATGCTCGGAGCCGTTTTTTGCGCGACTCGTCTCGGACGAAAACCGCTAAAATGTAGCGTGGAGCTATAGTCTTTCTTTTTTGATATCGTAACGGAATCGTAACACGCGGTTCACGGGAGGATTCTCGAAACGACGCTTCGTTCCGAGTTGTCTGAAAACCGAAGTTCGCGACCGCGCGCGTACGAATTCTCTATCATGCGCGTAGGCTGTAACCTGATATATTTTTGGTATACCAGACACCCATCCAGAATCGATCCGTTTACGCCGACGGATTTTTTGCAACGTTAAGGTGAACCGATTGGATCTCGATCAGACCTAAAAACAGGGCGATCAGGTCTATAAGAGTTACATACTCGAATGACCGTTCGTAGTCCGCAGAGATGCGATGGCCGTCTTAGTCGCTCGATCTCGTCGAATGGCGCGAGAAGTATCAATTCAGGCCTGATAGGACATTGTTGTGACCTCATGTGCAGATACAGTACATATAGGTAGCAAAGCTGGTCGCCTCGTTTTCGGCGTCGATTTGTAGCTCGTTTTCGTAAGAAAGTAGGTAGGCAATGACAAACGGTCGAAAAAAAACTCGGTCGCTTTATGTTTCGTCGTTAGCGTGCGTTTTTATATGCAGTTGTAATGCCACCGGTAACGATCAAACGCAGCCGATCGCTGGAAGCGGCGTCGCCGGCGCGGTTGGACAGAACGCGGGAAGTAGTCCGATTTCGGCGGCTGGGACAAGCGGCGGCGTAACCTCGCCGGAACAGCCGTCCGAACAGCCCGACGCGCAAGTAACCGAGCAACCGGGTTCGGGGGGGACGACTGCAGTCGGTACGGGCGGCGGTTCCCCGGTTGTGGTGCTTGACAGCGGTACTCCGGACGGAAATACGGTTACTGCGCAAAAGCCCGATAGCTCAATCCAGGTGACGCCCGTTCAACCGGTGGGCGACGGCCAGACTTGCTTGCAACCCGGGAGCGGGACCTACGCGGAGCCGGGACCGTACAAGGTTACGAGAATAGACGGCGTGGATCTTGTTTCCATACTACCCGCCGGGACGGCGGCTCCGACCACCTACTCGATATGGCATCCCGAACCGCTAGAGGCTGGTTGCAAGCATCCGGTCGTCGCCTGGGGTAACGGCACGACGGTGACCGGAGCGAACGTCTATGATTTCTTCAACCGCAACGCGGCGAGCTGGGGAATTGTCGTGATCGGCTCAGACAACTCCAACGTGGGCAGCGGTGCTTACCACCGGGCGGCAATCGACTACATGCTTCAGCAGAATCAAGATCCGAGCAGCGCGTTCTATCAAAAACTGAGCGATCGAGCGGGAACCGCCGGTCATTCACAGGGAGGTATGGGCGCCACGGCTGCGACCACGCATCCCAGTGTTTTCGCTGAGGTAAGCGTGGCCGGTGGAGGCATGGTCAACGCGAAAGTCGCTTTTATGTGCCTAACAGGTACGGAAGATTTCGTAAACACGATGTGTACGGCCTCTTATAACGGGGCCGCGGGACCTGCTTTTCTCGCGAATTGGCAGGGTGGGGATCACGTGACTACCGAGACGCTTGCCGGTTATATCGCCAGAGACCCGGGCACGTTACAGATGCAACGACTCTACGCCGCGTGGTTCCGCTGTTTCTTGGCCGACGATCCGGTCGCCTGCGGGATGTTCAAAGGAACCCCCTGCGGCATTTGCAACGATCCCGGGTGGGCTACGATAAGCAATCGTAATATGTAAAAGAGAGGTCCTGTCGAAGCGGCCGTCACCATAACTCTAATACGTACCCAATCGCACCGACTCCGAGTCTAATATATTTATTTGATATATTTACACTTAACAATATACTCGTCGGCAGGGCCGCCCCGACCGACCAGATCGTGATTGATATTCGAACGCGCCGGCGTTTAGATCGGGCTTCCGTTTTTTTGTGTAACTCACGATGACGGAAAAAATCAACGCATTGCCTTTTCATCTTACTATTCATTCGTTCGTCGTCGGGCTTGCTACAGATATTATAAGACAGATACTTCTAACGAACCTTTGAGCGACTATGACTTTCGTGTCGTGGTTATCGGTGAAAGTGTGCCAACCTGTGCCACATGATTCTCGTTTACTAAATTGCTACCTTCCTGATATTTCCCGCCTTTTTTATGCTCGCGTATGGCATAAAAGTTGCTCTTTATTTTAACGCTTTCACCCAGACTCGCATACGCTCACGTCGTTGAAGGAGGGAATCGTGAAGAACTCAATACATACCCATAGTCGTATTTCGATCTTACATTTACTAACGGCCGTATTTGTAGATTTTACTAATAGGGCTCGCGCCGTTGAGCGCTTCACCGTGAAACGGGTCTTGTTCTTGCTTCTTTGCTCGAGTATGCTCGGCATATGGTCGGGCTGCGATCAAACCGCGGACGGAGACGAGGGCGTTGATTCTTCAACGGCTGATGCAATAATCGACGACGACGTAGACGGCGAAGCTCCCAAAGACGAGGACAGTGGCGGGGTCGATGCGCGCGATGCGAGCGCGCCTTCGGTTGCCGACGGGGGTAGCGTTGCCGACGGGAGTAGCGTAACCGCTGATCCGCGTAAGATGAGCGCCGCGGGCGGGACGCCCGGTGGCTCGGATATGGGGGGCAGCGGGGGCATGGGACCCTCGTCCGCGGATTCCGGTTCACTCGCCGGCTCCTCTTCGGGCGCCGACATAGGCTCGGAGTCGGGCGTATCCACTATTCCCGTGATCGATGGTTCATCCAACGGCGGTGCGAATGTTAAGCCTGGTACCCTTACCGCGGGCGCCTGGGACGACAATCGCAACTTCGACCGTTTTTTCGAGTACCGATCATCACTTCTCCAGGGAGGTCTTGTCGGCGTAATGCCAACGAGCGACGGCGATCACGCTGACGCGCATGAATTGTTTACCACGACGCCTGATCCACGTACAACTCTCGACGTTGCTCTTGTGATCGATACCACGGGCAGCATGCTCGACGAGATCGCGTATCTGCAGGCCGAGTTTTTGGCGCTCTCCCGGGCGATTGAGGAAGCGTATCCGAATTCCGAGCAGCGCTGGTCTCTCGTTGTATACCGCGACCGGGGCGACGTTTATGTGGTTCGCTCGTATGATTTCGAGACCAGCGCCACAGCTTTTCGTACGCGACTCGACGAACAACAGGCCGATGGAGGAGGCGACTATGAAGAGGCGAGTGACGAGGCCTTGGCGGAGATGAACCGTATGGCTTGGCGCGCGGACGATGATGTCGCTCGGCTCGCCTTCTGGGTTGCGGATGCGCCGCATCATAGAGAAAAAGCAAAAGCGCTCGCCGAAGCGGTCCTAGCCGCGCGCGATCTTGGGGTTCACATCTACCCGGTGGCGTCAAGCGGCGTCGACGAGTTGACCGAGCTTACCATGCGTTCGGCGGCGCAGCTCACGGGCGGTCGTTACCTATTCTTGACGAACGACTCGGGCGTCGGCGGCGAGCATAAGGAGCCGACCATACCGTGCTATTTTGTGACCAAGCTAGATGACGCGATTCTGCGCATGGTCGATATCGAAATGACCGGCGTCTACCGCGAACCTTCTGAAGAGGAAATCATCAGGAAGGCCGGCGACCCGCAAGACGGCGCGTGCAGACTTGAATCAGGCGAGGAAGTCGAAATATTCTAAGCAAATCCGATTATCGGATATTTAGGCGGTGCGATCCTGGGAGACGAACTTCTTTTATTGTGTCGTACTTAACTATGTTATGTAAGTAAAACTACAGTATTCCGCCGGTCGACCACCAGACACAGACGCCGTTCACGCATCCGCATTTGAGATTGATTGGAGCGGTGCAATCGCACGTGGTCATGATCTCTCCATAAGCCGGATTATAACAGAGCTCGCCGCCGCAACCGCCTTCGGAGCAGTCCGCGTCCGAATCGCAGCGAGCGCCGGAGCTACGCGCGCATCTCTGGGTTACCGGTACGCGGTGTTCGTCATCCATTCCCGCGTCATCGTGGTCCGGTTGACTGGTGTCCCGCCCGCTATCCAAACGAGTCGGCGGAACGAACGGCTCTTCATAACACAGATCCGTGATGTAGTTTGTGCAGTCCCGAGTGCAACTGAGCGTGCCTTTAGCGCCCGCCCAAAAGGTATCACAGGTCGCCCCGCCAAGGTCGGTGCCATCGCATACTTCATCCGACTCTCTAATGTTATTACCGCAGACGGAATATGGGGGTGTCGGAACGTCCCGGAAGATGCGAACATCCGGCGGTGCATAGGTTCCTCCCGTGTTTCCCGCATCCAGTTGTATCGCATCGGCAACGCCGGTCTCCGGGACCGAAAAAGAGCCGCTGTCGACATCGTCATCGGAATAGGTGCGATTATCAAAACAAGCGGACGTCGCGATAGACAGAAAGACAATCGCGTTAATAGAAGCACGCATAAAAACCTCCTACCATTATCGCGAATATTATAGCACGAACGGCAAAAGCCGCCTGAAAAGAATCGATAAGCGAAGGTTTTTCGGGTTTTTTGGTCTATTTGCGGTTCGCTATTGACAAATTCGGGGGGGGGGGGGG
>JAFGIB010000156.1 GCA_016929805.1 Deltaproteobacteria bacterium | reverse complement strand
GCAAGTACCATCCTCGTCGGCCCTGCGGGCGCGCTCGGTTTTACGGGCGAATTGGCCGCCGACTTGTTTGCCCCCCTGAACGCTTACAAGGAAACGAGCGGATCTTCCAAGCGGCAACGATTTGTCGCTTCGCCGCAAGCCGATTTGCTTATGGTTGAATTAAGGAGTTAGAGCCCATCCCAGTAGGCCGCCCGAGTCGGCGGTCGAGACCGAAGTCGATTTCGCGGCGGATCGGTGCACGGCGCAGGCAGGCCTAGCAGCGCTAAGCCGAGCGCGACGGGCGCCGAGTCACCCGAGAGCGACGAGAGTTCGGCCGCCGGCGACAAGGCCTACTGCGATAGGCTCTTAACCTTAGAAATGATGCTTTCAGGGTCGAGGCCCTGATATGCCATTTGCTCCTCGAGCCCGCCGTTGCCTTTACGCCGCAGCCCGATGTGCACGTATTTAGGAGACAGCCCCTGCTCGAGTAACCAGGTTCCAAAGCGCATTCCAAGACCGGTGTTTTGATTCTGACTCTCGACCACCAAAACAAAACCGCTCTGACCGATCTTCTTCAGCACGTCGCTGTCAATCACGTTGAGCGTGGTTTTATTGACCAACCCGACTTCAATGTTCTCTTTTCTCAAGCGCTCCACCGCGTCTAGCGCTCTATAAAGCGCGTCCCCGTAACTGACGATGTAACCGCGAGAACCCTCTCTAATAATATCGTCCTTGCCCGGAACAAAGGTGTAGCCATCCGCGTAAAAGGGTCTTCCGTCTTCCCGAAGTATGTCGGGTAACGCCGACCGATTGGTGAAGACAAAACGCAGGCCGGTTTGAAAAAAAACCGTTTCGATGACGGCCCTTATTTGGTGTCGGTCAGCCGGGAAGTACAACCGGGTGTTGTCTTGCTCGCATAAACCATTGTGAGCGAAGAAAGCGTTGATGCCGAAGTGAGTCGTGTTGTCCGCCATGTCGTCGACTCCGGCATGTGAGAAATGAGCTAGAACGTTGGCGTGGTTGAATCGCGCCATGGTGATTTCCGATACGACCATCTCTAAGAACGCGGAAAAAGTGGCGAAAATCCCTTGCCGTCCCGGTTCCATCCCGAAGCCAGCCGCAGCCGAAAAATTGCCCCGCTCCATCACGCCTCCCGAAACGAAGATTTCCGGATAGGCCTTGCGAATTTGGGTCAACCCGCAGGAACCCTCCAAGTCACTGTCAAAGACGCGAACCTTCTCTTTTCTATCCAGGTCAGACATCGCTTTAAGCTGCTCGCACACGATGTCGCCGAACAGCGTACGGTTCTTGGCCTTTTCTTTTGAGCTGCCGAGGTAGAAGACCGATCGCTTTGGTTTGCTAATCGATTTGAGCGTCGCGACCGCCTCTTTCAGCCCCCGTTTCTCCAAGTAGGCAAACGCGACCTCCAGCTTAATCGCATCGTGTCCTTTGGGCGTTCCCTCGATGCCTTTTACGCCCGGCGCCATTTTACGTCGGATGATCATGGCGACCGGACCCTCGATGGCCACGGCTTTTTGCATCGTGCGGTAAAGCGCCTCAAGGTTTTCGCCCTTCACACAATCGACTTTCAGTCCGTGTCCTTTGAGCGTTTTACGCAAATCGAAGCCGGGCATGTATTTCTTGGGATGGCCCGAAATGGTCACGTTATTATCGTCGATCGCGAGCTTGACGTTGAGATTGTGCGCAACCGCGAAACGAGCCGCTTCCGCGTCGTCGCCCTCCTGCTGAGCACCGTCCGATCCAAACATAAGAACCGCCTTATCCGGATGGGCCATGGCAACGCCATTGATATAGGGCCACAAGTGCCCCAGGCGGCCCGAGGTAAACTCGATTCCCGGAGTAAAGTCTCGTTCCGGATGGCCGGGCAGCTTCGCGTCATACTCTCGGTAATGACAGAGGCGTTCGGCAGGCATATGCCCTCGTATTACCGATAAGATATATTGTATCGCCACACGATGACCTGCCTCGTCAAAACAAATCGGCAGCAATTTATCGCTGGCTCGCATAAAGCCGTCCGCAATGACTATCTCGGGCACTATGTCATAGGCACCGCCCGTATGCGCTCCCAGTCCTTTGGCCTCGGCCATGGCCGTGGTAATAATCACCGCATCGCGGCACAACTGGATGTTCTCTTCGAGTTGTTTTCGTTGGATAAGGCTGAGTTGGGGGTTTGAAAGGTCGAGGGGAACTGGTACGAACCCGCTGAGATCAAGGGGAAAATTCACAAATAGCTCCTTTACGACGAGGCCGGGATATCGCGAGAATAAGGCGCCGCGCGGAAGTATGTGAAAGGAATTCGCGCTTAGATTTGAGTCAGATTTGTTTTGATCCGGTTGCGCGAAACCACAGGAATAGCAGCGCAATTTCGAGGGTTTCGCGGAATCGAATCAAGACAAAGATGACCCGAAGATGAGATGCGAAAACGTTCACATATTTCCGCGCGATGCCTAAGTGCCGACTTTCTAGCACAAACCCAACCGGCGTCGATTCGAGAGATCAATCCTGTTGCTCACGAAGGACGTAAAAGCCCGATGACCCGGAGCAAAGTGCTCAAAACTACGGCCGGGGTCGCTCTCTCGCGTCGGTCTCGTTAAACATCCAATGAGCTTTATAATAAGCTCGGCGTATCATTTAAAAACGATAGGAGGTCTTCACGACCTCGCTCAATCGACAAGAACTCGATGCCCACGCCGTAACGCGCGCCGCTACGAGCCAATATAGACCGAACAACCAAACCATGCGCGAGTATCGGTCTGGGCGAATGATCCACACAGAGCTGTATATCGAACTTACTGCCCGGGGTTACCGGAATGGCGGTTTGGAGAAAAAAACCGGTTAAACCTATGTCAGCCGTAAACCCGTAGATCGTAACTTCATCACACTCTAGCCAGCAGTCGCATCGAGCTACTGTTCGCTGGGTTCGCCTACGTTCGGTGCTGAACGAAGGCTTCGTTACCATCTCGCTATCTTGTAGAAACATACGGCCGTTTCCCTTACCGTTATCTGTCATTTAATAGGCTATAAATAACAGGAATACAATGCAAGATAAAAACCTACATTGTTTTACATTTTCTTTCTTCTTTTTATTGAGTTCGTGCGCTCGCCAAAACGGTTTGCCGCTGAGAAACATAAAAAAACGAATAAAATCAAAGTGTTACGATTTGGTATCCCGCTCCCGAATCGGAGTCAAGAATAATATGTACATGAGCGCATTTTTTCCTGACCGCTCATCGAAAAAAACAACTTAAGAGGAGATTTTCCCGATTCCGATCGTGAAATCGACGCCGGTATTGTAGGAGAGCAACCATGGACAAGTTTGCCTTTGTCTCTTTTATCGTCGTGTTGTCGCTCATCTCAGCTTGCGAGGATAGAGAACGAAAGGAGTCTCGATTGCTGCTGGAACGGCTGCGGTCTGTCGATATCCGCATGCCGTACGACAAACGCAAGTCGGCGGTTACGCAAATCGAAGCATTGGTTTTTACTGAAAAGAAATTGAGCCAAATACGCGACCGCTGTGTCCGAGCGCATCGCGCGTTGATCGAAGCCGAGGAGCAACAAGAAAAAGCGAAACGGGTATTGGAAAGAGCGACGGCGCTGGACGCGAACGCGTCGATAAAAGAGCCGGATTTGGCCGTGATAGCCGAGGCCGTCAGTCGTTCGAACGACGAAATAAAACGGGCGAAAGATGCGTTTCCGAGCTGTGATCGCGCCATTCGCGGACTGGAATTACGCTTTGCTTCCGGTCATAGGTTGAGATAAGCCTCTTTTCGAGTGCACTGACGGGTAACTTTAGGGTAACGAACGTCATGATGAGTTTGCGGTTACCTCCAATTTTTTTTCGCCGTGTTCCGGCCTTTTTTTCTCTTTTGTTCGGCAACCCATCCAGCCGAGCATCTTCTAATCGACAAAGGCGCAACCGTAATAAAGCGAATAGACATTCGAGATCGATTTATCGCCCGTTGGGGACGAACTCGACCCTCTTTCTCGCGGTCGTAGCGGCGCTAACCTCAGGCTTTGCTCTGCTTTACGCCTGCGGGAACAAGCTTCCCGAACATCTCTCAAAGGATGAGCCCGCTGAAAACAGCTCCGAGGGGCGAAAAAACGAGGAAAGTGGCGAAAAGGTTTCACCTCCCTTTGAGGTACGCGATGACCTGACCGGACTGCTGTTGGTTTGGTTTGATGGGGACGGAATGCATACGGCGAGTAAGCGCTCGGAGATTCCACAAGCGCATCGGCGGTATGTGCGGGTTGATTCGTTGCGGATTGCTCCCGAGGAGAGGCTCGACCCGGAGTTTGTCTATATCGCGGATCTGCGTCGAGCGGCTTCTGACGGCTCGTACGAGGTCAAGAAATATCCTCGGGATTGGTTTGAGAGGCTGGTCGATCGCGAAACCGGCGTTTCACGGAGCAAGCGAGCCGCCTCGCCTCCGGATAAGCGATCAAACGGAAATACCAAGGACGCGGCCGCATCCGTCGTGATCTACGGGGCGCCTTGGTGCGGCGCGTGTCGTGTCGCGGCGCAGTATCTAAAGAAACGCAACGTCGCGTTCGTGGAAAAAGACATTGAAAAAGACGAGCAAGCATACGCCGAAATGCAGCAAAAGGCTCGCGCCGCGGGTGTACAACCCGGCGGGCTTCCGCTAATCGATTTTCGCGGACGCATCGTTTCCGGCTTTAATCCCGACATCCTCGATCAATTGATCAAATAGCAATAATAATAACTGAAGAGTATCGCCCATGGTTCGTTCGAAGTTACCCGGTTTGGACAGGCTGCTAATGACTCATGCCGCGATCGGTTCAAACAGCGATGGCGCAAATATCAACAGTGAGGTAAAACGAGAATCGATCATGGCGCGGAGGCATCAGCGGCTAGGGTTTCAGGAGACCACGATGCGCGAATCGATCGACCGTCGAATCGGCGCTGTGCTGGACGGTCGCTATCGAATCGTGAAGCGGCTGGCGCAAGGCGGTAGCGGTGTGGTCTATTTAGCGCAACGCATCGGGCTCGACCGAGCGGTGGCGATAAAATTTCTAGAGCTTTCCGCGGCCAAGCAAAAAACCTTTCTCACGCTCTTTGAACGAGAAGCCCGAGCCATGGGCCAACTGTTCCATCCGAACTGCGTCTCGGTTACCGATTTCGGCGTCGCCGATGTTCCTTACATCGTTATGGATCTCGTGGATGGGTATACGCTACGGCAGCTTATCGACCGAGGTCCCGTCGAGCCGTTTCGCGCGGTTTTCATCCTCTCGCAGTTGCTGGCGGCCCTTGCCCACGCTCATAAAAAGGGGATTATTCACCGAGATATCAAACCGGGAAATATCATGCTCAGCGAGGTCACGGGCACGGGAGAATACGTACGCGTATTTGACTTCGGAATGGCGAAGTTGCTCGATGTCGATCACGGCGACGAGGATGACCCGGATCTGGTAGCGGGCACGCCTCATTACATGTCTCCGGAACATATCAACAATAAAGAGTTAGACGCGCGTTCGGACCTATTCTCCGCGGGCATCGTGCTTTACGAGCTGCTGACGGGAAAGAAACCCTTTATCGTCAATCGCCCGAGCGACATCCTTATGATGCATGACAATGAGCCGCTTCCCATCAACCGGGTGCTCGCGGGCGGAAGATTTTCGAACGAGCTAGAAGCGGTTGTAACCCGGTCATTGGCGATTGACATCAGCGAGCGGTTCCAACACGCTATAGAGTTTAGGGATGCGCTTTTGTCCGTGCCTGAAGCGGGGCCGTCGATTCAACACGCCGGCCTTCGCGGGCTCAGACCGCAAGAGGATATCGCGCCGATCGACTCGTCGAATCGCTTCCCGAGAAGTT
Organism: Deltaproteobacteria bacterium; assembly: GCA_016929805.1. Taxonomy (GTDB): domain Bacteria; phylum Myxococcota_A; class Polyangia; order Polyangiales; family JAFGIB01; genus JAFGIB01. Next base: position 14,402 of record JAFGIB010000156.1, on the reverse strand, counting down.
TTGGAATAAAGGGGTCGACGATCCTTTGGGCGTCGATAGCGGCGCTGTCAGCGCTGCTGGCGCTGGATATCTACATGTGGCTGAAGATACAGCCGCATTCGACGGACGGTATCAAAGTCAGTCCTATCGATGATCTCGATCAACCGAAACCGTTAGAGCGAATGCACCGTCATCTATCGGCTCCAACCGCCGAACCCGATGAAAAACCGGCGCCCGAGCATATACTCGCCCAGCGGGACCTTTCGCCTCACAAAGAAACGCTTTCCGAGGCGACGGCTTCCCCGGTAAAAGCGGGCGGCTCGCAGCCCCTGGACCGCTCCAGGCCGACTGAGCTCAAGCTGATCCTCGCGCAAATCAAAGCGGGAAATCGCGAGGCGGCGATTGTTAACCTGATCGAGCTTAAGGACAAGCACCCCTATAACGCCTATCTCTACCTGCTGCTCGGAAATCTCTTAAGCGAACAGAGGCAGTGGTCCGAAGCGATACGGGCTTATCGATCGGCCGTGGCGCTGGATCCAAGCTATCGTTCCCACAATCTGCTCATCGGCAACGCGGTTCTCGCGATCAAGGACGACCTCGCCTATCCCGAGGCGAAAGAGCTCATCGAACGCGAAATCGGCCCGGCTGCGATTGAAAAGTTACTTCCTTTGACCCAACCGCGCGGCCTTCGGCGACTTCAGGAAAGGGCGCAAGAGCTGATCGACCGTCTCTCTTCTAACCAATAGCGGTAGCGCGCGTGGCGGGTTCTATGGCGATGGCGCCGGTTATCCAATCGCGACTCGCGCGCGCGGTGATTGCGAGAATCGCAAACCTCTTTGGAGCCACAGATGATCACGATTAACCCGCACTATCAGAAGCTACAGGATTCCTACCTTTTCGCCACTATTTCGAAACGCGTCGATGCGTTTCAAAAGGCCAATCCCGATCGGGAGATCATCAAGCTCGGCATCGGTGACGTCACCCTTCCGCTTCCGTCAGCCTGCATCGACGCGTTTCGGCAGGGCGTTGACGAGATGGCGGACGAAAAGACCTTCCAGGGATACGGTCCTTACGAAGGCTACCTTTTTCTGCGCGAGAAGATCGCCGAAAGCGATTTCGCGAAACGGGGCGCGCGAATCTCCGCCGACGAGGTTTTTGTCAGCGACGGCGCCAAATCCGATAGCGCGAACATACAGGAGATTTTCAGCAACGACGTCATCGTCGCAATCCCTGATCCGGTCTATCCCGTGTATCTAGATACCAACGTCATGGCCGGCAGAACCGGCGCTTTCGAAGCCGGACGCTACCAGCGAGTCGTCTATCTCGACAGCACGAAGGCGAATGGTTTCGTTCCCGAGCCTCCCTCGAGCGCGGTGGATCTGATCTACCTTTGTTATCCCAACAATCCCACCGGGGCGACGATCAGCAAAAGCCAGCTTCGAAGTTGGGTCGACTACGCGCATCAAAACAAGGCGCTGATTCTTTACGACGCGGCATACGTGGCTTTTATCCGCGACCCCTCCTTGCCGCAGTCGATTTATGAAATCGAGGGCGCCGACGAGGTCGCGATCGAATTCCGTTCCTTTTCGAAGACGGCGGGATTCACCGGTACCCGTTGCGCGTACAGCATCATCCCCAAGGTCTGCCGCGCCTTCGATCAAAGCGGCAATCGGCGCTCGCCGCATCAGCTTTGGGAACGTCGGCTGAGCACCAAGTTCAACGGCGTATCCTATCCGGTTCAAAAAGCGGCGGCCGCGGTTTACAGCGAGACGGGCCAGAAACAAATACGAGAGCTCGGCGATTACTATCTGAGAAACGCGGGGTTGATTCGGCGGGAGATGACCGCGCTCGGATTCGATTGCGTGGGCGGAGATAACTCGCCCTATATTTGGGTTAATGCGAAGATGGATTCCTGGAAGCTTTTCGATCTGCTCTTATCCGAAGCCGGAGTCGTCTGTACCCCGGGCGCGGGTTTCGGCGCTTGCGGCGAGGGCTATATCCGCTTGAGCGCTTTCAACAGTTATCAGAACGTTGAAAAAGCGATGGTCCGGATCAAGTCTGCTCTCTGACGGGAAACCTTAACGTTGCAAAAACCGTCGAGCGGAAACGCGAAAAAAGCGATGAAATAAGGGCGCGCGGCACTTTTTTTGGACCCGAGCTTTGTGCACCCTAACTGAGGTCTAAAAAAAGTGAGCACGCCCTTAGTTCGCGCTGTTTTTCGCGAGCGAAGCGCTGTACGCCGACGGATTTTTTGCAACGTTAAGGTAAACGTTCGCGAGGCCTTAGCGTTTCTTTTTAGCGGCGAGCTGCTTTCGTAAGCGCTTAGCCAATCCCGCTTTATTTTCTTGCTTGACGCGTCCAATAGCTAGTGCGTCCTCGGGAACATTCAACGTGACGGTCGTCCCGGTCGCGACATAGCTGTTTCGACCGACGGTCAGCGGCGCGACGATCTGCGAATCGCTTCCGATAAAGCAGCCGTCCTCCAATACGGTCGTATGCTTATTAAACCCGTCGTAGTTGCAAAAGATGGTTCCGGCTCCGACATTCACCCGTTCTCCAATGATACCGTCTCCGAGATAGGAGAGATGGTTCGCCTTCGATCCCCGGCCGATGACGGTCTTTTTGGTCTCCACGAAGTTACCGACGTGCACTTGGGGGGCGAGCTTGGAATCGGTTCGCAAATGCGAGAACGGCCCCACCCGTGCGGCCTGGCCGATTTCGCTATCCGAGGCCACGCAATAGGGCAGCAGTTGAGCGCCCGCGCCGACCGCTACATTGGTCAAAACGCACCCGACATCGATGAGCGCCCCGGCGCCGATAGAGCAGCGGCCGCGCAAGCTGACGTTCGCCTCGATTAGCGCGTCGCGTTCGATCAACACGTCGGCATCGATAAAGGTCGAAATCGGATCGCGGATGGTGACGCCGTTGAGGGCGTGCCGATAGGCGATTTCAAGCCGTAGGCTCGCTTCGCGCTCCGCCAGCTCAAACCGATCGTTGATACCCTCAAGCTCGACCGGATCCCAGGGTATGTCGGTTACGCCTCCGGCTTGCGCCGCTCTAGCGACCAGATCGGTCAAATAGTACTCGTTCTGCTTGTTCTGGTTCGAGAGCTCTTTGATCGCGCTGCGCAGAAAATCAGAGCGGACGGCGTAAACGCCGGGGTTGAACTCATCGATCGATAATTCATCCTCGGTGCAATCCTTATCCTCGCGAATCGCTATCACCTGGCCGCGGTCGTCGCGGATAATCCGCCCGTAGCCCGAAGCATCTTCCAGGCTGCTGACCAGCATGAGTAAAGGCCCTTTCGCGGATGGGGCCGCGTTTATCAGGGCGAGCAACGGATCGGCGGAGATCAGCGGAGCATCTCCGTTGAGGATGAGAAACCATCCATTGAAATCGGGCGCCGCTTGAGCACCGCAACGCGCCGCGTCCGCGGTGCCGAGCTGCTTTGCTTGTAACGCCGTCGCCACCCTCTTGTCGAAGCGTTGCGAAATAACCGCCGTTACGCTCTCGTGCTGATGCCCCACCACGACGATCACCTTTTTCGCTCCGGCGTTCAACGCGGCCTCTACCGGGTAGCAAAGCATCGGCCGGCCTGCAAGCGCGTGCAACACCTTGGCTCGCTCGCTCTTCATGCGCTTGCCTTGCCCCGCTGCCAAAACCATCGCGAAAAATTCAGCTCTTCTTTTCATCGCCGCCCAACCTCGCTCTAGTGCTGTATCCGTTTCTAACACGAAGGAGCCTCGCGCCCAATAATTACCCGCGATTGCGGGTTTGAGGCAGAGGAAAAACATGGGAAAGATAGCCGGCGACCTCGGCTAGATGCGACAGATCGTGCACATCCTGGTCCAGCGCCGGTACCTCCGTGTAGCTCATGTCTCGTCCAATCTGTTTTGCCAAGCGCTTGATGCCCACGCTATCGGCCTCGGCTATCGCGAGCGCGTCATCCATGGCCTGTTTCATGCGAACGACGAGGTCTCTCGAGTTCGGATGCTCGTGCACCGATTCGTCGACCAGAGCCTCGATCTCGGCGATATCCAGCTTGGGTAGACGGGGAAACGAATGGACCCGATTGACGATGATACCCTTGGCCTCGATCCGATACGCGTTCAATTTACGGCAAAAATAGGCGGCGTCGGCAATCGCTTGAGTAGCAGGACTGGTCACCACGATAAACGCGATATCGGGACCGCTCAGCACCTGGTACGCGCGATCCGCGCGCTGGCGAAAGCCGCCGAAAAGATCATTGATTTCCGCGACAAACTCGGCGACTTGTCTCAGAAACTCCGCGCCGGTGAATCTGGATAGGCCTTTTAAAATATATACCGCTCCGCGACCGAGCAGCCCGAGCGGCCGGTCTCCTTCCAGCATCCGCACAAACCAGCGCGCCACCGGAGAGTCGATGGCGTCGACCAGACGAATAGGCGCGTCGAGCAGATCGAGCGCGTTGCTGGTGGGAGGCGTGTCCAACACGACGAGATCGTATCGTTCGTCGCTTATTACGGTGAGAAGCTTCTCGAGGGCCATGTACTCTTGGGTACCAGCAAGCGATGTGGAGATGTATTGATAGAACTTGTTATTAAAGATCCGATCGCGTTGTGCGGCGGAAGAGGCAAATCGACGGATGAGGTTATCGAAGGTGTGCTTTCGGTCCAGCATTAAAGCGGTGAGCTCGCCGTTACAAACCAACCCGCTCTTTTTAAAAAGGCCCGGGGAGACCCTTTGCGCTTCCGGTTTTTGCATGGACAAGCCCAGGCTGTCGGCAAGGCGCTTGGATGGATCAACCGTCATGCAGAGCACATGCATGCCTTTCATCGCTTCCCGCAAGGCGAAAGCCGCGGCCGTGGTCGTCTTTCCCACGCCGCCGGAGCCCGCGAAAACCACAACGCGGTACGGGAGAGGTGGCTTTGCCTCTTTCATGCCATCGGCACTCTAGCACGTGTTTCCACCAATTCTTTGACCTAGTGCTCTTTTATTATGTAATCTCATATCTTACAAAGGTTTACATAGGAATTGGGTCATGGATTACTCACAGCACGAGCGAAGAAATCGAAGAAGCGAAGAGTGCGGAACGGCGTTGCGATTCCAGTTAGAGAGCTTGCAACAGCGGGGCAGTATGGAAGCTCTCGCGCTATGCGACAACTACGGATTGCTGTTGGCGTGGGCCGGAGAGGAGGATCTCTGTAAGGAACTCGGAGCGTTTGCGCCGATCGTGGCGCGATGCCCGGCCGGTAGCCTAGAGGTTTTCGGCGCGGATGGCGCGGATGTATCGGTCCGATCGATCGACTACTTCGGGCAGAAGTTATACTTAGCCTCCTTAGGCGGCGACTGCGGCTCCGCGAGCCTGCTCAACAGTTCGGTCAGGGGAATTTATCGCATCTTAACCTCGAATTGAGACGATTCAGCCTTATGAAATCCGCGCTAAGGCTGATCCATAGGACCATTTATTTTATCGCCGTTTTCGGGTAACGTACACGCGGCCGATTCACTTGGGTCGGAATCTCGTCTAAAGGAGCGCTTCGAAATGTCCTACTTACCAAAGCTATACAAGCAGTTTTTAGAAAAATACCCGGAGATTGCACGGGCTTACGAAAACCTGGGAAATGCGGTTCATCAGTCGGGACCGCTCGATGAGAAGACCCGCGCGTTGGTAAAACTGGGGCTCGCCACCGGCGCCCACTTAGAAGGCGCGGTTCATTCTCACGTTCGAAAAGCGTTGGATGCGGGCTGTACAGCCGACGAGATCCGTCAGGTTGTCTTGTTGGCGTTGCCGACCGTCGGATTCCCGTCGACCATGGCCGCCATGAGTTGGGTGGCGGATGTCTTACAGAAAGAGACGAAGAAGAAGAAGTGAGCGCTCTAGAAGCTAAAACCGGCCAGGCGAAGCGCCTCTTGACAGCTCGCGCTTTGACCCATGCGGATGAGATAAAAATGGCTGCGATCGGGCGCGGGCTTTAATTGAATAGGGTGTTTGAGATACCAAGCGGTTGCGTCTAGGACCTGCTGTTCGTTTCCGTATCCGAGCTGCCCGTAAAAACGTCCCGGCGCTTGCAGGCTACCGGTGAGCTCGGTCCAGGTTCGCTGAGTTACGAAGATGCCGCCGGTCGCAAGGCCGTCGATCAGGACGGTAACTCCCGGATTGCCGTCGTTATCTTGATCAAACACCCTGGGATCAGAGGCCGTTTTTGGTAGCTGATCGGCTCGTTCATTCTTCAGCTTCGCGCCCACCACCAGGTATTGCCTCTCGTGATAAAGACGCCATTGATCCTCTTTTCGTATCAATCGCGCGTTGAACTCGGGCGGCGGCAAGGCGCGAACAAAGGAAGGCGGAAACCTCGTTGTAACCAAGCTTGTACCGCTGTCAACCGTCATACCACAGAGCTTTCCCGAGCCTACCAACCGCGAGTTACGGAAGCTCAGCGAAAAGAGCGAAACGATACGGGTCTTGGCGGTTAGCTTGCCGACCACCGGCAGCTCGGTTTGCGTAATTATAATCTCTATCAAAGACCAAAGACCGGAGAACCGGCGCTCCCATAGCGCTTCTTCCGATAGCCGACCCTCGAGACTCTCGCGGGGATTTGTGGCCGACTCGCTAGCCGGCGATACGGGTTCGCCGGCGGGGTTCGCCTTCGCCGAATGTATCGGGCCGCCGGACCCGACGGCCGACACTATTGCCGCCACGCCTATCACAAGGGGGAAGAAAGGGGTTGCCTCGATGCCGTTATATGCTTTTCGCACGCTGAAATGCTAGCCTATTTCTTCAGATCCGCAAGCGCGGCTCGCGCGGCAATCGTACCTGATAGGGCCGCCAGGGGAAGACCGCCGCCCGGATGCGCGCTTGCAGACGCCAGATATAATCCCGCGATTTTCTTGATTTTGTTAGGCGGTCGATGAAAGGCCGCGGTTCGGCTGTTGGAAGCGGCGCCGTAAATACTGCCTCGGCTTCCGGGAAAGGCGACCGCCAGATCTTTTGGGGCTCGCCGCCAAACAACCTCGTCGCCTGGTTCGATCAAACGCGCGGCGCGCAAGCGTTCGAGCATGCGTTGAATTGCGAGCTCATCGGCCTCACTCGAATCCGAGGTCTCATCCTGAGCCGGAGCATTAGACATGATAAACAGAGGCTCGTGCTCGGGCCAACCCTTAGCCCGATGACAGACCTCGGGCGCGCACAGATAGACCGCCGGGTCGACGGGAACGGTGTTTCGTTCGAAGATGTCCGAAAACTCTTTCTGATAATCCGCGGGGAAAACAACGCAGTGCGCGACCCCGCGCGGTGCCGTACGCCTCCGCGCCGCGCGAATGATCGCGTTATATCCCGACATCGATGCGGGGTTGTCCAGCGAAATGCCGTGGCGCGCGCCCTCCGGGAGCAGTGCCTCGGCAACCTGCGTCGCATCCGCGTTGGCGATCACGCAAGAAGCCTCGATTCTCTCTCCGCTGTTGAGAACAACCCCGACGACTCGTCGCTTTTCCAGCAAAATCTTCCGGACCCGGGTTTCGGTTTGAATCGTGACCCCCTGTTTGCGCGCCGTTTGAACCAGGGCCTCGACCAATCGGTAGATCCCCCCCTCCACGCCGTAGCCTCCCATGGCGAGCTCGACGTGGGCGATGCAGTTAAGGGTGGCCGGAGCGCGCCGCACATCGCTTCCGTTATAGGTCGCGTAGCGCGAAAGCAGCATGCGTAAATGCGGCGATTGAATCCGGCTTTCGATGGCCTGTTGCATGGTGTGTAAGGGGTCGATGGCCGACAGAAGACCTAAAGCTCGGAAGCTTTGCAGCAGCACGATTGCGAACGACGGAGCCGGTCCGTAAACGAAGGCGCGAGAGGCCGATTCCCAAATGCGCGCAGCGTATTGCATAAAGGCTTCAAACTCGCGCTCCGCCCGAGCTCCCAGCGTGTCTCGGATGCTCTTCAGGGTATCGGTAAGCTTAAAATAGAGATCGAGCTCGGCGCCATCCGCGTAGAGGTAACGAAAAGCGGGGTTGGGGCGGACCAACGACACCACCTCGCCGAGCCGGGTCCCGGCCGTGCGCAATAGCGCGTCGAATACATCGATCAAGGTGAGCACGCTGGGACCGGTGTCAACGCGAACGCCGTCAAGCACAAGGCTGCCCGCTTTACCTCCCGCTTGAGGTTGCGCTTCTAAAAGCAACACTTTTTGTCCCTGACTCGCCAGCGTGATGGACGCGGACAGCCCGCCCATTCCCGCTCCGATAACCGCCGCATCGAACTTCGCCATTTGACCCCTGGGTTAAAACATCATTGTTCTTCACTCTTCTTTCGTGCGGCCGATCCAGCGAGAGAGCAGCCGCGCGCCTTGGGTCGTATCCGTCGAATCGCGCTTCGAGGCCAGCAAAAGCTGATAATCCGGCTTTTGCGCGAGCAGAAAGCCGTCATTCATTTCCAGCCCCGCGACCAACCGCTCCTCGAGCCGGCGTAAAAAAGGGCGCCACAAACCTATCGGCTCGCTCGGCAAGGGAGCGCCGAAACAGGCGAGAATCCGAGCTCTCGGGCTGTGCGCGTAGAGATAGGAAATCGATAGGGGAACGACGCCGACGCCGCTTTGTTGAGCGACGAACGCCACGCCTGATTGAAGATTCAACGGCCTCAGATGAAAGGGCCGTTGCTCGCCTTGCGGAAAGATCCACAAGACGCGTCGCGGCTCATCGAGAAGCCGTGCGCTTGCTCGAAGATCGCGCAGGCACTTTTTGGGGTTCTCGCGATCGAGCGCGAGCGCGCCGATCCAACCGAAAAAGGGAAGTCGGTCGAGGTTTTCCCGATCCATCAGGCAGTAACTCTCGCTGCCCAACGCCTCGTCGAGTAACACCACCAAAAATGCGTCCCACCAGCACGTGTGATTGGCCGCCACGATCACCGGATTGGTTGCGCAAAAGGCTTTTATCTCGGCAAGTCCTCGGACGAATACCCCGTCAAAATGGCTGCCGAGCTGACGGCGGACATATCTTCTGGCGAGCTTTAGGAACCAGGGCCGGCGTTGCGTTTCAACGCTATCGGAAACCTTCTCGATTTTCTCACCCACGGTCATGACGCCAAACGACCCCGACGCGCGCAATAGGCCCTTCCTCGCCATCTTATCGCGTCTTTAAGCGTGCAGCGAAACGAGTTGATCGAAAGCGCCAAGAGGCCGATCACCGAGACCGGGTGGAGCAGGACGCCGCTTATGGGATGCCGGTATCGCAGCGATAGCAATAGACGCATGAGCATGTTCGCCGCGACGCCCAACAGCGCCGTATACAATATAGAGTATAAATTCAACGCCCAGCTTAGCGCCGACGAAACATAGGGCCAGATAAAAGCCGAGCTATAAAGCCCGATGACGAACAGTAGGGCAAAAGGATTACCGCCGATTCCCTCGTAAATGTTTTTGGAAAAACCCGTCCACAAGGCGTCGGCGGAACGGTACATCCTGCAGCGAGCGGTTTCGTAGCCGTCCATGAAAACCACGCGCGCGTGCCGTTTCTTCGCCAAGCGACAGAGCGCCATATCATCGACGATCTCGTGGGCAACTCGCTCAAATCCTCCTATCTCGCGATAAAGCGATCGGCGTATCATCAGAAGCTGGCCGTTGGCGGCTAGGAAACGATGATCGCGGCTGTTCGCTACCAGCCACAGGGGAAACCAGCTCGTATAGGTCAGTAGCAGTAGCGGTATCAGCAACCGTTCCAGGGCGCTTTCCATAAGCTGTCGCGGAACCGCCGTAACGAGATCCGCCCGCCTTCCCTCGGTCGGCGATAGCAGAGATAACATCCGGCGAATTCCGCTCGGTTCCAGCACCGTATCCGCGTCGACAAAGAGCAGTACATCTCCACGCGCGGCCTCGGCCAGGTGATGGCACGCGTGCGGTTTTCCCACCCATCCCTCGGGTAGCTCGGCGCCGCGAATCACTTTGAGCTTTGGATGGTCGAGGGATAAACGAGATAAGATCTCGGGCGTCTGATCGGAAGATTGATCGTCGTAAACGATGACCTCGTCCGGCGCGACGTCGCCGCGCTCGACGGCCGCAATACAGGCTTCGATATTGTCCGCCTCATCCCGCGCCGGAATCAGCACGCTCAAGCGACAAGTTCCCTCGTACTCCAACCTTCCCCTAGTCCACGTCAGCAGATTCAGAAGCGTCATGGCTAAAGGAACGCAACCAAATAGGTTTAACAAGTTCCAATATAGGGGGCTCACGTCGGCTCTCCTGTCGCGGGAGAGGCTCGCTTCAGGTAAGCCATCAGCCGTTGCACTCTATGGGATTTCGAACCGCTGAAAAGAGGTAACCAGAGTGAATTCGGGCTGTCGATTTTGTGAACGCGCATCTGTACGAAGGGCTGAATAGCCGCGATCGCAATCCGATCGGGTTTTATCAACTCGGCGATTCCGTGGCCGCGTTCTCCGTTGGCTAGATCCACGGCGTCTACTAAAAATCTGAGGTAAAAAGGGCTTGTATCTACCGGCGGGCGCAGTCGGAGACTAGCGGTTCTCGAATCCTCGTCACACAGCAAAAGGTCTCGATGGTAGCTCAGCCCGTAGCTACTTATCCGTAGCCGAGATCGCTCCAACGCTCCGATACGGCGGATCCGCGCTCGTCCGGACGAATCGACGCTAAGTAGAATTCGCTTCGGGACTCGGCCGCGGTCGCGGGGCTCGAGATCGAAAAAAACCAACTCGCGATCGTCGAAGGCGACTCTCATCCAGCTCCAGCGGTCGATTCCGAGCTGATCGAGAGGTCTCCGGCTAAAATTAGAGTCGAGGTAGACCCGTCCCGTGAGATCGACTATCGGGTCAGCGCCTCTTCTCAGCTCGACGCGTCCGACGGCATTGGCAAGCATAGGGCGCCATTGATGGTCGGTGACCGCGTCCGCTTCCGCGGGTCCTCGAAGTCGGTTCCCTTGTGCGGTAACGCTTCCGGTTAAAGGGCGACGGCATCCGGGAACAGGTGTCTCAATGTCCGCCGAAAACGAGACACCTGTCTCATCTATAAGGGTTCTAAAGCGGTTTTTACCCACGATGACCTCGCGACCGCTCGCATCGGTCGCCGCCGAATCGTATGGATACTCTTGTAAGAGATAAAAAAATTGGCGATAGGTTTTATATACGGCCAAGCAAATGCTTGGTTTGTACCTGGGGGCGAGGCCGGTAATTCCCTCTTTTTTACCCTCTAAAAAGGGAAGCCCGAAAGCCCAAATCAATACCGCCCCGTTACCCGCTTTATCCACTAAGTCGAGATACCACCAAAGGAATCCACCCGGTGAATCCAATACGCCGATATCGAAAGCCTCGTCGTTGAACTCGAGATTTATCATAGTGAGTCCAGTCGCTGTCCGAACGCAAAAACCAGACCGGAGACAGCCAAAATGTCACAAAAGGAGCCGTAGATAACCCTTATTCCTTCCTCTTCCGATTCACAAGCGAATAACAGCAAGGTCTATACCGTGCGCTTGAAAGTTCAATCGCTTTCGGTCCAGTTCTTGCAAGCGATTTTTGTTAGATCTTTATTTAGTCTAAGCTGTGCCCTTGTCAAAAGCGCTTTAGTGCTTATGGTACTGCGAGGATAAACGGCAACGCGATAGGGCAGATCATGCTAGTTGAGGCGTTATCATCTACGGTCTACGATTACTCTCCTGTTTCCAGTCGGCTGCAACGGGAAATATCACAAAATCTATTGGAGGATTCAGAGGAACTTGTAGAGACCGAGCGCCTGATGCGAGAGCTGACTCGCGGTGGCGGCTCAGAACCGGCGACGCGGATCGCTTTGGATCACCTCAGCTCGGGGGGCAAGCGTTTTCGTGCGCGTTTAGCGTTGGCATGTACAGGGGCGTTGGGAGCACCAAAGACACAAGCGATTGCCTGGGCCGCCGCGGTCGAGCTATTACACCAGGCGTCGTTGATTCACGACGATATTCAAGATAAAGACCGTTATCGCAGGGGACAACCGAGCCTATGGACGCGCTACGGAATCGCACAAGCGATAAACGCGGGAGATCTCTTGTTAATGCTCCCTTTTTCGGCTCTGGTTCGCGTTCCGGTTAGTAGCGAGGTTCGAACCCAGTTGATCGCCATATTGGCCGAACGCGCGGCAAATACCGTGCGCGGGCAGATGCGAGAAATCGCTTTGCTGGAAAATCTTATGATCAGTCCCGAAAGCTATCTCGCGACGGCGCGCGGCAAGACGGGAGAGCTTATCGCGTTGCCCGTACACGGAGCGGCGTTAATCGCCGGGCGAGACGAGGCCGCGGCGCATCGTTTGGCCCAAGCGTTCGTCGACCTTGGCGTATTATATCAGTTACAAGACGATGTGCTGGACCTCTATGGAGACAAGGGGCGAAGGCGAATCGGAAGCGATTTATATGAAGGAAAGATGAGCGCCCTCGTGGTCGCGCATTTGGATCTTCATCCCGAGGATACTGATTGGCTTCTGCGACTATTGAAGCGCAGCCGACCGAAGACCTCGGCGCGAGATGTCGAAAGCGCGATTCAACGGTTTCGAACCGGCGGCGCCTTGGACTATGTCCTGTCCGCCATTCGCGAGTTGGCGGAAAAAACCGCGCGCTCGGAGATATTGGCGAGAGAGCCGATCCTACACGCGGTGGCCATTGAGCTCGCGGATCGATCGTTGCAACCTATACGTCACGTATTTCATCCCTTCGCCGAAGGCTAACCCGTGAATGTACGTGTTCAAACCTCAAACAAGTCAACTGCGGATTCGCCGGTAAAGCCGAGCGCGCCCGCGGAGCCGGCGAGAACTGTACTCGCTGTGCCTGACAAGCCGGTCCGAGGACAAAAGGAGGTTTTACGAGATGAATCGGCCGCCGTCGTCGCCCAGCACCGGTATCCCCGCGAACGGATACCCGTGAATAGCGATCGAATCGTCGTCATCGGTGCCGGTTTCGGTGGTCTCGCCGCGGCGATTCGTTTACGGGCGATGGGTTATCCGGTGTTGCTGCTGGAGTCCGGATCGCAAGCGGGCGGGCGGGCTCGCTGGTTCGAGCGGGACGGATTCCGATTTGACGCTGGACCCACGGTCATCACCGCGCCTTACCTCTTTGATGAGCTGTTCGCGTTGGTCGGGCGCGACCCGCGTGACTACTATCAATTGCTTGCGGTCGAGCCCTATTATCGTGTGCTCTTCAGCGACGGCTGTTCATTTGACTACTCGGGCGATGAAGAGCGCTTGCTCCAACAGATAGAAAAGCTCAACCCGAAAGATGTCGATGGATATCGAAAGCTCGCTAAGCTGGTCGAACGTATTTTCGATATCGGCTATACGCGGCTGGCGGATCAGCCTTTTGAACGGCTTTCGGATATGGCGCGCATCGTACCGGATATGATCCGGCTGAGCGGTTACCGTTCGGTCTACGGCCTGGTATCCCGCTATCTCAAGGACCCGCGCTTGCGGTAGGCATTTACCTTTCAGCCACTTTTAATCGGTGGAAATCCCTTTCAAGTTCCGGCGATTTACTTACTGATCCATTGGCTTGAACGTAAATGGGGGATCCACTTCGTCGCCGGCGGAACGAGTTGTCTGGTGCAAGCCGTGCAGCAACTAGCGCAAGAGCTCGGCATCGAGCTGCGGTTTAACAGCCCGGTCGCCGGGATCGAGGTAGAGGCGGGGCGAGTAAGCGCTGTGCGCACGGAAGCGGGCGAGCGCATCGCGTGCTCTCGGGTTGTGTGCAACGCCGATCCATCCGCGGTTTATACTCGCCTTATCGAGCCTAGAGCTCGCCACAAGCACAGCGATCGCGCGGTTGCGAAGCGAAAGCAAAGCATGAGCCTATTCGTGGTCTATTTCGCTACCAAAAAACGCTTCGACGCTCTGGCGCACCATTCGATTATTCTCGGGCCGCGTTACCGGGAGCTTTTAAAAGATATATTCCAACGCAGGGTATTGGCCGAGGATTTCTCGCTCTATCTACACGCGCCTCTGCGCACGGACAGGAGTCTAGCGCCTGATCACACCGATTTGTTCTATGCCTTATCGCCGGTTCCGAATCAGCTCAGCGGTCTTGACTGGGAAGGCCTAGCGCCCGATTATCAGGCGCGAATTCTCGCTTTCTTGGATCGGGAACACCTGCCCGGTTTAAAGGAAAACCTGCTGACCGCGTTTAGCGTCGACCCGCGTTATTTCGAAAACGCATTACGCTCCTGTCAAGGAGCGGGGTTTGGTTTGGAGCCCCGCTTGCTGCAGTCGGCTTACTTTCGCTATCACAATCGCTCGGAGGATGTCGAGGGGTTGTTTTTCGTGGGCGCGGGGGTCCACCCCGGCGCGGGATTGCCCGGCGTGCTCAGCTCGGCCAAGGTTTTGGAAAAGCTCATCGATAAGCCTGAAAGACCGCTTTCGTTGCCCGAAGCAAAAAAAACACTGAATAATAGACTAAATAATAACGCGCGGTCGCGGGAGGCCGGCTTATGACCGAGG
>JAFGIB010000011.1 GCA_016929805.1 Deltaproteobacteria bacterium | reverse complement strand
TATTGCTGTTTGGCTACGACGACGGCCAATTCATCCCGTAAAACCGGCTTTCGTCCTCGGGCCGGCTCGTCAGGTACAGCAAGTACCGTCCTCGCCGGCCCTGCGGGCGCGCTCGGTTTTACGGGCGAATTGGCCGCCGACTCGTCTGACCCCTGAACGCTTACCGTAAAGCAAGACAGCGCGAGCACGCGCTAAAAACGCTGTGATTTACCCGCGCATTCGGCGAAGTAATTAGGAACAGCCACTAATAGTCTGTCGGGTCCGCCAACTTGCCCACGCCGGCGTTTTCCACCACGACGCTGGAAACCTGGTCCACATGATTGAGCACGGAGGAATAGTCGTAAGGAATATCCGCTTCGCATGCGAGAGGCTCGTTAACGTCGTTCGAAGAATAGTTGAAGCGCGAACCGTCGGTTACTGTATTACAGACAAGCTCGACCCCGCCGAGAACGTCGCTAAAGGCGGACACCCATGGATTGGCAACGTTGCTGAAATAGTTGTTCTCGATTCGAAGGCAGGCGTTGATCCTTGAATTGATGCCTGTTGAGGCGATGTCGACGTAGTAGTTATTGAATATGTGTCCGTTACCCGACCGAAACAACGGCAGCCGGGAATAGCAGTTCCTATAATAATTATGATGTATGGTTATCTTGCGATCATAGGTATCCGACTCGCCGCTTCCCACCAGGCTGGTCTTCCAGCTGTCATGCAGGTAGTTCCAGGAATAGGTGATGTATTCGGCCTCGGCTTTCGCGTCCAAAAGTCCGTCATAGTATTCCTTGTTGACATTCTGGTATTCCGCATAAAGCTCGCAGTGATCGATCCAAATATGATCCGCCGGCCCTTCGATGCTGATCGCGTCTTTATCTCCGATGTCGACCTTAAAAACCCTCAAGTTACGAAAGATGATATTGGACGCTTTGAATATCTTAATACCGATGCCTTCAAAATCGGCCCCGGAGCCGGTACCGATAATCGAAACATCCCGGACATCCTTGACGTCAAACTTCTCTACATCACCCGAGTTTGCGGCGGTGATGGTGCCGTCGACCAGGATGGTCAAAGGGGTGTCGCTGTCGCTTTTGTCTTTTAGAGCCTGAGCCAGTTGCTCTCCGTTGACCACGGTCGTGGTGGTGCCGTTCTTACCTCCTGTAGTCGTACCGTTCTCGGTGGCCCAGCCCACGAGTGAAAAATCAATTTGTGAGCCGCCCCGGCACTCGCTATCACCGCCATCACCACCTGTCCCGCCGTCCGTGCCGCTTGAACCCGACGTACCACCCTCCCCGCTTTCGCCACCGGCTCCGCTGACACCCGAAGTTCCGCCAGATCCATCGATGCCCGAAGAGCCGCCCTGGTCGGCTGCATCCCCGGCTTCCGGAGGAACTTCAGCGTCCGGTATCGGTTTAGCTGTACCGCCGCTCCCGGAGCTATCTCTAGACCCGGAAACGCCAGCCGGGCCAATTGTGCCGCCGCCGTTTTCTTTCCCGGCGTCGCTCGTCTTTCCATCGCTAGAAGCGTCGCCGCAAGCGTAGGCGAAACACAGAAGTAAAAGGGCAACAAAGATCGCTACAATTTCTATTCGTAAAAGCTTTAAAAAAGTGCACATCCAACCTTTCCTGACTACGCTCTAAAACGACTATCCGAAGCGTGAACCGATTATGTCAAAAGTGCAATACATAAAAGGAATCGGGGCAAACTGACGACAAGAAAGGCGTTGTTTTGGTTAACGTTTTCACCTTATTTACCTTAACGCTGCAAAAAATCCGTCGGCGTAAACCGCTTCGCTCGCGAAAAATAGCGCGAACTTAGGGCGTGCTCACTTTTTTTGAACCTCACTTAGGGTGCAATAAGCTCCGGTCCAAATCGACCGGTCCACACAGCGCGGCCTCATCGGCCGCGAGCGCGTCATGCACGGCGCTAGCCACGGGATCTCGACCCCGAAAGAACTCTATCCATGCGGACGTGTCGACCAAAATCACCGTCGCGTCTTATCTAGGTCGATATCCAAACGTATCTTACCTCGAAGCATTCTCAACACCGATCGGTTGCGGCTACGCTCCAGTTCCTCGAGACCCGCTATTAGAGTTTCGGTAATTCCGAGCCCGGTGGTCGCTTGAGCTTGCTCGAGTATTTTGATCGGAGTGTTCGCCGTTATTTTCTTCACTGTTCGGCCCATATCACCAAGGTGGTTATACGGTCGCGACCAGTCAAGCATATAGCATCTCAATATAAAGGGACGGTCCTTTAGAGCTGTATTATTTTATATTCCGGCCCAAGCCGATTACGGATTCCGATCGGAGGCAACTGCCTTGAGCCAATAGCCAATCGTGCCGTGGCGTTGTATTCCGCTGCGGTGAAGAAGGGATAACCTATATATCGACGAAAATCGACGCGCCCACGACGATTTCAAAGGTATCCGGGTTAATCGCGTCGCCCGGACCGGTCCAGAGAAAACCGGGCCAATTAAACGAGGCGGACAGATCGACTGTTCCGTCCACGTTAAAGCCTCCTTGAACGCCAAGATTAACCGCCAATTCCTCCATATCGGGCAGAAACAGACCGGAACGTAGCCCGAGGAAGCCGCTATCACCGACGTCGAAGCTCAATGCAAAGGGGATATCGAGATTCACGACCGCATCGTCGGCGAAGATCAGCTCCAGCTCCAACCCCGTATCGATCCTCGCCGACGAGCCTATGGTAAAACGGGCTGGAAGGCCTATTCCTATGGCGAAATCGGTGTTCGTCGGAATCTGCATCGTGAACTGGAAAGCGAGTTGCGCTTTGCCTTGGAGAAAGGCGTAGCGGCCGTAAAGCTCCATATCGCCGAAATCGAAGTCGGGGTAAAAAAGGAAGGGAAAGAGCAGACCGCCGATTTCGAATTCGTCCAAAATTCCGTACGCCGCGCCCGCTCCGAGATTTAACGAAACATCATCAGCCTCCCAAACACCGAGCTTCATGCCGCGGTCATTGTTTATTACACCGTGGTCCATATATCCGTAATCCGCAGGGGCCAGATCGACGCGCAAATACCGTTTCGGTATGGTAAGCGAACGAGCGGAATAGCCCCCCGCGGTCGCGGGGTTGTAGGACTGCGCCCCTACGCGAGAGGTGACGGCCGAAAGCAAAATAATAACCAATAGGGCATAACGTTGGCTCATCATAAAGAATCCTTTCCTTAAATACCCGCGAGCTTTCGCCGGGGGTATTTGCTTTCTGATACGGCGGCTGCTCCTCAATCCCGCAAAACCGGCTTATCTCCCCGGACCGGCTTTTTCGGATGCAATACGTAACGCCGCCGCACCGAGGGTGATATGCATTTTTCGAGCGATTTGGCCGCTTTTCTCATTCGGGGAGTAATCGCTTGCCGATAATGATACAAGAGACAGCGTGCATCATATATCGCGACCAATGAAAGGTCGAATATGAGTGAGGTGCCAAGTGATGATTCCAATTATGCACAACCGGCTTAGTCCTATCCTGGCGATCCTAGCGGGGTGGATCGCGCAAACCGTTTACGCCGAGCCCATGGATGAGGAGGGCGCGATCGCTCGCGCGGCGAAAAACAATCCGGATCTGCGAGCGGCGCTCCTCGATCTACGCTCGGCGCGACAAGCCGAGGCGGCGGCCGAGGCGGAGTACGTACCCGTTGTGCGGATAACACCGGGCGTTACTCATAGCGAGACCCCCAACGCGACGGTCGAGGGGGTAACCACCGGTTCGAGCGAAGCGGTCGATGTCGGGCTGGGGCTCGCGCACCGCCTTTCATGGGGTACGCAACTCTCTATCGACGTGACCGGATCGGCGGGAATGAGGCGAGGCGTTAACCCACAGGTCACGACTCGGGAAACCGTCGAGCTCGGACCGACCTACGGACTCGAGGCCCGCGCGGGGGTCTCGCAACCCTTGCTTCGAGACGCGGGTAATGACGTGGGCGAGGCGAGCTTGAGAAGCGCTCAAAGTCGAAGGCGCGGCGCCGAGCACGGGAGGGACAAAATCGCGAGCGAGCTTCTACGGGACGTTCTCTCGGGCTACTGGGAGTTGTGGTATTGCGATTCAGCGCTCCAGGTATATGTTCGCGACCGGGAGGTGGCTTTACAGCAATATACCGAGGCGCAACAACGAGTCGATCTCGGAACCATCGCCGCCAGCGATGCTTTGAGCTACGCGACCGGGCTCGCGTCGCTGGACGAGTCCTTGGAGCAATCCAGGGCGACCTATCGGGGCGCAGCGATCGATCTCGGTCGTCTCCTAGGGATTGATCCCGAAAGCGCTTCTCGACTCGAAATCGAACCGCCCGCGGACGTTCTACTGAGTCAGATGACGCCTGAGCAGGCCGCGGAGCGAGCGCGCAAATCATCGGAAGAGTTGCGCGAGATCGAAACCGAAATCGAGGTTGCGCGCGAGCAGGTGCGAGTGGCGGACGACGCGTCGCAGGCCCGTCTCGACCTCGATGCGTACGTGTCCGCGCGCGGGCTCGGCTATCAAGACGCGGTCGATCCCCTGGAGCAGGTTGGAACTCTCTCGGCTGTCAGCGCGCATCTCGGACTGACCTTTGAGTTCCCGTTCAGCAATGTTCAGCGCCGGTCTCAGCTCGCCAAGGCGCGTCTGGACCTCGAGGCGGCGCGGGCGCGGTTCGAGGCGCGAGCCCGACAGATCGAGGCCAACGCGGCCAAACAGGTGGAACAACTGAGGGCCGCGAGCCAACGCGTCGTGCTGGCTCAACGCACGGTCGGGGTCGCTCAACAACTCGCTGCTGCCGAAAGCGAGCGCTTTGAAATCGGCACGGCGACGCCGCTACAAGTGCTTCAAGCCCAGGAGGATTTGCGCGGCGCCGAGCTTCGCCACGCGAAAGCGAGGGCTGACCAGGCAAAGGCCGCGTTCGCGTTATTACACCTTACAGCCGACCTATTATCGCGCTACGCTGACTATATGAAAGGATTGTGAGGCTTTCGGTGACAAAAAAAATTCTCATCGCGCTGATAGTTCTAGGATCGATCGCGACGGCCGCATTTTACTGGTTTAACAAGGAGCCCGAAGAGGCCGCCACGGCGGTGCAGAAAGAACGGGTTCGTCGCGCGACGTTAATCGAACAAGCCTCGGCGTCCGGGACGATTCAGCCCGACGTTCAGGTGGAAGTAAAATCGCGCGCGTCCGGCGAGGTCGTCGAGCTGGCGGTAAACCCCGGCGATCAGGTGGAAAAGGGCGCGTTGCTGGTACGTCTCGACCCGATCGACGAGGAGCGATCGATTCGCGAGAGTCGGGCGGCGCTCATTTCGGCGCGCGCGCGCCTCGCTCAAGCCGAGGCGTCGGTCTCGGTCGCGCGGACAGAGGCGAAGGAAGCGGAGGCCAGATACGACGTTCGCCGCAAGGGCTTCGAAAAGGGACTGGTCTCCGCCGAGGAACACCGGAGCGCGGAGAACAACGCGGTCGTAGCGCGAAACACCGTCTTGCTTCGACAAGCGGATGTTCTGAGCGCGCGCGCCGAGGTCGATCGAGCCAAGCTCGCGATCGCCGAGGCGCAACGGCGGCTGGACGAAACCATTATCCGCGCGCCGATTACCGGCACCGTGCTTTCGGTGTCGGTGGAACGGGGAACGATCGTATCGTCGGGAATCACGAACGTTGGCGGAGGTACGACTCTGGTGACGCTGGCCGACCTGGCTAAGCTGTATGTCGTGGGCTCCTTGGACGAGGCGAACGTGGGAAAGGTGAAACCCGGGCAAGAGGTCGAGATTACGGTCGACGCCTACGGCAACCGTATGTTCCGCGGTCGCGTGGAGCGCGTCAGCCCCTTGGGTACAACGACCTCGAATATCGTCACCTTTGACGTCGAGGTGGCCGTCACCGACAAGGATATCCACCTGCTCAAACCGGGGATGAGCGCGGACCTGGAGATAGCCATATCGCGACACGAAAAGGTTTTGCTCATCCCTGTCGCCGCGGTGCGCGGCGAGGGAACAAAGCGGTTTGTCTTGTTGGCGTCCGGCGAGCAAAGACCGATTCGCACCCGCGAGACCGATGGAAACCAAATCATTGTCAGCGACGGATTGAAAGAAGGCGAGGAGGTGATCGTCGCGGGCGTCGACATCAAGGCGAAACAGGCGGGCGGCCCCGGACTCTTCGGCCCGAGACGGATGAAGTGACGGTGTCGGAACCGGTTATCGAGCTTACTCGGATCGAAAAGGTCTATCATGCCGAAAGACCGGAAATCGCGGTGCGCGCGGTTGACGGCGTCTCATTTAAGGTCGAGGCGGGCGAATCGATCGCCGTGGTCGGACCCTCGGGCTGCGGAAAATCCACGCTCATGCATCTCATCGGTTGTCTCGACCGTCCCAGTGGCGGAGTCTATAAAATCAATACCAAAGAGGTCTCTCAACTAAGCGACGACGAACGAGCGAAGACGCGCAACCGATATATTGGATTCGTGTTTCAGACATTTAATCTGTTACCCCGGCTCAGCGCGCTAGAGAACGTGGAGCTGCCGTTGCTCTACGGCAGAGGATCAGCCGCCAAGGAGCGCGCCTTGCGCGCCCTGCAGCGGGTCGGGCTCGCCGATCGCGCCCACCATCTTCCGAGCGAGCTTTCCGGCGGACAACAGCAACGCGTGGCGATTTCCCGCGCCATCGTCACCGGGCCCTCGCTGTTACTCGCGGACGAACCGACGGGAGCCCTGGATACTAAAACGAGTCTCGAAGTTCTCGATATACTCGATGAGCTCAATCGCGAGGGCACGACCTTGATCATCGTGACGCACGATCTGTCCGTGGCTCGGCGCATGCGCCGGGCGATCAAGATGCGCGACGGCCGCGTCGAGGCCGACGGGTCGCCCGAGGTCGTTCTCGGCCCTCGCCTTCAACCGGAACCGGTTGCGGAAGGCGGTGAATGATGCTGTTCCGCGAGACCATAAGCACGGCTTTTCGCGCCCTCAAGAGTAACCGCTTGCGCACGGCTTTGACCATGTTGGGGGTGGTGATCGGCGTCGCCGCGGTTGTAGCCATGCTGGCGCTCGGCGAGGGAGCGCGCGTCAACGTCGAGGGACGTATTCGATCGCTCGGGTCGAATTTGCTCACGGTGCGACCCGGAACCCAAAGGCGCGGACCGGTGCATTCGCGGATAGACAGCTTAACGCTCGACGATGTCGAGGCTCTCACAAGCGTGCCCGGAATTGCGGCCGTTGCTCCGGAGTCGATGACCAGCGTCCAGGTCAAGTACCTGGCGGCGAACATGTCCTGTACCATCATAGGCACCACCCCCGCGTACCTCGACATCCGTGCCTTTGAGCTTTCGCGGGGCGCGACTTTTTCCACAAGGGATCTGCAGGGACGAAAGCGCGTGGCGATTATCGGCTCCAGCGTGGCCTCCACTCTGTTTCACCAACTCTCTCCGCTGGGAGAGCGCATCCAGATTCAAGGCGTCTCTCACCGCGTCATCGGCGTGCTCAAGGAGAAGGGCGACATGGGGTGGTTCAAACCGGACGAACAGATCCTCGTGCCGATCACCACCTATCAGTCCGTGCTGTCGGGGGCGGTTTATATCAATAGTATTAGCATTAAAGTGGAGCTTGAAGATGCGATGGACACCGTGCAGGGGGATGTCGAGCGCTTGCTGCGAGGCCGCCATCGCATCGCCGCGGGCGCGGAGGATGATTTCAACGTTCAATCGCAAACCGAGATGCTCGACACCATGAATCAAGTGACCAATACCTTTACCGCTCTTCTGGGAGGCGTGGCCGCGGTGTCACTGCTGGTGGGCGGCATCGGGATCATGAACATCATGTTGGTCTCGGTGCGTGAGCGCACCCGCGAAATCGGTATTCGCATGGCGGTGGGGGCGCGCCGCAGGGACATCCTTTTGCAGTTTCTAATCGAGGCGGTTGTGGTCTCATTGGTGGGAGGGGTTGCCGGGATCTTTTTTGGATATCTGGTGGCGACGCTGCTTTCGCATTTCAGCGGTTGGGATACGGTTATTCCCGTGTACGCCATAGTGCTCGCGGTCGTGACCTCGGTAAGCATTGGAGTCGTATTCGGGGTATGGCCCGCCCGGCAAGCCGCGACCCTCGACCCGGTTGAGGCTCTGCGGTACGAGTAAGGTTACCCGGCACCCTAAAGTAACGACTCGGGTTGGCCAACTCGGCGGCCATGACAAAAGGTAAGCGTTAAGGGGGTCAAACAAGTCGGCGGCCAATTCGCCTGTAAAACCGAGCGCGCCCGCAGGGCCGGCGAGGATGGTACTTGCTGTACCTGAC
>JAFGIB010000155.1 GCA_016929805.1 Deltaproteobacteria bacterium | reverse complement strand
TTACTTCTCCTCGAATTACTCTCCGAGTAGTCCTTCGTCGAAGTAAACGCACAGCTAGCCTCGATAAACCCCGCGAATTCATTTACGCTTCAAACCGTACGGTGCTCTAGAGCCCGTCTCATAAATGCCTCCGCTCGTCTTTCGGGCGGGCCGGCCCAATCTGCGGCGTCGCTTGCTCCTCGAAAAAGCGCTGCTAGTCCTTCGTCGCGGCTCCTTGCATATTAGACCGTCACGCTCCGAAATACTTAGGGAGGATTTATGAGACTGGCTCTAGCAGCCGCGATAATGCAATAGCGTTGCTATGGCATCGTCTTCGATCCTCGCGGCCGGGGTCCTCGCGCCCCGAAAAACCTCGGGGGGGGGTTGTGAGACCGGCTATACGTAGTATTCTTGCGTGAGGCGTTGAACGTGCTAGGTGATTTTTATGGCGGTATCAGAACGATTATACAGAGAGAGCGAAGAAATCCCGGCGTTTGTTTTTGCGGGCCCGACCTCTTGAGTGACGTTGTTCTGATCGGCTAATGGCTTCATCTCCGGCAAACACTACCGTTGTCAGGAGAGAACGAACGCGACAGATAGATCAAAAGGCGAACGAGTGACCTTTTGTAGCCTCGCGAACCACATAACCCCTTTTTTTCGAGAGAGAGGAATATGTCTGAAAAGAAAGTATTGATGATCGATGGTAACACCGCTGCCGCGACGATTGCCCACGCGTTGAGCGAAATTTGCGCAATCTATCCTATAACTCCCTCATCTCCCATGGGCGAAACCGCGGACGAGCTGAGCGCTGACGGCGTCACGAATCTATGGGGAACGGTTCCCGACGTGGTCGAGATGCAATCTGAAGGTGGAGCGGCCGGCGCGGTTCACGGCGCTCTGACCACGGGCGCTTTGGTCACTACATTCACCGCGTCGCAAGGGCTTTTGTTGATGATCCCGAATATGTATAAGATCGCGGGCGAGCTCACAAGCACCGTCTTTCACGTTTCGGCGCGTTCGCTCGCTTGCCAGGCCCTTTCGATTTTCGGGGACCATTCCGACGTCATGTGCGCGCGCGCAACCGGGTTCGGCATGCTTTGTTCCAACAGCGTTCAGGAGGTAATGGATCTCGCGACCATCGCTCACGCGGCCACGCTCGAAAGCAGGGTTCCTTTTATCCATTTTTTCGACGGCTTTCGCACCTCGCACGAAGTACAAAAGATCGAAGAGGTGTCGCGAGAGGTTCTACGCGCGATGATCGACCGGAAGCTGGTCGCGACGCATAAGCTGCGTGGCCTCTCTCCGGATAGGCCCTTTATTCGCGGTACCGCGCAAAACCCCGATGTCTTTTTCCAGGGTCGCGAGACGGTCAACCGCTATTATCTCGCCACTCCCGCCGTGGTTCAAAGGTGTATGGATAGGTTTGCTCAATTGACCGGCCGCCGCTACCGCCTTTTTGACTATGTGGGAGCGCCCGACGCGCAACACGTGGTCATCATGATGGGTTCCGGCGCGGAAACGCTGCACGAGACCGTCGATTATCTCGTCTCTCAAGGGCAAAAGGTCGGCTTGGTCAAGGTGCGTCTATACCGCCCCTTTGATCTTGAAGCGTTCGCCCAAGCGTTGCCGCCTACGGTTAAAGCAGTAGCCGTGCTCGATCGGACCAAAGAGCCGGGCGCGGTCGGAGAACCGCTCTACGTCGATGTGCGAACCGCGGTTAGCGAGGCGATCGAGCAGAAGAAGGGTCGGCTTAGCTCGTATCCGAAGATCATCGGCGGACGTTACGGGCTAGGCTCCAAGGAGTTCAGTCCCGCCATGGCCAAGGCCGTGTTCGACAACCTTAAGGCGTCGGACGCGAAGAACCACTTCACCGTCGGCATCACCGACGACGTAACTCACACGAGCCTCGAGTATGATCCGAATTTCAGCATCGAGCACCGTAACCGTTTCGAGTGCATGTTTTTTGGGCTCGGCTCGGACGGAACGGTGAGCGCCAACAAGAACTCCATCAAGATCATCGGCACCGATACCGAAAATTTCGCGCAGGGTTATTTTGTTTACGATTCGAAAAAAGCCGGCGCGATGACCGTATCGCACCTGCGCTTCGGACCGGAGCTGATACGGACGACCGCGCTGTGCGAGCGTGCCGATTTCATCGCCTGCCACAACTTCTCCTTCTTGGAAAAATACGACATGCTTTCCAAGGCGAAACCCGGAGCCGTATTCCTGCTTGCCAGCCCCTATCCGGCTCACGAGATCTGGGACCACGTCCCGGATGAGGTAGCGCGGCAAATAATTGGTAAAAAAATCAGATTTTTTATGATCGATGCGATTCAGCTCGCAAAAGATCTCGGCCTGGGCGCTCGCATCAACACCATCATGCAGAGCTGTTTCTTCGCCATCTCGGGGATACTTCCCAAAGAGCAGGCGATCGATTCGTTAAAGGGAGCGATCAAGAAAACCTACGGCAATCGGGGCGAGGCCATCGTGCAGTCAAACTTCGCGGCCGTGGAGGGAGCGTTAAACTCGTTGCAGGAAATTGTTGTTCCGGATAAGCCGGCCGGCAAATGCAAGATGCTTCCCGCGGTTCCCGAAGACGCGCCGGAGTTTGTGCAGAACGTCACTGCGACTTTGCTGCGAATGCAGGGCGATTCGCTTCCGGTAAGCCTGATGCCGGAGGACGGCACTTGGCCGACCGGTACAACCAAGTACGAAAAACGCAATATCGCGGTCGATATCCCCTCGTGGGACAAAAGCTTGTGCACCCAATGCGGCCAGTGCTCGTTGTTGTGTCCCCACGCGGCGATTCGCACCAAGGCGTATGGCCCGGACTATCTGGAAAGAGCGCCGGCCGCGTTTCAATCCGTGGATGCAAAGGGTAGGGAATTTGCTGGAAAAAAGTTTACCGTTCAGGTGGCGCCCGAGGACTGCACCGGTTGCGGCGTGTGCGCGGAGCGATGCCCCGGTCGTGAACGCGATGCAAAGACCAAGAAGGAGACCGGCCGCCGCGCCTTGACCATGGTTGCGCAGATCGGACTAAGGGAACAAGAGAGCGAAAACTTCGACTATTTCCTGACCATTCCCGACCCTGATCCGAGCCTTTTTAACCCGGCTACGGTCAAGGGTAGTCAGATGGTGACCCCGCTTTTCGAGTTTTCGGGGGCCTGCCCCGGCTGTGGCGAGACTTCTTACGTGAAGCTTTTAACCCAGCTTTTCGGCGACCGCTTGATGATCGCCAACGCCACCGGGTGCTCGTCGATCTATGGTGGCAATCTTCCGACCACACCCTATACCAAACGGCACGACGGACGGGGACCGATCTGGTCCAACTCGCTGTTCGAGGACAATGCCGAGTTTGGATTCGGTATGCGGCTGACGATCGACAAATTCAACTCGTTCGCTTTGGAGCTTATCAAGGCCGTGCTCGCGGGCGGTTGCGATTGCAAGGCGGAGATCGCGGACTTAGTGACCGCTATCCGAGACGCGGACCAGTCGAACCAAAGCGCGATCGAGCAGCAAAGGGGCCGCGTCAAAGCGCTCAAAGAGAGACTAGCGAAGTCAAACGACGAGCTGTGTCAGCAGCTTCTCTCGGTGGCCGACTATCTCGTCAAAAAGTGCGTGTGGGCGCTGGGCGGCGACGGCTGGGCGTACGATATCGGTTATGGGGGGCTGGATCACGTCATCGCGAGCAACCGGAATATCAACCTTCTGGTTTTGGACACCGAGGTCTATTCAAACACCGGGGGACAGGCGTCCAAGTCGACGCCCATGGGCGCGGTGGCCAAGTTCGCGGCGTCAGGCAAACCCACGATGAAAAAGGATCTGGGCATGATCGCCATGACCTACGGTCACATCTACGTCGCGCAAATCGCCATGGGCGCCAGCCCGGCTCAGTCGATCAAAGCGCTGGCGGAAGCCGAGGCCTATAACGGCCCCTCGTTGGTCATCGCCTACTCGCATTGCATCGCGCAGGGCATTAACATGACCCACGGGCTCGATCATCAGAAGGAAGCGGTGGCTTCGGGTCACTTCCCGCTTTATCGCTATAACCCCGAGCTCACCAAGCAGGGAAAAAACCCCTTGATACTCGATAGCAAGGCTCCCTCGATGAAGTTCAGCGAGCACGCGATCAAAGAGAACCGCTTCCGAGTGCTAACCAAGACTAAGCCCGATAACGCTAAGAAGCTGATGAAGTTAGCCGATTCAATGGTAAGCGCCAAGTTCGATCTCTTGCAGAAGCTCGCCGATATGCCCCCTTGCGCAGCAGCGAGCGAAGACGATAAAAAATTATAGTGAGGCGACATCGAAAAGCGCTTCATCGAGCGCTTCGACAAAGCCCTCTATCAACTCGGGCGCAATCGTCAAAGGTGGAGTGATGGAAATAACATCGTTGTTAACGCCTGCCGGAAGCGTAAGGTAACCCTTTTCGAGCAGCCTTCGAACGATCGCCACGGCGTGAGCTTGGTTTTTCAGCTCGATACCGATTAACATTCCCGCGCCGCGAACTTCGACCACGGACGGCGATGATCCGCACGACTCGCGTAGCAACGAAAGCAGTTTATCACCGAGCTTTTCCGCCCGCTGACAGAGCTTTTCTTTATCGATGACGTCAAGCGTGGCTAAGGCCGCCGCGCAACACACGGGGTGTCCGAAAAAGGTCGCCGTGTGCAACGCCTCCTGCCCCGGGCCGCCCCACGCCGCCATGACTTCCGCTTTGCCGATGCACGCGCTGATAGGCAGCCCTCCTCCCAAGGCCTTGCCCGCGCAAATCAGATCAGGCTCGACCCCCTCATCTTCACATCTCCACCAGGAGCCGCAGCGACCGAGCCCGGTATAGATCTCGTCGACAACGAAAAGCGCTTCCCGTTCTTTGCACAATCTATCGAGCTCGGCTAAAAAGCCTTCCGGAGGTTGAACCACCCCTCCTCGGCCCTGGATCGGCTCGACCAACACGGCACCGATCGGAAGCCGGGCGCGGTCCCAACAGCTTTCCACCGCCTGAATCGCCCTATTCGTGCAACTGTTCCGGTCGCTTGTAGTTCGGTGCGGATAGGGGGCGAGAACAACATGGCGGCCGAGTTGTTGCGCGAAGCAGGAGCGAAAGGATTCCTTATAGCCACAGGTCGCTAACGCGCCGTAGGATAGGCCGTGATAGCCGCCGTCAAAGGCGAGCACTCCCGGCCTACGGGTCGCCAACGCCGCGGTTTTGAGCGCCGCCTCGATCGCGTCCGAACCGTTTAGGCCGAGTATCACTCTGGCATGCTCGAACGGTGCGAGTTGTGCCATGCGCTCGAGCAATTGGACTTTTGTTTCCGAAGGATGAACATCGCCTAAGGCGTGTAAGAGTTTGCCCGCTTGTAGCTTGATCGCCTCAACGACTTTCGGATGTCCGTGGCCGACCGCCGCCGCGCCAAAACCCGATGTCAGATCGACATAACGATTTCCGTCGGCGTCGATTACATTCGCGCCCCGAGCCGCGGACCAAACAATAGGGTCATGACTAAGCCCGGAAGGCTCGCGCCGCCGCGCACGTCGAGCGGTTAACGTCAAGCACTCGGTTGAGGCGAGTATCTCTATATATCTCTCGCAAACCGCTCCGGGAGGACTGACGGTTATATCGGGTAAAAGTCGTCCGAGCTCGGCCATATCAATCGATCCACTCTATTCAGAGAGCTTTTTTGGGGTGAGCGACGGGGCTTGAACCCGCGACCGCTGGAACCACAATCCAGAGCTCTGCCAGCTGAGCTACGCTCACCAGATCGAGCGGACTTTAACTCGCTCTTTAAAGAAGGCAAGGCGTTCGCATCTTTCGCGTCGCCTTTTCGGCGGCCATCCGTTCCGTCGGCGTTGAAGCGTTCAGGGATCAAACAAGCGGTTGACCAATCCGTTTTTAAAACCGAGCGCGCTCGCAGCGCCAGTGGCGGTTTTACAGGACAATTGGCCGCCGTCGTAGCCAAACAGCGGTACCCCCATGAACGGTAACACCGGCGCGTCTCTAAACCGGTACCGTTATGCGACCACCTTGGTAATAACGACGCGCCCATTCGGCCATGGCGATACCGGCCGCGACCGAAACCGGATAGGAGTGATTCACGCCGAACATAGGGATCGCCACAACCGAATAGGCCGCCGCCACGATTCGCGCGCCGACACCCGTATCCTCATTGCCGAAAACCAATACACATTCATTCGGAAAATCGGCCTGCCAAAGCGAGACGTTCGCCTGGTCTTTTTCAAACACCAAGAGATTCCACCGTTTTTCGCTGGCAATACCGATAAATTGCTCATCGCTCGAAATCTCTACGATGTTTTCATACTTTTCCATTCCCATGGAGGCCCTTTGATAGTAGGGGGTGTCTCCAATAAGAATGATCTCGCGAACCAGAAACGAGTGAGCAGTGCGGATAATCGCGCCTATATTAAAAGGATTCTTCGAACGCTGAACCGCGATCCGCAGCGGATGTCTGATGCGATCGAGCTCTTTTCGTACAATCTGAGTTGGATATTCGAGTGGCGGTACTTTCATGCCGCGCTCCGCTCAGACGCGAACGGTTTCGGGCATTATCGACTATCGCGATAGAGGCGAGCAAAAGAAAAGAAGCTACCCCTTGGATATCTTTCCTTCCTTGTGCGTGGTGTGCTTTCGGCAAGCGCTGCAATACTTCTTAATCGCGAACTTTTCGGTCATCGTCCGGCGGTTTTTATCCGTGACGTAGTTGTCGCGTTTGCATTCCTGACAGGTTAACTTGATGATATCTCGCATGATTTGCTCCGCGCATAAGTCGAACGAAGTCTAGCTATCTTCCCGCGAAGGTCAAATAGATGATCGCTGAGGGATTTACGCGACCTCGACTCGATTCCGCCCGCCCCGTTTCGCTTGGTACAACGCCCCGTCGGCCGCCGCCAGCAAACCTTCCGGACTTGAGTACTTATGGGCGCCCATATGCGCTAAACCGATACTGATAGTGATCTTTAGTCGGATTTCTCCCCAGGGTATGATCATAGATTCTACATTGCGCCGAATACGTTCGGCGAAAATCGTGCTGCCGTTCTCATCGATGCTGCGCGCTACAACCACGAATTCCTCTCCGCCGAATCGCGCCAAGATGTCCTCGGCTCGGACCATGCGTTGCAGCCCCGCTCCCAAAGCCCTCAACACGGCGTCCCCGGCAGGATGTCCCATCGTGTCATTCACGTTTTTGAAATTGTCGACGTCGATGACCAAAACCGTGAGCGCCGAATCGTGACGTAACGCGTAAGCAAACTCGCTTCTGATTCGTTCATCCAGGTAACGCCTG
This sequence comes from Deltaproteobacteria bacterium, assembly GCA_016929805.1. Lineage (GTDB taxonomy): Bacteria > Myxococcota_A > Polyangia > Polyangiales > JAFGIB01 > JAFGIB01. The sequence goes on along the minus strand of JAFGIB010000155.1, from coordinate 12,004 downwards.
TTGTGAAGTCGTGTAAGCGGATCACGAACCGTCATTTCATACATTTGCCGGGCCGCTTCCTGTTCGAGCTTATCCTGTAGAGCAAATCGAAGGACCGTGTTCTCGCCGATTTGAATCCGTGACCCATCCTCCAGCTTGTGCGGCTCGTTTAGCCTTTCACCGTTGTAAAAGGTCCCGTTGGTACTGCCCAAATCCTCAATGTAAAAGCCGTCCGGCCGCCGTAGGATTTGAGCGTGACGCCGCGAAAGACCGGCGTCGATGACCTGTATCTGTACCTCACGACTTCGCCCGATTACCGTGGTAGGCGAATTGAGCTCAAATACCGCTCCAGGATTCGGACCCGTCAATACGGTTACGATACCTTGTAGCTCGGTTGTGACGCCTTCCGCGATTTTCGGGCGAAAGCGAATAACTTGGGTCGTGTCGTTGGGATTCTTCTGTGTTGCCATGATTCTCTAGGTCTTTCGCTCTCTTACCCCCTATACATCATCTCAATAACCACCTCGTTTGAATAGTATCAACTCATATGCGATGCGAAAAAGATCTGTTCTGTCGTCTTTCTTTACAGGGAGTGTACGCAGGCTATTAACTCGGTTGGAGCAAATCCCGAGACAAGGTAAACAACGGAATAATGACCTCTACAATTCCTATGTTGTTCCTATCAATTAACGGTTGCAGAAAGGTTTCTTTATACCAACTCGCCGTATAGGCTGAAACGGTTTTGAATTTACCGCGCTTCGCGCGTTTCATTCATATAACTACACAGTCCTAGGGCTGTTCGCCTTTCTTACCCTCTCTCGCGAGGTAATCCGATAGGAGCGCATAACCTATCGTCCCATTCGTTTTATCAGCTCGCTCGCGGTTTCGAATGCATCTCGAAAGATCTGCGGCATTAAGTCCATAATAAACGAAACGCAAAGACAGACGGCACCGAGCGCGACAAATGCGCGCAACGGCATCGCGGCTACATAAGAAAACGAGAGATGGGGAAAAGATCGGCCGAAAAAGCCGAGAGCGATCTCGCAAAGAGCGACTATCGCCGCTACGGGAGCTGTTAGTACAAGGGATAAGGCGAGCGCATCGGCGATCAAGCGCACGCTTTCCCAAACCACCAGCGAGAGGGTCGGCGCGCTCATCGTTGCTGCAATAGGTAGCGTAATGAAGGTCTTGGTAAGCGCGGAAACCGCCAGGCGATGGCCTCCAAGGGAAAAAAACAAAACCATCCCCATCATCGCATAGAGGTTGCTTAAAGGGGTTTGAGCTGAATAAACCGAGGATGTCGCATTATCCGTTATAGAGCGGTCTCCAATCGTATCTGTAAGCCGACCGGCCCAGGCGAGAGCGATGAACGGCATCGCTGCGGCAACCGCGAACACCGTGCCGATCAAGAGCTCGCGCGCGGCTAACAGCGATAGATCGACTATCCTCGACGAGATCTCGGGAGCGGTGCCGAGCGCATAAGGGGTGAGTAGAACCGCTAACACGACGGATACGGCGACGATAAGTGGATTGGGGGCGATGCTCAGAGCGAGCCACGGCGTCAAGTGGGTTAGAGGGATGACGCGCGCGGTCACCAGGATCGCTACTAAGACGGTTTGATCGACGGAGGCATCGCCGCCGAGCCACTTGAGTAGGTCGTTCACCCTAATGTACGAGTTTGGGAATCGACTGCCACAGCGCCGCCGTAAACGTTACGAGCTGTCCGCTCATCCATCCGCCGCTGACGAGCAGCACCAAGGCGATCGCAAAAAGCTTCGGCACAAAGGAGACCGTATGCTCGTGCACCTGAGTCGCGGCTTGAAAGATTCCGATGATGGTTCCGACCAAAAGGCTCACAACGAGCACCGGTGAGGAGACGATCAGCACGAGGTACAAGGTTTGAGCCGTAACGTGTGAAAGTTCCAACATAGCAGTCTAAGCGCCGGGCTGAAAAACCACTGGAAATGAGGTCCTGGTTTCATTTCCGGAAGTGGGGAAGCGCCACATTCGAATGGTTCGCTTTATACATTCGGTTAAATCCCCCAATGTCTTTCCGCGGGTAGCTAGCTTTGTGACCGTTCCGGACATCCCCACCGTAAGATCGATATCCAAACGGATGGTTTCATCCGAGGGGTTGGTGCGCAAAGCGGCTTCATAGCAGCGTTGTAACTGTTGTTTCCCGCGGCCGACGACTTCGGAAAGCTGCTCCGCTTTCAGCCCGTTTTTACCCGCGCTCGAAGTGCTGTCGCTCGCCGACCTCGCCTTGAGCAGTTGCGAGGGATTTTGCTCGAGGTTTCCTCCCATTCGTTCCAGCATAGCCTTTTCCTCGCTCGATAGGGCTTTTGCTTTTGCCGCGGAAGCGAGCTGATTGTTTTGTCCCTGCGCGCCTGCTTTTTTTGACTGGCCCGTGGACTGCTCTTCTTCGTAGTCGCCCCCGATTTCCTGAAGCTCGAGTTGAATGATCTCGCCTGACCCTTGACTTTCGCTATCCTCAGCTCGCGTCGAGGCGCTCTCGACCTCTTTTCTCTCTTGTTGACCGCTTGAACCCCCGAGCATCTTCACGCCCACCACCACCCCGATCATCATGATCAGCGCGCCGCCGCATACCATGACGAACATCGGTCCCCACGACTGCGCTTGCTGCGGCTGAGCTTTCGCTTCCGGAGCGAGGGGCGAAACCGCCACCTCTTCAAAGCTTGGCGGCGGTGGAGGCATGGGCGGTAAGAATTCTTCGATCGTCTGAGGCACATCGAGCCGGCCGCCGATCGGCATGGCGTTGCTTCGAACATCCGGGCGAATCTGCTCCTCGGCGACGTTAATCCGTTGAGCGGCGTATCTACGCTCGAATAGATCGGACGAGCGTGAACTCGCCGGGTGTACCGCGGGTTTTAAGAACAAAACCGCCAGTTCCGGAATATCGCGAGCCGGCATCCAGTCGTCCAATCCCTCTCGCCACGCGAGCGAATCGCCTGTAACAGCGCCGATAGCGATCTTTCGAGCCACCTCTTCTCGGTGCATCGGCCCGACCGGAATGTCATTGATCGCGACATGCCACTCTTCGGATGGGGGAGGAGGCGGACGTTCCCGGACGGTCGAAATCTGTCGATGAAAGTCCGCTGTCAATACCGATGGCGCAACGCCTCTCGGAGCGGCCGGTCCCGCTTGTGGCAAGTGAAACTCACCCGACGGGTGTTGAGGAGGTTGAATCAGAATTTCTTTACCACACTGGCGACAAACCATGCTCAGCGTTCGCCGTCCGATCTTCTCGTCGGCGATCTGGTATTTCGCTTTGCAATTGCCGCAGATGAACTTCATCGCCGTTCGTTCGAATAAACAGGGTCTTCTAGCAAGCGTCCTCTATACCTAGCCATTACTCTTCTCGGGATCGCGCTTATATTCCAGACAGAATACGATAGCTATTCTGTTCTCTAGCCAATACCAGCCGATGTGACTGCAAACGCCGTCTCCATTGAGGTCCCTCGTCGGTTTGGACTTGAAACCAACCGGTGTAGAGAATGTCGACCAAAATCCGGTTATCGACATAGTCGATTCCGCGGTAACTTATTTGATATCGGGTTGCCAAGACCTCACGAGTGAGCCTTTCTAAGCCCTTGCGCAACGTCTCGTAATCGATATCGTCGTCGCCGACTGGAGTGCCCATATCGTCGAAATAATTTTTCGACACCATTGCCAGCACGGCACCCATATTGCGGGACTCGACAGCCCGTCTGTAGCTATCGACAAACGCCAATATTTCTCGATTTTCCTCCGTGTCCTCCACGTAGGTATTGGGAATGAGATGAGTAGAGCATCCAAGCAGGCAAAGAAGTAACGCGGCGCCGAGCGATAAAAGCAGTGAGGCATTGCTCCATGGTTCTGCGGCCGTGACACTTCGCTCGACGACTCGGTTCGCGAACCGTCGCTGATATACTCGCGAGCTATTCACCTCTTCTCGCACATCACGCTCCATCGATATCGTAGTTTTTGATTTTATAGAGCAAAGCACGATGGCTGATCTCTAGCAACTTGGAAGCGGCCGTACGGTTGCCTTTTGTCTTTTCGAGCGCGCGGCGAATTAAGGTTTCCTCGATTATCCGTACGGCTTTTTTTATCGAAAGCTCGTCGCTGCTCATCACGGAGGCTACGGGATTGCTCGCTTCCCGCAGACGATCGGGCAGATCCGCCTCGGTTAGAATATCGTGTTCCGCGAGCACGACGGCGCGTTCGATCAGGTTTTCCAGCTCCCGTACGTTACCCGGCCAATGATAATTCATCAATAACTTGCGCGCTTTTACCTCGAGACCGCGGATTTGGGTCCCCAGACGCGCATTGCTTTGCTCTAAAAAATGGTCGACCAGTAAGGGGATGTCCTCGCTTCTATCTCTCAAAGGCGGCATTGATATTTGAAGGACATTCAGCCTGTAGTAGAGGTCCTCTCGAAACCGTCCATGCTCGACCTCGCGGCCCAAGTCGCGAATGGTCGCCGCGATTACACGTACATCGACATCGATGTCCTGCGTGTCACCGAGCTTGCGGATTTTGCCTTCCTGGAGCGATCGCAGCAATTTTACCTGTAACTTCAGAGGTAGATCGCCGATTTCGTCTAGAAAGAGCGTACCTTGATCGGCTTCTTCGAAAATACCCTGCTTATCGCTATGTGCATCCGTAAAAGCACCTCTTTTATGGCCGAAAAGCTCGCTTTCGATGAGAGTCTCTGGAATTGCTCCGCAATTGATAGCGACAAACGGCTTGGACGCCCTGGGGCTAAGCCTGTGAAGCGCCCGCGCGATAAGCTCCTTTCCGGTTCCGCTTTCGCCTTGAATGAGAACCGTCGTTCGGTATTCGGCGACCTTGTCTATAGTGCGAAACACCTGTTCCATCGCCGGGCTCTTGCCCAACAACTCGGAAAAGCGGTGTTGCTTTCGCGCGGCTTCGCGCAAAGCCTGGTTTTCCCGCCTTAGGGCTTCGCGCTCCTCAGCCTTGCGCAGCATAAATAGAACCTCGTCCTGCTTAAAAGGCTTGGCCAGATAGTCGTAGGCGCCTGCCCGAATCGCGTCTAGCGCGAGTTGCTCCGATCCGTACGCGCTCATAACGACAATCGTCGAAAGTGACGAGCGCGCCCGAATCTCAGCACATAGCTCGATTCCACTCATTCCGGGCATCTTGACATCCGCCAGTATGAAATCAGGTCCGAAGCCGTCGAATAACTCAAGCGCTTGCTCCGCGCTATTCGCCACCTCAACCTCATATCCGTTTTTTCGCAGTAGTGTCCGAAGCACTAGACAGATGTTCTCTTCATCATCGACGACTAGGACTCTACGCATGGTTTTCGAGGACCTCGCTGCTCTGCAAGAAGTATCGTGTTACTCACGTTAGATTGCAATAGTTGCGAGGTTAAATTAAGGCGCGGGCCGGCGCCAGCGCAGCGGTTTTCTCTCGCTTATCGGCGCCGAATTAACGGGCTTTACATAGGCTGTAAGACGTTCGAGTACGACTTCGGACGCATTCGTTAGTTGTTGCTTTCTAAGGTATCGAGCGAAATCGATTAGTTCGTGGGCGTTGTTGGCAATAGCTAAAAACCGATACGTGAGCTTCTCGGCGAGTTCGTGCGAGACGCTCGGATGATTGTCTGCATCAACCAGCAATTCAGCCCAGAAGACTCCTCCCAAGGCTATCGGCGACAACGGGCGAATCCTTTGGGCCGCGCGATATGCCTCTGCGGATTCGGACGGCCGTCCCGATTTTCGCAGTGTCTCGCCGAGTTTTATCCAGGCGTAGAACGATTTCGGCTGTCTAGAAACCGCGTGTCGCCATAGTTTTTCCGAGTTAGTCCACGCTCGGGCTTCCGTCACCGTTGCGACCGCGTATAGCGGGATAAGGGCGGAGAGAAGAACCGGCGTTGCTCTACTCAATCCGCGTCTATTGCCTGTACGGCGGATATCTTGACTCCTTTGCGCTGCCTCGCAAATCAGACCGACGCCGAGCGACACGCCGATAGTAGGAAGAAGAAGATAGCGGTCAGCCGCCAAGAAATAGAGCGGAACGAAGTTAAGAAAGGGGATCAGCGCGACGAAGAAAAGCACTATCGCACCCACCGATTTACCGATATGGAGAGACTTTTTACGGGCGAAATAGAACGCGAGCACGAATAGAAATATCGTCCCATAACCAACGATCATTCCACGAATAAGTTCATCGGCGGTTGGTTCCGCGTACATCGGCGAGGTTCCAAAAGGCCACAGTAGCGTTGTCATGTAGTGGCTCACGGTCCAACCGACCAAGGCGATCCGACCTGTAAATCCCGGGGATATTGGCTGACGCACCATCTCTGCTCGCGACCAGATCATCGGCAACGCCGCCGCGAACGCCAAAGCGATAACGGCGAAAGGTGATGCGGCGATAAGACTCCTTTTTAAAGGTCGTTTAAAAAAAGCGACATCGACGATCAGCATCATGGCCGGTAAGACGAGAGCGGAGGACTTGGAGAGCAACGCCGCGACGAAAAGAAAGAGCGAGCACAACCTCTTGGACCGTAGGAAACGACCCTCCTCGAAGCTGCTTAGATACAGGTGCCACGAGCCAAGGGCGAGAAGAAGCATCAGCACGTCTTTTCGGCCGGTAATCCATGCGACGGACTCGACGCGATAGGGCGCGAGGGCGAAAAACAGGCATCCGATTGTCGCGGAGATCGGGCCGAGGCCGATTCGTTTAAAAAGCCAAAAGAGGAGTAACACCGCGCCGAGATAGAGCGCGAGATTATGCGCTCGATAGCCGAGCGCGTTCCCGGGCCATAGGTGCCCATCTATCATGTACGAAACGAGATGAAGAGGTTGGTAGCTTTCGAATGCGAGCCCTCCAAAAGCATATGCGATATTTGCGACCGAAAAAGAGTGTACCCGCGGGTTGTTTACGATGATTCGATCGTCATCCCAGTTTAGAAACTCTCCGTTAAGCGACCCCGCCATGAACGCGATTGTCAACGCGCAAACAAGGGTCGCAAAAAGCCACCAGGAGCGAAACTTTTTTTGTTTTTTCATTCAGGCAATCTAAACGAGACCTCGAAAGAATATGTCAACTCTATTGGCTATCTTCGCCAACGGGGTTGCGCAAAAGGTTTTTTGAAATAATTAACAATTACCACTACAAACAAGTATCCCTTGCATAACTTTGAGGATGATTCGACAACATTTGTTATAAAAAATGGAAGCACCAGGTTATGGATTCATGGTATTCGGTCGCAAAAAGAAGGTGGCTCGTCTTTTGCAGAGATTTTATCGTTAGGTATTTGCCGAGAATTGTCAGAATATTGCACAGCAAAGGTGTTGATTTTACGTATATTGTCGAACTAAGGTAAATGTCGGCATAGGGCTCTCACGGGGGTCCAAGGAGGTCGCATGTTATTAAAGAGTCATAGAATCAGGTTTCTCATTGGGGCACAGATGTTAGTCGCCGCGTTTTTACTCAGCGGTTGTCTGGACCCACCGTTGAAAGAGCTGAACCCGTGCTTGGTCTCGGGCGTGATCATCGATCAAGACGTCAATAAGGTGGACAAAATCGACATGTTATTCGTGATAGACAACTCCGTGTCGATGATGCAGGAACAAGAGAAGCTGCGCGATCAGATCCCCAGAATGATCAAGGTGCTGACAACGGGCGATAAGAGTCCGGATAACGGCAGAGAAGATAACGACTTTCCGCCGGTAAAAGATCTCCATTTGGCGCTGGTATCGTCGGATATGGGGCTGCCCAACATCCCGCCGGAGGAGAATCCAGACCAGACCGGCGCCTGTTACGGCACGGGCGACGACGGCAATTTTCTCAACGACCCTTCGCTCGCGATCGCTGCCGGCATGAGTTGCCCTGGAATCGGTGGCGGTGCCTATCCGCTTTTCTTGGAGCACGAGCGTCAAGACAAGGAATCGGCGGCGGTAACGATACAGCGAGCCGAGGCAACCGCGGCCGCGTTTGGATGCATTTCTTTTTTAAGTACAACAGGTTGCGGCTTTGAGATGCAGCTCGAAGCGCCCCTTAAGGCGCTGTGGCCTTCACAGATAAACAATTTAAACGAAGAGCAGCTAGCCCTTCAGGTCAAGTTTTTGGCGGGCTCGCAGGGGCACGGCGACAGCGATCACGCGCTCTTTTTGCGCGGAACGTCGTATCACCCGACACAGCCGGACCAAGTGTCGCTACTAGCGATTATCGTCGTCACCGACGAGGAGGACTGTTCCGCGGGCGCCAGAGGCGATCTCGAATTTCTTTCGCTTAATTTCCCGGGTGGAGAGCGCACGGACTTGAACCTTCGCTGTTATAAGGACACCGTGAATAACTGGGGCAATAAATATCCCGTTGATCGTTATATAAACGGCTTTAAAGCGCTTCGCCCGAGCTACCCGGATCTCGTGGTTTTCGGGGCGATCGCGGGTATTCCGCCGAATATCGAGGAAGACGCGAACAAGGATAACGAAGTGACCGAGAGCGAACGAGAGAACTATTATAACGAAATCCTGAACCACGACTTGATGCAGGAAATCCCCGATCCTGATACAAAAAACCTGAATTATTCCTGTACCCAGGATGACAACATGGATGGGATCTTTGAAACGCAGGCATTCCCGGCGAGACGCTTGACGGAGGTCGCGCGGGGTTTCGGCGCGACCGGCATTATTCGATCGATCTGCGCCTCGAACTTCACGCCGGCCATGGATGCCATTATCGACGTTATCTCCAATAAGATCGGCGGAGTCTGCTTGCCGCGCGCTTATACGCGCGATTCGGACGGTAAGGTCGGTTGTGACGTTGTTTGGACCATGCCTCCGGGTTGGAGTTGCGCGGACGCTGTGTACCTTAAGGACCCTGAACCGGAAAAACCCCAAGTCTCCGACGACGGTCGGAAACTCTGCGTCGTAAATCAGATAGCCGTGAAGCCCGGAACCTCGGACAATCCGGCCGTCAGGCTCGATCTCAACACCCCGCCGGGCTTGGGTTGGTACTACGACGATTTTTCGCTGGATATGCAGAATACGTGTAAGCTGCAAGAAACGATAACGACCAAGCAACGGATTTCCTTTACGCTAAATCCCGGAATGCAGGGAGCGAACGAGGATCCCCCGTCGGGCGTGTCGATAGATCTCGAATGCTTGAATCAGATACCCACGCCGACTTCAGATGCTATCGCGAGCAAGGTCGGCCTTGCCTGCGAGAAGGACGGCGTTCAACAATGTCCGCCTAAGGAGACCGCCCAGGGTGCCAAGCCCGGAACGCTTTTCTGCCACGACACCACCAATGTCTGCGTCATGAAGTGCAGCACCGACGCGGACTGCAAGGACAAGATGTTGGCCGGTTGGGTTTGCGATGACCGCAAGGGCAGCGAGGGTTATCTCAATAAGTCGTCGCAGCCGATTTGCGTGAATCCGACGTGTAAGTAGCGGCTGAATCGGTTCTGCGGGCGAGCTCCGGCTCGCCCGTGATAACCGAGATCGAACGCTTGACTAGGGGGTCGCGAAAAAAACTTCACGTTTTTGCATCCCATCTCGGGGCCCATTGTCTCATCTTTTCAATCGCGGAATTCTCAAAATAGCTTTGCTATTATTGTGGTTTCGCTCAATCGTCGATGAAACATTTGACCCCGAGCTGAGCGCTAAAAATGCGAGATTTTTTTTGCGAGACTCCTGAGATTCGACGTACGAATCTCGACCTTTATCCGCCGGCGTCGTCGTCGGCGTTACTCGTGCTTTGCGCGATCGATTGGTTTGATAGCTCGGAGCTTAGAACACCTCTTACTTTACTCTCGATAGCCGGGCTCGCGATCGCGCTGGGCGCTTTGAACGGAGCGCTTTGGCAAGCAGCCTTTTCGCTTACCAGATATCTAAAAACAAGGTACAGGCTTGCGCTATGGTCGGTTTCGGTGCTAGGGGCGGCGATTTGGTTGAGCGCGTCTCTAGGGGCGTTCGCGCGAATCGGGGGGCGCTACCATCAGCTCGCCGTCGCCGTTATCGCGTTTTCTCTAATCGGTGCCTTGATCATGAGCGGTTTGATAGCCGGCTTTCAGCCCTCGGCCCGCTTTCACTCGGGGTTTCTGGTTCAAAAAGGGCGGCTCGTCCGTTGGGGATTGTGCTCGGTTCTGGCTTTTTCGGCGTTCATTCTGGTACGCATAGACGCCACCGTTTATCCCGAACTATACGAAGCCGCTCACTTCGCGCTGAAGGTTTGCGCGCTGTGGCCGGTGATGTTCGCGTTTATTCTGATGTTCAGCGCTCTAGCCTCGGTTCGTTATCTTAGAGCGGGTTTTTGGGCGATTTGCGCGCTGCTTTTTTTATTCTCGCTCGTGACGATCACGGAATCGCATCCGAGGATTATCGATGAAATCGTCAAGCGGCCCTGGCCGCGCAGCGTGCTATACGCCGCGCGAGCGATTTTGGATTTTGACCGAGACGGCTACTCGCCTTTGCTCGCGGGCGGCGATTGCGACGATTTTGACTCAAATATAAATCCACAAGCGCGAGATATCCCGGGTAACGGGATCGACGAGAACTGTTTTATGGGAGACGCGGCGCCGGTGCGCCGCGACGAGGAGTCGAGGGTTTCGTTTAACGGGCCCTCCCCGTTGAACGTCGTGTTGATCACCATTGATGCGCTGGCGCCCTCACACGTGGGCGTGTACGAGCGAGAGTATCGAGAGCAGGGCAAAAACACCACGCCGCATCTCGACCAATGGGCCGAAAACGCCGTCGTCTTTCACAAAGCATATACCGCGGGCGGTTGGACCAGTATCGCGATCGGATCGATGTTGTACGGCCGATATCCGCGCCACCTCAAATGGATTCGCTTCTACGAAACGGAATCCTTCGCCATGGTGCGCCGTTCACAAACGGATCGATTGTCTATGAGCGATAAGATACTCAAGCTGTTTCCCTTCGTCTCGCCGAGATCGGGCGCGCCGCTGCCCGAAATGCTGCAAAAACGCGGGATGACCACGCTCGCGGTGGTCGACGACGAGTTTACCGAGGTGCTCTCTCCCGCGGTGGGAGTCGACCGCGGCTTTACCCATTTTTACGAGGTCGACCACCTGCCCGAGCATCTGCGCAACGACCGCGGGGCGGCGGAGCAAGCGCTGAAGGCGCTCAAAGCGATAGATAAGACAAAAAGCTTCTTTCTTTGGGTCCATTTTTTCGGACCGCACGGGCCGGATCGGTTGCACAAGGGGCTTCGCATCGACGGTCCCTCGGTACAGGATCGCTACGACCACGAGGTACGATACACCGACAAACATCTTGGCCGCTTGCTCGGCGAGCTTAGGGCGTATGAGGCGAATACCGCCATCTTCGTCGCCGCTGATCACGGAGAGGTTTTCGGCGCGCGCACCCATATCCACGGACAATCTTTGGTCGAAGAGGGCATCCGGGTTCCGCTGCTCGCTCGGGTCCCGGGATGGGGAAGCTTGCACGTCTTCGAGATGGTCAGTTTGATCGACTTAGTACCCACGATACTCGATCTAACCGAGACCCTGGTTTCCACCGAGCTCGACGGTATTTCGCTGAGGAGCCTGGTCGAGCAGCCACTTGCCCGAAGAAATCCGCGCATCTTGATCAGCGAGACCTGGCGATACGATAAGAGCGGCGGACTATTGCTCGACCAGATCGCGGCTTTTGACGGCAGATACAAGGTCGTTTACAACAGGATCAACCAAACATTTATCCGATATAGCCAGCTTGCCCGGAACGCGAGGCCGCAGATGTTGAGCGCTGACGCCATCGATCCGCTGCGGGCTTATTTGGGACGCTATTTGGAGAGCACCGGAGGAAAGCTCGATCTCAGCGATTAGGCGATCGCGAACGGTCGCGCACGCGGACGAATGTCGCGGCAGCTACTCGCGAGAAAGAGGGGGGTGACGCCCATAGGCATTAACCAAAATTAGTCGACGAACATGAAAACGCCGTAACGCGCGGGCTTGTCCCGCGCTGATCAGACGACAACGGACGTACGGTATTATCGCAAGCATTTTATTCGTGGAATGATGGTTTTTCCG
>JAFGIB010000010.1 GCA_016929805.1 Deltaproteobacteria bacterium | reverse complement strand
CGAGCCGGCGCGAGGACGAAAGCCGGTTTTACGGGATGAATTGGCCGCCGTCGTAGTCAAACAGCAGTACCCCTCTGAACGGTTACCAGGGCCGGTGCCGGTTTTTACGGGATGAATGGGCCGTCGTCGTGGCCAAACAGCACTACCCTCCTGAACGGTTACATCTTTTTCGCCAAGGACGGACTTACGAATACGATTCGACCGCTTTGTAGACGGCGTCGAAAAGCGCTGGCGAACGACCCGCTCGTTGTCTATTCGCTTATTGTTCTATATGCTACAACGATGTGAATCGACGTTTTCGCAACGTTACGGTTTAAAGCGCGGAACGAATAAATCGGGCGCATAGTTGCCCGCCCCGTAATCGTTGCAGAAAGCCGCTTCATCGCCATTGTATTTCGGATCCATCGCGACCACTCCCGGCCGCACCGCTTCCCACATACCCATCGGCCCGCCGCCGCCGCTAAAATTCCGGGCCACGATGACCATATCCAAGCCCGGATGCATGACGACAAACTGCCCGCCGAGACCTTGCGCGCTATAAACACCCACGTCGAACTGTTGAACGCAGGAGGCGCCCGGAACGGTCGCCATACAGTCAGTCGCTTCCGAAGGTGGATGCGGGTATTTGGACCAAAACGCCGCGGGCGCGCACGGATCGCCGTCGGCCGAGTTAGACCCTGACGAGATATCACCTCCGATGCCTGCCGCGTTGCCGCGATGATTGAGCCAGGTCAGGTGTCCGTAGGAAGTATTCGCGCTTTCAAAAGCGGGATGAGACATGCGATAGACCCATTCCTGAGAAAGCAAGCGCTCGCCGTTGTACCACCCGTCGTGCAGCATCAACGTTCCCAGCCTGCCCATATCAGACATATTCGCCGTCCATCCCGTCGCTATCATGCCTCCCGGCCAGCTCGAGTTGGTCATCCCCAATTTATCGAAGATCTCCTGCTGCACAAAAGCTACCGCGTTAGTCGGAACACCCGGCACCTGTGCGATGCATTTCTCCGTAGCGGCGATCATATTGTTGATCGCTTCCGCGCCTATTGTGTCGTATCTATAGGTCAACGCCGCGTCGTCTAAGCTAGGCGAGGCGCTCGCGACCATGGCCATGATATGGGTGATCAGAGCGTCGCGGCGCGGATAGCTGGGTACGGCGATCCAATCGGTACCGAGATCATCGTATAAGATGGGGCCGGTTCCGGGACCCGCGCGCGGCACATCGCGAGCCACGTAGGCCGCGCGGCCCGCCATCACGCCGCCGAGGGTTTTTGTCGCGGAGAACATCTGGCCGGCAGTGTCGCTTCCTTTCATGTGGCACAATTTGCCGTAGCGGAATACCGCGTACGTGCTCAGTCCCGTGTCTCGAAACTTGGTCGGATCCATTTTGCATTCTTCGGGGGTACCCTCTTGCCAGGGACCCGTTCCTGGATCCTTTAGCTTGGTGAAATCGGGCGTTCCCGTATCGACGCCGCTGTCGGGAACCGCGCTACCGGCAACGCCCGTATCGACGCCGGGAGTGCCCCCGCTCGCCTCGCCCCCTGAGCCGCCGCTCGGCGTCGAGCCTCCGACGCCGCCCGTGCCTCCGGCTATCGATCCGGCTTTGCCGGCGACCGCGCCGTCCGCCTTTCCGCTGTCGATAATGACCGCCGAATCGGGGCTTAAACCGCCTCCCGTGGGAAGCGCTTCACCCGTTCCGGCCGCGGCCGCCGAGCAATCGCAATACTCTTGGTTTCCGTTGCAGGCTTTGACTCCCGGTACGAGCCCATTCTGCCCCTGGCAGGTGCAAGGTTCGGTTCCGGTCGCGGTGCAGGTTGTACCACCTGGATCCTCGGAACAACTTATGACGCTTATAATACAAAAAATATAAAAGAACACTATTACTTTTTTGATACTGCGGATGACCATAGACAATCCTCCATCGGGCGAGCGGGGTATCGTTTTTTTTTCGACAATATAGCGACGATAGCTGTTTTGTTTTTTCTAGCCTTGTGTTTGGAGCTGATCTTTTCTCAATTCCTAAATGATTCCTAAAATAGATAAACCACAAAATTATGTCGGTATTGTAAAGCGACCGATAGAAATCGCGATGATCATTGTCCCGAAGGTCGATGGTTTGAGACGAGTAATTTCTAAAACCAGAAAATAAAGAAAGAGGAGAAAAAAAGAATTGTTGTAACAGATATTGGCGCCTAGTAATTCGAAATCACACCGTCGCGTTCGCTGATAGCCTCGAAAAACCGTAACTGTTCAGGGGGGTATCGATGTAGGTTACGAAGACGGCCAATTCATCCCTTAAAACCGGCACCGACCCTGGGGCGATTCTATTCGAATCATCCCAGCGTCGTCGGGCCGGCGTACTCGGGTCTTTCGGACCCTTTGTACTGCCGCTGGAAACGTACAGCTTCGCGGACTCGCGTCCGCTCCGCTTTGTACGTTTCCACCGACAACCGTCAGGTACAGTAAGTACCATCCTCGCCGGCCCTTTGGGCGCGCTCGGTTTTACGGGCGAATTGGCCGCCGACTTGTTTGAGGCCCGAACGCTTACGAAAAACCGGATAATATCATTTACCTTTCAAGCTGTTCGGTAGGCTCTGAGGCTTTGGCCCGATATCACGTCGCCGCGCCCGGAACGGTCTCGAATATGCCCGCGAACCTAACCCCCGATTACCTGGCTGCCGATGCGCGTTACAAGGCGGAGCGCGACCCGAAAAGGCGAATCGAAGCGTTGCAGGAGATGCTCGCCGTCATTCCGAAGCACAAGGCCATAGCCATGGCGAGGCATACGCCCACCACCACGGGGACGGCCCAGGTAAAAGCCATACCCACCATCACCACGACCATTCCGAAACGCATACCCACGTCGATCATCCGAGCCACGATCACGCAGACGGCGACGTCGACCCACACGCCCACGACCACGCGGTGAGCGCGCAAAACAAGCAGCTCACCTTTTGGGTGCTGTTCACCATCTTCGTTTTCGGCCCCTGCGAGCCTCTGATACCCGTCTTGATGTATCCGGCGGCCAAGCGCAGCCTCGCCGGCATGGTGTTGGTAGCAACGGTCTTCAGCGTGGTCACCATCGCCACCATGCTGTCGATCGTGCTGGCGGGGCTATGGGGAACGAACTTCGTCCGGCTGGGTCGCGCCGAACGCTATACCCACGCGCTGGCCGGAGCCACCGTCCTGCTTTGCGGTATCGCCATCGAGTTTCTAGGGCTCTAACACTCCCGGAACGGCCGACGGGTTTGCGCATCCCCCGCGAAGCCGATCAGTGACGTCTCCCAGCCCCCCCCTTTTTCAGGTCGTCGTTAACTAAACCCACCTCAGATCGAACGGATTACTCTGGAGCCCGGATTCGGGCCAGGTTCGTCTCGCGCCGGTTTCGCGAACCCCCGGTAATAGCAGCCTTATTTCGAGAAGTTCGCGGAATCGGATCGACACGAATTAAACACGCTGTTAGGCCGGTCGGCCGTCCGGCGCGGTCGTACTCGGGAAATTCTTAGGCCGCCATGCGAGAGGTGACTTCGCCTGTTTCTAACAGTGCGTCGTTGACAGCGAAAACCAGCGTTGGGTTGGCCAAGAGCAGGTGCGCGTGCGCGGGAATTAACACGGCCACTCCGACCACAACCGGCTGGTCCTGTCGAAAGCCGTGAATCAAGACAAACTCCACAACGGTACCGTCCTGCAGAAAGAACGTCGGGTTGCTACCCTGGGCGGCATTTTCATCAGCCACGGTAATCGTCGCCTCGGGTGAATCCTTCAGCTCGGCCTCCAAATAGACCCTTACGATATCGAACAACTGTTCGGGCGCCGGGCCTTTGTTTTTTTTCGATAGTAGTCGCAGCCCATCGCCTTGTAGAGCAAATATATAGCCGCCGTCGGCTTCACAATGGTCGGCCAAGATGGTCAAAGCGCGATCCGCTCGCTCTTTAAGATCGCGGCAAACGGCCAGCTTCTCGCGCGTTTCTCGGTAGATCCTGTCTGTATCCCAGCCCAGCCCCTGCAGCAGAGTCCCGTCATGCACGGGCGGAACAGCGAGATCGGCTTGCCTGGCTTCTTGCATCAATCTTTCGTATTTGGCTCTCAGAGAGCTATTGCCACCGGCGAGATACCGGTCCGCGCAAAGTCGAGCGTAGTGCTCGAATCCGGCTTCGTCGTCGATCAGAATGGCCACGCGAGCGCGCGTTTCATAAGCCAAGCCGAGATTCAGCCCGGCGGCGCCCATTTTCTCGAAACTATCGACCACGGCCTCCGCGTTTTGTACCGCCGAATCGCTCTCTTTTAAATTAGCTTCAGCGAGGGCCAACGACATTCGCAGGTAGTTGCCCATATATCCGAGATCCTCAACCTCGGCCGCTTGGATAAACTCCCGCGCTTGACTTCGGACCTGCTCGTACCTTTCCAGAGCCAATAGGGTTTTGAGATACGCGTCTGCCATGGCCGCCCAGAACGGATGGTGTCCCGGCGCGCAAAGCCGCAATCCCTCTTTTAGCTCAGCGAGAGCGCCGGCGTAGTCACCGCGAATTCGCTGGTATTCGCCCCGCGCGTAGTGACGCGACGGTATCCAGGCTGAAGAGATCGATGTCATTTTCTCGACCTCGTCCATCAGATCTTTTAAATTGGATAAGTCGTCGGTCAAGCAATAGGCGCGCAATTCGACGCGCAAAGCCAGCCCGAACCAGGTCCTCGACGGGCTGTTTCGGATCTGCAGGGTTTCAACCTGCTTTTTGCAATTGATCGCTTCGGTCGTCGTCCCCTGCCATAGATAATATAGCTTGCGTATTTGCCAAGCGTTTACCTGAAGCAAGGTGGACGTCTCGAGCGTTTTGGCCCGCTCGAGCGCCGATTTATTGCCCATGGACGCTTCGAGATAACCCATGGCAAAGACCATACCGTAGTGGAGATAGCTGTAATGCGCTCCCTCGAACCCGGCGTGATCAGGGTGTTCTAGCCGTTTGATGATCTCTTTGACTTTGATATAATAGCGCTCGGGGCGTCCGCCGATTTCATCGCCGATCGCTTGAGCCAGTTTGTCGATTATCTCGAGGGTCGGTGAAAGCGAAGCCAAGGGTTTGATCGATGGAAGGGACTTCCAAAAGGAATAATCGGCAAAAATAAGAGTTGGACTGATGGCTTCAAGCAAGATCGTCGCCAGCTCGCGAATCGCATCCATCGGAGCCCGAACCCGCTCGGATTCGGGCGTCGCGTCGTACTGCTGTTGCGCCAGCTTGAGGGCCTGCTGTAACCGCTGTTGTTCGCCGGGCGATTCTCTCAGATCGCGATATAGCTCTAGACCGCAGTCGCGATAAAGCCGATCTAATAGATCTTGGGTGTGATGCCGATCGATCATACCCATAATCGCGCCTAAGGAGCTGAGCCGGCTCTTCAGCGTATAGATCTGCTCGAGTGGCCGGCCGTTCTTTTTCGCCAGATCGATCGCTACTCTCAGGGTCTGAAACCAATCGCGCGGCAAGGATAGTAATATCTGGTTATAGGTCTCGGGATTCTGCTGGATCAACATTCTGGACTGCCGGCAGAAGTCCAGCATAACATCTATGGCCTGCTCCTCTTCGCACGCGCGGATCAAGTGGTATCCAACCCGGAACCGCTCCGCGTCGCGCGCGCTAAAGACCTCGGCGAGCCTGCGATGCCCCTCGCGTCCAGCGGCCTTGTCCATTTGCTCCTGTAGCACCGAAACCCAGCCTCGGTAACTCGAAGTAAACCGTTCGCCGTCGCTGCCGATGACCTCAAAAGCCACCAATTCGTCCAGGGTGACCGCCGTCCTGTCGGCGTCCCGGTGCTCGGTTAGCATAAGACATTCCTCGAAGATGAAGCTCTGCTCCGGGCTCAAGGCCATGGTTTGGGCCAGTTGAAGAGCGTCCGGATCGAGTTTCAAAATGCGCGCTTTATATGTCTCTTTCAAACTGCTCGGTAGATCGGTACCGTCCATTTGCGCCGGCAGCTTCCACGTTCCTCCCTGGTAGCGAATCACCTGAGTGTCAACAAGGTGTTGAGCGAGTTGCATGACCACGCCCGGATTGCCTTGTGATAAACCGTAAAGCCTATCGGCGAGCAGGCGCACGTTACTCGCTTGTCCGAACAAGGAACCCAGCAACTGTTGGGTGGCTTCCAGGTTGAGCTCTTTGATTTCTATGGGAGTACCGGCTTCTCGGATAATATCGATCGCGGTAGCGGAAGGAAGCGATTGAGTGCTACTGACCGTGGTGGCGACCACCAGCACGCGCTTATCCGCGATCACCTGCGCGAGCAGCGCCAAAAAAGCCGCCGATGGCTCGTCCGTGAGATGGAGATCATCGACCGCCAGCATGATCGCTCGCTGGCTGCCGATTTCCACTATCCATTCGCGAAGCGCAACTTGAATCTGCGGCCTAAGCTCGCGCAATGTCGCAGGTTGCTGTGAAGAATCGCCATCCAATCTCGGCTCCATGTCGACTAAACCCGCTCCGCGTCCCGCCGAATCCGCGAGCCCGGGCACGATTCGTGTTAATCTAGATAGATAAGGCGTGGCGGCGCTTCGAGCGATATCGGGTATCTCTTCCATAAGCTGTCGAGCCAGCGTTTTTACGACCGCGTAATCGCTCCGTCCGGCGCTTCTGGTCTCGGCCTTTAAGACGATCATTCCCGCGAGCTTGGCTTCCATCACGCACGCGTCCAAGAGCCTGGACCGCCCCAGACCCGAGGCGCCATGTATCAAAACCGCCCCGCCTCGATGGCGTATGCAGCGAATCACCTGTTTGCGTAAGTTGAGCAACTCCCACTGCCGGCCTACCAAGGTCGGCGTGGTCAAGTAGGCTTGCGGTACCGACAACTGCTCATCGACCGGCATAGAGGCAATCGCGCTCAAGCGCTCCAGCACTTCGGCCGCGCTGGGGGGCCTGGCCAACGGGTCTATACTCAGTAAAGACATGACCAATTGATTCAATGTCTCGGGAATCAGATCCAGCGTTTCGAGCTTTGAAACCAGTTCCGAAACAGACTGGGGGCGCGCGCCCCAAAGGTTTTTTAATTCATCGATATTGCGTGCTGGATACGCATGCCGGCCGGTCAACAACCAATAAGCGAGCGCGCCGAATGAATACAGGTCCGAGCGATGGTCGAGTTTCTGCCGGTAGACCACTTCCGGTGGAATAAAGGGCGGGGTTCCCACGCGATCGGTCGCAATACCCATCGGCGCCGTGGTCCCGAAGTCCATCAACTTGATATGGTTATCAGCCGTCATTCCGATGTTTCTCGGCGATACATCCCGGTGTAACAACCTGCGCGCGTGTAGAAAAGCCAACGCCGAGGCGAGATCCCTGAGCACTGGGCAGGCTTCTTTCCATTGAAGCGGCGCCATCTGCCTGAGGCTCGTACCCTCTAAAAGCTCCATGGTGTAGTAGGGTCCCTCCTGGTCGACGCCGAAATCGAACACTTCCACGATACGGGGATGGGCCAGCGACTTAAGCATTTGGTACTCACGGCGCAGACTGTTCTCTAGCTTGTTCCGTCGCGTGTCAATATCGGTCGAGCCGACTACTCGCGCTCTTTTAAGAGCCAGTCGCTTGCCGGTCTCTCGGTCCCGTATTTCGTAGACCGAAGCCATGCCGCCCTCGCCCAGCAGTTTCTCGATTTGGTATCTGCTTTGGTCGACAAGCGGTTCGGCTTGCAAGCTCTGATCGTGGTCCGTCTGGCTTAGCTTGCGCGTTCTGCGATAGAGACATGACGCGATCGCGTCAAAAAACGCTTGCTCTACGCGATCATAAGACTGCCGCTCATACCTCAAGATAACAGCGCCCAGCGGCACGCGTCGGCCGTCGACCTCAGCCGAGAGAAATCTCCTATCGACCAAATCGACTTCCGTGATCACGTTCGGCCAGTCATCGGTTTCGCTCGCGGTTCCCGTTACCGTTTCGCTGATTTCCGGCTCCCCGTCGGCTTCGACCATTTTTATAAAAGAGGCCTGTAGGCTTTCTACGAGCCGTTCGGGAGGCGGTTGTACGGAGATTTGTACGACCAACTTGAGCGCGCTATTTGTCGCGATAAACAGATACCCTTCGCTGCTGCCGGTACGCTTGATCATCAGGTCCAACGCGCCCTGATAAAGCTCCTGCTCCCCCTGGTATTTCGCTAGATAGTCCTGCAAGCCGGACGCGAGATCGCCGCCGCGCGACAGCGCGACGGTCAGCTCCGAGGCTTTCTTTGTTTCCGGCGACACGCCGAGATAGGCCAATCGCGCGTCTTCGGTTAATTTACTATATCTAGCGGTGAGTAACGGATGTTCCCCCGCCCGGTACCGCTCTCGACAAAGTTTGGCGTATTTCCTGAATTTACTAGGGCGATCAGCGTATATCGCCACCCGTGCTCCGGTCTCAAAGGCCCAACCCAATAGAATACTTGAAGCGCCGAGATCGTTCCAGATCGCGATGGTTCGCTCGACCCGCTTTTCCGCCGATTCTTCCTGACCGAGTCTTGCCTCGATGATCGCTAGTGGCAATAGTATCTGATCTAAAACGATATTTAACTCGGCTTGTTCCGCCTGTTTTAGATATTCGAGCGCCAACGCGTGCGCCTCGGTTAGTCGATCCAGTTCAGCGAGTATCTTAAGGCGCGCGCATGCCGCATAGGCCCAAATCACGTCTCGAGCCGGCGTGGTTTGGTTGAGAGCTTCATCCAGGTCCTCTAAAGCCCTAGCGTATTCTCCTCGAATGCGATAGTGTTCACCACGGGCGTAGCGAGCAATAGGAACCCAACTTTCAAAGCGCCGGGCCATCTTTTCGATCTCGTTCATCGCCTGATTTACGCCGGTCAGGTCATCATATATGGCGTAGGTCGTTAACGCCGGAAACCAGTGTATTGCCTCGAACATTTGGGCGGGGCCGTGTTGAAGCTGTAGTAGTTCGAGGGTCTGTCGGCACTTTTGGGTTTTTAGAAAATCCCCCTGGCGTAAGTAATAAAGAAAACGAACCAGCCAGGCATTGACTTGATATATCGGATGCTGGTCGATGGCTTCGGCTCTTTCCAGCGCGGTCGGAATTCCTATAGTTTCGATAAGCCCAACCGCGAAGTTGAAGGAGCAACGCATATACTCCCGGTAGGCTTGATCCATCCGCGCGCTGGCGGGTCCAGCGACCCATTGTAAAAGAGAAAGATACTTTTCCCTGGCATTGTCGTAAGAAGCACCCACGATATAACCAACCGCTCGTACGTGTTCTTGTAGCACCTTCATGGTCGGCGATAAGGGAAAGAGCGGTTGCAACGACGGCAGCATCTCCAACACGGAATAGTCAATAGATGTCGAGGATAAAGCCGCGGCTGCCATAACTGCCCCGGGCAATAGCTGTATCGCCTCGCTGGGAGAGAACCCTCGCATCAAGGGATCGGTATTTTCGTAGCGTTGTGTCGCTAGCTTTATAGCGGCATCAAGACGCTGTTTGGCTATCTCTTCCGGGTCGTTCGGTTGGTCCGGTTCTAAATCGGCTTGCCCACCGGACAAGTGTCCCGTCCGCGCCCGGAGCTGATTATCGATCTCGTGGTAGATATCGAGACCGCTGTCGTATACGAGTCGATGAATAACAGACCTAAAATCATCTTTTTTTACCAGACCAATCGCCGAGCACATCCGGACGGCAAAATAGTTGATCAGATCGCGTTGCCTTCTCGGCCGATTTAACTGTTCTACGAAGTGCATCGCGTCCGCGATGGTTTCTGACCAACCTTGGGCAAGCGACCGAATATAATCGAGTTGCGCCTCGCGTTTTTCATTGACCTTTTTCAGCGTGGTTTCAATATGCTCGATCAACAGATCAAGTGCGTCATGGTGTTTCCCGGCTTTTATAAGGTGCTGAACGACGCGGAAATCGATTCGATCGCGTTGTTGAAACAACTTCGCCAGCTTCACGTGAGCGCCACGGGCGGTCGCCTCGTTGAGCCCTTCGGCTAATACCGTTTTAAAAGCCTCTTGACCAAAAGAATAGAAGCGACCGTCGGTGACCAGCACTTCAGATGCCACCAGCGAGTTGAGCTGCTTGGTGAGCCGAGCCGCATCCGCGCTTTCCGAGAGCAACAAGCACTCCTCGAAGGAAAAGTTACGCTCGCTACTCAACGCCAGGGTCGCGACAAGCCCTAACGCCTCCGCATCGAGCCGGCCGACCTTGGAGCGAAGCGCGTCTAACAAACTGGCGGGTAGATCCTTCGTATCGATCAGACTTGGAATCGTCCAAGCCCCTGAACTGTAGCGTATCACTCCCTGGTCGATCAAGTGTTGAGCGAGCTGTAGCACGGCCCGGGGATTGCCTCTGGATATCTCGTAGATGCGTTTCGCGAACATCTGCATGTTAGCCGTATCCCCAAAGATCGAGCGGAGCAGACAGTTTACCGCGTTTTGGTCGAGCGGCCCGACCTCGATACGATGCGCTATCCGTAACAACGTTTGATACGCCGCGGACGCGCTCGGTATCTTGTCCTGTTCGGCGCTAACCGCGACCATGAGCGAACGCGCTCTTGTCTCCAAAGCCAGCGAGGAAAGCAGCGCGGCCGAGGGCTCGTCCACGAGATGAAAGTCGTCGATCGCGATCACGAGCTGACGGCTTCGTCCGACCTCTAAAAAGAGATCAAGTAGTGCTTTTTGAATTTGCGGGCGGAGCAGAGCATCGTCGCTTTTGCTCCCGGGCCGCGCGAAAGCCAAGCGTTCGACTCTCTTCGCCTCGCCTGGATTCGAGAATTCGACACCGTTTTCCTTAAGTTCTTGTGACTTGGTATCGAAACCAATGGTGTCGACGGTCCGATTCTGGGCTCGCGTGTTTATTAGAGAAGCCAAGTTGGGAAATGCTCGCGTCAATAGCGCCAGATTGGGCCTGATCGCTTCTGACGCGAGATCGTAAGCCGTATCGAACAACTGCTCCGTTAGCTCCAGGGCGACGCCGTACGGACCGAGAAGAGCGGCTTCAGAACCGGTAGATAAAACCGTTGTACCGACCACCTTGCTTTCTAAGACCAACTCGGCCAACAGCCGGCTTCGACCCATGCCGCTGGGTCCTTCGAATAACAACGTATGCCCTCCGCGACAGCCGAATAGCCTAAGTATACGTTTAAGTAGCTCCGTTACCACGGCATCGCGACCCACCAGACGCGGCGTGGCCAGATACGCTTGTTTTATCTCGACCGTATCATCCGGCTCGAGCCCGGCGTATGCGGTCAACATCTCCACCACATCCGAGGCGTAGACCGGTCTCGCCATTCGGTCCAGGCTCAAGAGCGACATCACCAGGTCGCTGAGCGGCCTGGGAACCTCCGGCTTCAGCTCAATCACGGAAGGCGGCCGCGAGCGCCAGGCGTCCTTTAGATGTCTGACATAGTGGGCGCGATACGCGTATCTACCGGTTATCAGCAGATAGGCCAGCGCGCCTAAAGAATATAAATCCGTGCGTTGGTCCAGGTGTTGATGGTTGAATGCCTCGGGCGCGATAAAGGCGGCCGTGCCCACCAGCTTGGCCGTTGCGCCGAGAGGCGACAACGCGCCGAAATCGATCAATTTAGCCCGTCCATCTTTATCGCAACGAACGTTACGCGCGCTGATGTCTCGGTGAAGCAGCCGGCGCGAATGAATCAGCGTCAGCGATAGAGCGACGTCGCGTAGCAGGCGACAGGCGTGCCGCCACTCGATGGGAACCAGCTTTTTTAGATCGGATCCGGCCAACAGCTCCATGGTATAATAGGCGCGATCCGAATGGACTCCATAGTCGTACACCTCGATGATGCGCGGGTGCGCCAACTGCGCTAAGGTGTGAAACTCGCGCTCAAACAGGGCGGCTAAGTGTTGCTTTTGCGAGGCTTCCTGAAACAGAAGCTTCAGCGCCAAGGCTCTGTTGGTTACCTCGTCAACCACGTGATAAACCTCGGCTATCCCGCCCATACCCAACCGTTTTTGCACTCGGTATCTATCGGCGATATATCTCGGTTTTCCGGCTGATCCCGGATGCTGTTTTTCTTTCATCCCTAAACTTCCAAATTCTTCCCACAGCGGAGCAAAATGGACGACCGATATCTAACGCCGATTAGGGTAGGAGCATCGATATGTTCGGCTGAGGTCCAACGAGCCGCTTCGCAATTCTTATTCGTCAAGGCTATACCTATTAAAACGGCGGCTTGCATAAATCTTTATATTCATAGGTCGCATAATTTACCGGTCTTCCCTCGCCTTCCCCATATCTCTTACTCTCTGTACAAAACGGTACGAAAGCTCCCCGCTTGTCGGTAAAGGGTAGACCTCCACGGCGCAATACCTGATCGCATCGATTCGTTCTCAAAAAAGTTTTATCGCGACGGATTTTGGGAAACAACCGGGGTTTCCGTCCGATGTAAAAAACGCGTACGGCGGGAGAGCAGGGCGTCAGGGGACGCGTTCGCAACGTTAGGGTTTGTTTTGCGGAGAGCCCTAAGTTTTGGCGGAGGGTTTCACTCCGTAAAAAGCTCGACGGCGTCGATTTCAAGGAAGCCTTTATCTACGGCGTCACTACCCAGGAAACCGTTGATTTGGCCCATGCACGAGGGCTGCACGCTGATCCCTGACACCGATCGAAGCACCTCCTCGAGCGGATCATTGGGATCGATCCCTCGACTGACCACCCAGTCGGCCACTTCCGCCTGAGCAAAACGCACTTCGATCCGCGACGCATCAGGCTCGACCCTGCAATACCAGCCCTTTTTAACCCCCAGGCTCGCGGCGCTATTGGCGGGACTAACTAAATCAAACCGAAGGTTACGAACGCGGTCGCTCCTGGCCCAGAAACGCATGCCCGTCATCTTCCTGACGTCGACAGTACCTTGAATAAATGTCATCGATAGGTCAAGCCACTGGTCCCACGCATCCTCGCTGTCGCGAAACTCGAAGTCGATTCTCGCGCTCCTTTGACCTTCCAAGGCGTTCTCCCGAGTGATCGAAAGCGACACCGTGGTATCGGCGTTTGAATAGAGCATGCTTCCCATGGAGAAACCCAAGTCGTCCGTTTCCTCAAAACCATTCACCCGAAACGCGTCGAGGCCGAAGGGAGTCACGGACTTGCCGTCCCGCAAGAATTCGAGTCGTTGGCGAAGTCTCGGGATATCCCGTTTTAAATGAGCGACCTCCTGTTTCCACGTGGTCACGCCCTTGCTTTTTTCCGGCGGTTCCGCGGCAACCGCATCGGCGATAAAGCTCGCTAACTTGTCGATCTTAGCGAGCATAGACTCCTCGGAGAAGGGTCCGGAAAGCAGCGAATCTATCGCTTCGTAATAGTCTTGGCTACCGGCGCTGATCGCCTGAAAGAAACGATCACAGCCGGGAGCAAGTAGATCATTGGCGCCGTCCCAAACCGGGTAGGTTTGCGAGCAATCCTCGGGAACAACGCTCCAGTGAGGTATGCGGCTGAAATCAGGCCATAGGTTGAAGGTGGAGTCCATGTCCCAGGGAATCATCCAGAAAAAGTCTCGCTTTCGCTCTTTATAGAAATAGAAGTTATGATTGCCCGACCAACTCTCATCTTCGCTGACGTAATAAGCCGTAATGCCGTCGACATCGGCGATGGCGTCATCCACGGCCAGGTAGCGCGCGAGATATTCAGGGGCGGTCCACTTGGCCAACTCGGTCCCGAGCTCTTGGGGTTCCGAGTCGATTATCGCCGATGAAAAACGGGCAAAGGCTTCCGGTGAGCTATCCTCGGCATCGGTCGCGAGCTTATTTTCATAATAACTAATCTCGCTGGACGCGCCGGGCCACGCTTCTTTATACAGGTCGCCGTCGGGCTCCTGCGGCCAGCGATCAGCGATAAAGCGTCCGTCTACCTGCTCAACCATCGAAAATAGCCCGTATGACTCCCCATTCACGGTTAACACCGCCCAAGCGCTTCTAGGAGAGAAGATGCCCATATCCCGGAACAGGTCATAGGCGAGCCGTTCATGCAGCTTGGTAAAATCGTTGATCATCGAGTGAAAATTAAGCCGTTTGAGCTCATAAAAACGCCGCTCGGCGTCGACCTCATTGAATTTTACCTTCATGCTCAGTTTGTCGCAGATAAGCTTGCCTTGCGCGTCGATGCAGGGAATTAACGTCCCGTAGGAGCCCTTAAATCTGACGCCTACTTTTCCCACCGACTGACCTTCGAAGCTTATACACGCGGGTTCGAACTCTTCATCCAAGGCGTGTTCCTGTAAATAAGCCCAGCGACGCTCAGGTAAAACAATATCGAAGGTAGGCACGCTTCGCCAATCGAACAGCTCGGCGGCTCGACCGGTTAAGCACTCGGAGCAAGCCGGTTCGCAAGCTTCGAGAATGTCGGAGTCGTCACCGATCTTCCCGTCATTGTCACCCGTTTGACCCGCGTCGTTGAGCCGCGATCCGGTCCGATCATCGTTTGTTTCGCATCCCAAACCAAAGCCGATAGATAGAAAAATAATAACCGCTACGCGGGCATTACGATGAAGTATTTCAAACACAGAGACCGCCTTTCGTCTTGAGCTCAACCGGTCGTTTCCGTATATAGCCTCGGTGCAACTCGGGGACGCGCCGAATGGTTGCCTTAACGTTGCAAAAACTACATCCGTGTAAACCGCTTCGCGAAAAATAGACGAAAAACCGGGCGATTGACTCGATTTGATTTTGCGTCATTGATATAAAAGGCCGAGGCGCTTCCTGATGGTCTCGTTTCTAGCAGGTAGGATTCACCATGGTTCGCGATGCGATATTATATAGAAAGACCCACGACGGCAAGCTGCACTGCCGGCTCTGCAGTCATCACTGCCGGGTGGCGGAAGGAGAATTCGGCTTTTGCGGCGTTAGGGAAAACCGCGACGGTCGTCTCGTCACCCATGTGTACGGAGAGGTCATTGCGGCTAATGTCGATCCCATCGAGAAAAAGCCCCTTTATCATTTCTTACCAGGCAGCTCCTCTTTTTCAATTGCCACCCTGGGATGCAATTTTCGCTGTGGATTTTGTCAAAACTGGCAGATTTCTCAGCTCACAAAAGAGGATAGTTCGAACGTTTACGGGCGAAAAATGACGCCGGAACAAATCGTGGACGAGGCGCTTCGGAAAGGTTGCCGGAGCATTTCGTATACGTACACGGAACCCACGGTTTTTTTCGAATACGCTTACGATACCGCCGTGCTTAGCCGGGAACGGGGGCTCGCGAATATTTTTGTAACCAACGGCTACATGTCGCGTGAAGCGCTTTCGGCGATCCGACCCTATCTGGACGCTGCGAACGTCGATCTCAAATCCTTCAGCGACGAGTTCTACAAGAGGAATTGTAAAGCCAAGCTCAAGCCGGTGCTGGCAACCATCCGTTCGATGAAAGAGATGGGGGTTTGGCTGGAGGTTACCACGCTGGTGATTCCGGGAGAGAACGACGATGATGAGAACCTGGCTGAGATAGCGAGATTCATCGCGAGCGTGGATGGAAACATACCTTGGCACATCAGCCGGTTTCATCCGGATTTTCAGCTTATGGACTCGCAACCGACGCCGATGGAATCGCTGCTGAGGGCGTACCGATTCGGGGAAGAGGCTGGATTGCGATATATCTATTTGGGGAACGTTTCGGGTGAAACAACTCCGACGCGCTGTCCGCAATGTTGGAAGCCTGTTATTAACAGACGAGGATACGAGGTTGATTGTCGCCTTAAAAAGGGAGCGTGTCCCGAGTGCGGGGGGTTGATTCCCGGCGTATTTTAGTCGATTTAAAAAAGGTTTTCCCTAAAAAAGAGACAGTCATTGCATCGCGGCGCTCGTTCGTTTAGATATAAGTCGGATTGTTTGAACCTGGATCGAGCGAGTGTTATCGCGATATGGGTAATGAATATGACGATAAAGGGAACGCTGATTGTCGTTGACGTTCAGCTTGATTTCTGTGAAGCAGGAGCGTTGGAGGTGCCGAGGGGCGGCGAGGTGGTCAAGGTGATCAATCGCTGTTCGATGCAATTCGAGCATATCGTCGCTACGCAGGATTGGCATCCCGCTGACCACGCGTCCTTCGCCTCGCTTTATCCGGGAAAGAAGCCCTATGACGTCATCGAGGCGCCCTATGGAAAACAGGTGCTTTGGCCCGATCATTGCGTGCAGGCAAGCAGGGGAGCCGAGATGCACCCCGAGCTTGACGTCGCGCGTTTTGAGCTTCTTTTACGCAAGGGGTTTCGTCGCGATATCGATTCGTATTCCGCTTTTTACGAGAACGACCAAAAGACAGCGACCGGTCTCGCCGGGTATCTCAGAGAGCGCGGCATCGAACGGCTTTACTTCGCCGGGCTGGCCACGGATTTTTGCGTTCTTTATTCGGTCCTCGACGCGAGGCGACTCGGATTTTCTGTATCTGTTGTTGCAGACGCGTGTCGCGGAATCGACCTAGACGGGTCACTTGCCGCCGCGTGGAGCGCGATGCTGCGAGCGGGGGCGAAACGCGTCGATTCGAGCGAATTGTCGCGGCACACGGAGTAGAGCCGTGCTCGGACCGCCTTCTCTGCTTTTTAACGATTTCTACGAATTGACCATGGCTCAAGCGTACCATAAGGCGTCGATACATCGCCGCTACGCTTGCTTCGACTATTTTTTTCGAAGGAATCCCTTCAAAGGCGGCTACACGATCTTCGCGGGGCTGGAAGATCTTATTCGATTTATCGAGAGCTTTCAGTTTTACAGCGACGACATTGACTATCTCAAGTCGCTCGGCGTGTTTACCGACGATTTTATACAGCATCTAATGAAGCTGCGCTTTACCGGCGATATCTACGCGCCCCCGGAGGGGACTCCCGTCTTTCCCTTGGAGCCGGTTATGCGCGTCCAAGGCCCACTCGAGGAGTGCCAGCTACTGGAAAGCGTTTTGCTCAATACCATTAATTTCCAGAGCCTGATCGCGACCAAGGCGGCGCGCGTCTGCCAGGAAGCGGGCGAGGATAACGTGATCGAATTCGGCCTCAGGCGCGCCCAAGGAATCGACGGTGCGCTGAGCGCCTCGCGCGCGGCTTATATCGGCGGTTGCGCGGCGACGTCCAATCTTCTAGCGGGCAAGCGCTTCGCGATTCCGGTTAGAGGCACGCATGCGCACTCGTATGTGCTTGCATTCGAAAGCGAGCTTGCCGCGTTCAGGCGCTTCGCCGAGGACTATCCTGATAACACCGTTCTTCTTTTGGATACCTACAACGTGATCGAATCCGGGTTGCCGAACGCGATAAAAGTCGGTCTGGAAATGAAACAAAGAGGACACCTGCTTCGGGGTGTTCGCATCGACAGCGGCGATTTGGCTTATCTATCCAATGTTGCGCGCACCATGCTGGATGACGCCGGCCTGGTGGAAACCAAGATCATCTGTTCTGGAGACCTCGACGAGTACGTGATTCAGAGCTTAAATGCACAGACGACCAAAATAGACGGGTATGGAGTCGGGACGAATTTGATCAGCGCCGATGGCGAATCCGCGCTTTCCGGTGTTTATAAGCTGAACGCGTTGCGCGAAAACGGAAAAAACGGGCCGCGCTGGCTCATGCGGATCAAGCTCACCGAGGAACTGCAAAAGATGACCCTGCCGGGGCCCAAGCAAGTGTTCCGATTGCACAACCGGCAACAGGAATTTATAGCGGATATTATCGAACTAGAGGGCGTAACTCATGATTTTTCAAAGGGTATCGTTGGAGTTCACCCACTATCCGATAATCAGCGCAAGAGCTATGATAGCATTTCGCGCGCCGAGACCATGCTTCTGCTCGTGGTAAAGAACGGAAGGGTTCAGCTCGAGTTTCCCTCTCTCGAAGAGGTGAGAAAATATATGAAACGAGAGATCAAAAAACTTGATCCCACCACGCGGCGTTTGATGAATCCGCATGTCTATAAAGTCTCCTTATCGCCCGAGCTTCACCGCGTTACCGAGCAGACTCGGCGCGCCATCGACTACCTATAAGATCAGCCATAGACCCTGAGGAATAAGAACATTGGAGCGACAGAAGACGATTATCGTTACGGGCGCCGGCGCGGGTATTGGAAGAGAGACGGCCTTGTTGTTCGCAAATAGAGGCTGGTTCGTGGGGATATTCGACATCGACGAGCAAGCGCTGCGCTCTTTGCAGAGCGAAATCGGTAAGGACAACAGTTGTCTTCAAGTCGTCGACGTGACGGACATCGACGGCGTACGCAACGCCGTCAGTCGCTTTGCGCAGGCCGCCGACAATAGGCTTGACGTGCTGTTCAACAACGCCGGAATCGCGAGAATGGGATTGAACGAGTCCATCGACATCGCGGATCAGCAGCGCATCGTGGCCGTCAATTTCACCGGCGTTCTCAATTGTATAGACGCTTCGCTACAACTTTTAAAAGAGACGACGGGCGCCCGGATTATCACCATGTCGTCGAGCTCGACGATCTACGGGATTCCGGAATTGGCGGTTTACTCTGCGACCAAGCACGCGGTGAGCGCGCTGACCGAGGCCTTGGACATCGAGTTACGGCGGCACGATATCCGCGTCAGCGATATTCTCGCTCCTTACGTCAAAACCGGGATGGTAACGCGCACCGATGAGCGATCGTACAGCGTTAAGACCATGGGAGTGAACCTCGAGCCCGCGCGGGTTGCGGAAACCGTGTGGAAAGCGGCGCATGGCAACAAGACCAAGACCCACTGGCTTGTCAGCGGCGCTCTGGTTTCATTGAAAATTTTATTTTGGGCTTTTCCCTTTGCCCGGCGGTTTTTAATCAGGCGCTTCGCGCTCTCGCCCCAATATCGAAAAACTATCCCGAAAAACCATCCCGGGAAGAACCATCCGGGAAGAACCATCCGGGGTTGATTTTTTGATAATTTTTTTCGAGCGAAGCGGTTTACGCCGACGGAATTTTTTTACAACGATAAGATCCGCTACGGCAGATTGCGCTGCTGCGCGGACCACGGGATAGTACATAGTACGCAGTTCGGTCCGACAAACCAGCTTTCGAATGCCGGGTCGTCCGCTAGCTGCCATCGCAGCCAGGCGACACCCGCTCGACCGTACTCGCCCGCACGCGGGGTTCCCATAAAGGGGCCGATATGGGTAGCGCCCGCGAGCACGCCATAGAATACAGGTAAATCAGGGGGGGCTTGCTCAAAATCCAATGCGCAGGACGGTCCCGCCGTGCCATCAGCTCCTCCACATAGAAAAGCCGCGGGCTTGGTCATGTTTGCCAGCCAGGACTGGTCGAATCCTACCGGGTTATTCGTGAGCCCTCCCGAATAATGTATGCTTGTCGCAATGTGCGCATTATTAGCCGCGGTCGCAAAACTGGCGAGAGAGCCGAGCGAATGGCCCATCACCGCTATATTGTCGATATCGATTCTCTCGAAAAACTCGCCGCCTTGCTTCGCATTCTCGGCGAGTATCCATTCTACCGCGCTTTCTTGTGAAGCGACTTCGGCCATTCGATCTGAGGTGCTGGCTTTATCCGCGACCACTAAAAAACCGTGCGAAGCGAGGTGATCGAGAAACGAAGCGTATATCGCCGTCGTCCCACCATTACCGCAGGTCCACACCACCGCGGGATTCT
Source organism: Deltaproteobacteria bacterium (assembly GCA_016929805.1). Taxonomy (GTDB): domain Bacteria; phylum Myxococcota_A; class Polyangia; order Polyangiales; family JAFGIB01; genus JAFGIB01. Next base: position 2,327 of record JAFGIB010000010.1, on the reverse strand, counting down.
TGCCGTTAAGCCCAACGTCGTCCGGAACAAATAACGAATGCGTCGACAAGCCGCTTGCAGTGTTGACGACTATTACGCCAAAGGGTCCCTCTCTACCCGGATCGCTGATCTCCGGTAGCGTCGGGCCGGTGCTCGTCGTTGTGCCGCCGTCGCCGCCAACCGCGTCAGTCCCACCGGAGCCGGACGTACCCCCATCGCTTCCTGCCGTTCCGGCTATTCCGGTTCCGCCTGTTCCCGAGTCGGTCCCGGCCGTACCGGTTCCCCCGCTTTGCCCTGGAGCGATACCGCCGCTACCTCCGACACCACCACCGGACGTTCCGCCATTTGCCCCGGAACCTCCCGAAGGTGGCGCACCGCCGCCGCTTACAGCGGAACCGCTCGCCCCGCTGCCGGTTTCCGTTGCGGGAATTCCTCCGCTCGCCGTCGCGCCGTTTCCCGAAACGATTTGTTGAGTTCCCCCCAAAGAGTTATTATCCGGCACTTGGCTTTGGTCCGAATCCGATTCGCACCCGAGATTTATAATCACTATTGCGGTTAGCAATAGACAACTAAAGGTCCATTCTTCTACGGGGTCTTTTTTACGTGTTTTTTCGCCGTTCATGTGCCCTTCCTCTCTAACAGATTCATTTTCTTCATAAAAGATGACTGTATATCCGGTATTCAACTATTCCATCGGCTCTCGCTCAAACACTTTTCACGCCGTTTCAACTACGTTAAAATCAAGACTATTGCGTAAGGCTTCGGTCTTTCCTTGATTTCGAATCCGAATAATCCACGGACAGTCTCGCTTTATTACCAATTCTTGTTCTTTGAGACGTAAATCCCGGTACAAAACTCGCCCGCCGGTTCGAGAAACATGGCGCGCCGTTCGGTCTCGCCACCCAGGTGCCAGCGAAGCCAACCGGTCATCACGGGAAGTCCCGCTCGGGCCGCGCCGATGTGTTCCGTACCGGACATGATGGTCATAAACGCGGGAACCGTCGTGTTGGCGTAGTCTTTCTCGGTTTTTTCTACGTTGCCGAACATGTCGTTTTCCGAACAGATATACGCGACCGGATGTATCAAGCTCTTACCACCTTTACCGGTGGTCTCAGCGTTAGGATCATTTATATTATCCAGAGAGCCTCCGGCGACGTGAATAGTCGTGGTCAAACGCGGATCGGTAGCCACCAGGAACGAATTGACCGAACCGATCGAGTGGCCGCCCAAGGCGATCTTGCCCGTATCAACCTTTTGGAAAAATACGCTTTGCGCTCGGTTATTTTCGTTAATGATCCAATCGATACAGGCGACGAGCGGTACTCCGTTATCTCCGATTGCCGACACCTCGCCGATCACGACAAAGCCGTGTGAGGCGATTTGCGCGAGCACATCGATGTAATTCGCCGGGCTGGACATGCCGCCGCAGCCCCAAACGAAAACGGGATGCTTAAGACCATCTATACCGAGTTCGGTCGGGTAAAAGAGTCCGCTGGTTCGGCTCGGTCCCGTGTTTAGCGCTTGCGTCGTTCTAAACGGCCCAGCGGTATCCACACTCGTGACCGCGGGTAAGGTAGCCACGGAAGAGCTTGCATCACCCAGGGAAGCGTCATTTCCCGTGCTCCCGTCGCCGGTGGACCCAGCCTCTGGTCGAAGGGTTTCACCGGAGTCTTTCCCGCTTTCGGGAACGACCACACTCGAATCGTCTTTCCCCCCGGTCGAAATGGATTGACGTGCATCGGCCAGGCCGCCTGAGCCCGCTTGAGAGACAGTCGTACCTCCTACGGCTCCTGATCCATCTATAACAATACCGCTTTCGTTAATCGGATCGAGAGGACCCGCCTCGGGCTGGGCGATAGTGTCAGTACCGGCGTTCGCAGTAGGGCCGCTGTTCGATGAGGTACAAGCTACACAGATAGAGAGAAAAACTAGAGTAATATAGGTCGTATCTATTTTCACGATTCACGCTGCCATCCTATCCCCGAGCCACTAAGGATAGGAAAAAACCGACTAAAATCACAATTATGCAACAAAAGTACACCGTTGTCGATGAGACCGGTCTTTCAGAATCTAGTCATTCTCTGTCAAAAAAAGGCGTCGAATGCTGATTCGTTTGTAAAGGTAACGACTTTACGTTGCCATCGGACGACGCGGTGACTTCTCAAAAAGTGCCGGGGAAACGCTGGGATATAATCGTATTGGTCAGCGCGCTCAAAGGTTGCGAAAAAATCAACCCGGGATGGTTTTTTCCTGCTATTACCGCGGTTTCGCGAAACCAGCTCGATACGAACCTGGCCCGAATATGGGCGCCAGAAGAATCTGTTCAACCTGAAGTGGGTCTAGTCCTT
>JAFGIB010000154.1 GCA_016929805.1 Deltaproteobacteria bacterium | reverse complement strand
TGCAGCTAACGTTGTACCAAAGGACGTACCAGACTCTCCAGCCCGTTGAGTTTTATCTCGTACATGGCTTCTAGCTGTCTACCGAGCTTACCCTTGGGAAATCCCTGTTTACGAAACCAGACAAGGTACGGTTCGGGTAAGTCTACGAGGAAACGTCCTTGGTACTTGCCAAAGGGCATTTTGGTTTGAGCCAACTTCGAGAGTTCTTGCGGATCGATATTTGGTTCCTGCATCGTGGACCTTACTATAACACGCATTTGACTCGATTGAGGTATTCGCCGAAACAGATACGAACGCTCCGAGGGCGCGGCGGGCGGCGCGATCCAACCGATTGGGCGGCCTTCAATCTACTACCGGATGGAGATCGGCGTGGCGCGGTGGGCAGGGCCGATCCCGGTAATATCGTCGGCCCTTAAACCAATAATCAACATAGACGGGGGGTGCGGCGGGCGGGACGGGCCGTGGGGCAGCTCTCAAACTCTTGGGCGAGTTGCACGTAATAGTGTTGTTACAGTTGCGATGTGGATTTTGATAATGTCCTCGCTCGCTGCTTGGTATCGTCCGTTAGCAGGGTAGGTTCAGCGCTTGACCCGGTAAGACCAGGAGTCGCACGCGCCGGTTGCCAGCGCCATCCAGGTCAGGCTCACCTTTACGTCGTCGATCTCGACCAGGACGTACCCGTAGGCTTCGGCATGGTCGACCTGCTGCAGAATCATGCCGCTATTGTCTCCGGGATAGGGCGGTACGAAGCTATGCAAGGGGCCGCCGCCGGTTCCCACGATGAACTGGTGGATATCGTTGCTCGAGTCGCGGTCCCCGTCTGTTACCCGGGCGTGGTCGTAGAAATGGTCATGGCCGCAGAAATAGACCCGCGATCCAGCCCCTCCCAGCGCGGCCCAGAAGCGGTCGCGCTCCTCGGCGAAGTCGTCTAAACAGTCGGAGTGGTAGGCGGCGAACGCGGGCTCGTGCGAAAAGACGAAGACGTGCGGAAGGGTATTGGCGTCGAGCTTGCCCTGAATCCAGTTCACATTCACCTTTTGACTGAAGTAGTTGTCGAAGCCGATGAAAAAGGCGTTCTTGTGGGAGAAGGAGTAGGTCAGGCCCTTCTCGTCCCGGGGTCCGTCGTCCGGTAGGGCGCGGGAGCCGGAAAAAAATTCGTTCCAGCAGGACGAGTCGCAACCGATATCGTGGTTGCCGCGTACCGGGTAGACCGCGATACCGGCATCATAGACGGTCCGCATCACCTCTATCCAGGCTGCGATTTCCAGACGCGCGTTGACCGCTCCGTATACCAGGTCGCCCGGGACCAGGATCAGATCGATGGCTGATTTTTCGTGTTCCTTCAGGATTGCGGCCAGCAGCCAGGGGAAGACCGCCTTGTTGAAGCCTACCTCCGTGTCGCGGGTGTCCGCCACCACCGCGAATCGCCAGCGCTTCTCCGCAACGGGTTTGCCGCCGTCGGTTCCGCCGGTGTCCGTCCCCGCTCGCGGGCCGGGGTTGATTTCGATCGCCGCATCTTGCCGATCGACTGATGTGTCCAGAACACATTCGGGGATCTTCGAGCCGTCGCCTGAGTACCAACAGACGGAAAAGAGCGTCGCTGCGGCCAATAAGAGGGCTGTAAAGGTTATTCTACTTATACTCTTTTGCGAGGGCACGGTTGCTTTTAGTTAGTATAAAACATCCTGGAATGCAAAAACAGTAGACTATTGTTGTGAAGATGTAAAACGACTATGAAACGCGGGGAGTTGGCGATGGTTAATTGAATTGCCTGCCCTTCGATTCGCGTCGATCGTTGCGAGCCGATTGATGGGACGGCTATCAAATATATAATCGATTCGAATATTCGAATAGTGGGGCGCGGCGGGCGGCGCGAACGGACTCTGATTTGTCGGCGGTGTCTTCGCATGGTTCATTGGGTTTAGGCTTACTCGCACCCCGATAGCCGCTATTTTGGGATGTGTACATTCGAGCAGTAAGAGAGATAGCCTCAATGATTCGTTTGTACGTAGTTATCGCTGAGTACGGGCGCAAAGGGACGGAATTGACGGCAGCTAAGTGGCGATCGTCCGGTGCTATCGCATCGAATTTTATCGGATCATCGCTACGGTGTTCGTCTAACTCTGCTTACAGTTATTCGCGCTTTTCGGACGTAGGCCCCATAAACAGCCGACCAAACGATTCGTAATGGTGCGTGACTTAACCCGCGAGGACGCGAGCCTGCAGCTCCGAGTGCGCTACCGTGATTCCAGAAAGAGAGATCGATCGGCTGACTTTGTTGCCGAGGTCAATGTCTCTCTCGACGTTTGACCACGCGACCGTTTTCGACGGCTACTCCTATTATGGCAACTGACGGAAAAGTCGGCGGAAATCCTCGATATACTTGTTCAAGTTACTCAATGGTTCGAACCAATATGCGTCTTGCGCCGGGTGTCCAAGATTGGCAAGCGTCTCTGCGCTGGGCTTCGGCTGGCCACCTACTGCATCAAGGTCGGCGAGGTACTTTTCATCGAGAAGCCCTGAGTTGTGAGCGTAAAGATGACGATGGACGAAGAACTCTCGAACAGATGAAAACTCCGAGAATGACTTGATGTCGATGCCCAGATGAACGTTGTAAAGTGCCTGCAAAGTTGACGAACCCGAAATGACGCGCTGAAAGACCCCCGGCGTGTATGCGGGGTCAGCCTTGAGATCGACGAGGTTATCTATCCGCTTTCGGTCCATGTAGTAGTCACGAAATGCTGCTTCAGCAACGCTCCCGAGCCGCACGAACGTGGCCATCTCAAAGAACTTATCTCCGAATCGATTGGTCCACCATTCAAAGTATGTCGAGGCACCAGACGTCATCTTCATACCCGCATCGGCGATGTAAGTTTTTCGCAAAGTACTTTTCAGCTGCGGATAGATGGAGAAGTGGATCTCGGCGACTATATTCACTTTTTCCGCTATCTGTTCTTTCACGCTCATATCGCCCTCACCTTCCTAACCCGGCGTAGCCGGAACCAAAGAAGTGTAGTATCCTTTTCTCCGACATAGCTAACGACACGGCCTGCATCGGGTTCGACCCGATATAACGACGCGAGACGTCAAAACAAATATAACCTCCAGAGAAATCTGGAAACACGAAGGCTTTCGGCCTTTCATAGATGTTGAAATTATTGTCTTCCTTCCGCGTCGTTGGCGTTTGAATTCTATAGCCGCCTGCGTGAATTCGGTCATTGTGGGAAGGGGATAGTTTTTGCTTTTTTCAAAGTCTTGCCAAAATTGGTCAGAAATCTACTGCTAAGGGATTAAAGACTGATCGTATGGACCTATTGTATAAACGTCAAGATATAAAATCTATGGGTTTTTCCACGCATCAATGACGTACTTCCCCCCGTCCCCGACTCGAGCCTTCCCCGCTTTCCTCATCGACCCAAGTATTTGCGGAAACAAATATGTCCACCCGGCGAGGCGCGTCGAGCGTTACGAACCATGGAATGGCGGCGGCTCTCAAACCAATAAACTATTTGAACGCAGGGGCGCGGCGGGCGGCGGAAGCCGACCGAACGGCTGGCTCGAATATGCGCGTGCCAACCCATCGCCCCGCCCCGCCACTCTCCAAGACCGAAAACCGGTCGGGGGGCGCGGCGCGCGGTGTTATCGGCGGCGATGTGTCAAGGTTTTCGGATCCGTACCCAACTTGCATCGACGTTACTCTAGCTCTAATATCGCAATCATGAATAATCCGACCATCGTTGTGGCGGGAGCTACCGGCAATCTCGGCGGACGTATCGCGCGAGCGTTAATAGAACGGGGGGCCAGCGTTAGAGCGCTAGTCCGCCACGGCGCCGTGCAAGAAAAGCCTAAGCGACTGCGGGAGCTGGGCGTAACGATTGCAGCTGTCGACTTGAGCAACGTTTCCGAAGTAGCCTCTGCGTGCTCCAGTGCGTCCTGCGTGGTATCCGCGCTGGCGGGATTGCGGGACGTAATCGTGGAAAAGCAAACGGCTCTGCTCGACGCTACGATCAAGGCTGGTGTGCCGCGTTTCATTCCGTCGGACTACTCGATCGATTTCACCAAGTTTCCACCCGGAGAGAATCGTAATCTCGATCTTCGCCGCGAGTTCCACAAGCGCCTCGACAATACTTCGATTTCGGCGACTACGGTTTTTAACGGTGCGTTTGCGGAAATGCTGACCGGTCAGATGCCTATGATTCTCTTCAAACTGAATCGAGTCGTTTATTGGGGTAATGCGGACCAGCGCATGGACTTCACAACTATCGACGACACGGCGTCGTTCACGGCGAGCGCGGCTCTTGATCCGTCTACTCCTCGTTTTCTACGAATCGCGGGCGATCAACTCAGCGCCCGGGAGCTAACGGTGGTCGTCAGTGAGGTAACTGGTAAGAAGTTCCGCCTCTTGCGCGCAGGAGGTTTGGGAATGCTAGGCGCGCTAATTAGGGTTGCACGCGCGCTCGCTTCCGGAGAGAAGGATCTTTATCCGGCATGGCAGGGCATGCAGTACATGCGTAACATGTTTGACGGCCGCGCGAAGCTGGAGCCACTCGACAACGATCGCTACGCCGATATTCGTTGGACAACCGCACGGGATGTACTCGCGGCGCGCAAAGTTATTTAACCCTTTGGTGCTCAGCTGGACCCGATTTTATCTGCAACTCAAATAGGTCAAATAGAAAGAAGCAACAAACTTCCGCCCTTTGACTCGCGTCTCGCGTTGCGATCCCGGTAATATCGGCGCCTCTCAATCTCCTACCCGATGTGAACCGCGGGCCGCGGCGGGCGGGAGCGGAGCGAGCCACGTGATCGGGCGGTTCTGGACCAATAGCCGATTTGAGCAAAGACGCTTCTTTCCATCGACGGTTAGACGGAGATAATGATCTCGTCGTTAGCGACTTTCACGGGAAAAAGCCTGAGCGGCTTCTCGGCAGGCCCATCGAGCACCTTTCCCCCGTCATCGAATCGTGAGTGCCCGAAGCTCACACAGGTGAGCGTCTTTTTATCAGCCGCATACTCCATCTCGCGTTCGCCGTGAGTACATTTATCGAGAAACGCCTTGTATTCTCTATCTCCTACGCGCACTACCAAAAGCTTGAGAGGATTATATTTCTTGTCGTTGATCTCAATCTTGACCGACCCCCCAACGGTTTTCAGCGTTGGAACCTTTGCCAGATCCACAACCACGTCCGTTGCACTCGCCCGGTAGCTGGCCAGCGGGGCTACCGGCGTATCCGATATCCCGCTCAACATTTTGCAAGCGCTTAGGGTGCTCCCGGTACAGGCGCAGACGGCCACGACGCCGCCGGTTTTCAGAAATTGCCTTCGTTTCATAGCTAAACCTCGCAGTACGAATCTTGGATTGAGTTTATTACATATAAATCCGCGAGAACCGTGGGTAGCGTAGACATTTCTAGCGAAGATGTAAAGGCGCCATAAAGAAGAGAAGCGGGCTTTGGCCTACAGCGCTCGCCTCGGGAAAGCGGCGGCTTCATTTACGAGCGAGCGTTTCCGGTTTGATTCGGCTCCGCCCGAGGGCGAGCTCGCGTATGCCGACTTCACCTTGGACTCAGCAACCGTGGCCTTCAACGTAGCGCCGGGCGAGTGGAATTACCCCAAAAAAGTGGACAGGTTAGTTATGCTAATTTCTTTCGATAGTTATTCATACTTTTTCTCGTAATCGGCAGGAC
>JAFGIB010000153.1 GCA_016929805.1 Deltaproteobacteria bacterium | reverse complement strand
CCGGCTCGTCAGGTACAGCAAGTACCATCCTCGCCGGCCCTACGGGCGCGCTCGGTTTTACAGGCGAATTGGCCGCCGACTTGTTTGCCCCCCTGAACGCTTACCTTAGGACTCACTACGCTCGGGTCCAAAAAAGAGTTCCGCGCGCCTCTATTTCATCGCTTTTTTCGCGTTTCCGCTCGACGTTTTTTGCAACGTTAAGGTTTAATCCCACGATGCCGTCGATTCGACGGTAAATCATCGGTTCCCTGATCGCGCGCTACGCGCTGTTGCGGAGGAAGTAATGGCGTTAAATAGAGAAGCAGTAGGCTATAAGACAAAAAGCATGATTCACGAGTACCGCTGGCAAGACGCGGTGCTGTACGCTCTCGGAATTGGGGCGAAACGAGATGAGCTAGACTTTCTTTATGAATCAAGAGGGCCGTTGGTTTATCCGAGCTATGCGGTGATACCGGCCTACCTGGCGAGCTTTGCCGCTTGGGACGTGGTCGGCGGAAATCCTATGGGGATTGTGCATCACGCGCAGAAAATCGCGCTTCATAAGCCATTCGAGGGTTCAGGCAAGCTCGTCAGCGTTGGCGAGGTGGCTGGAATTTACGACCTCAAACGAATGGCTCAAGCGGTTATTGCTGTCACTACCCGCGATCATGCAGGTGAGCTTGTGAGCCAAGCCGAGTTTTCGATTATCTTTAGATTCGACGGAAATTTCGGCGGAGAGGCTCCCCCGAAACGCGAGTCGTACAAACCCCCCAAGCGCGACCCCGACTTCGTTTTTAAAGAAAAAACCTCGCCTGAGCAGGCGGCGCTTTACCGCCTTAGCGGCGACTACAATCCGCTTCACATAGATCCCGATATCGCTTCTGCTTCGGGATTTAATCAGCCTATTTTGCACGGGCTGTGTACTTTCGGATTCGTTTGCCGCGCGGTTCTGCGAGGCTTCGCGGGCAACGATCCAGCTAAGTTGAAGGCCTTAAGCGGAGAGTTTAGAAAGCCGGTTTGGCCCGGTGAAACGCTGGTAACGCACGCATGGCAAGAGGACGGCAAGATAGTTCTGCGAACCAGTACTGAGGAGCGACCCGAAGAGTATGTCTTTCAGAACGCCTACGCCCTGCTTGGCTAGACCCGCTTCAGGTTGAACAGATCCTCCGACATCCCATCTTCAGGCCATCTGCGTCGCGATCCACTAAAAAACGGGTTGGTTGTCCAACACGCTCTAATAAACGTAAAAGCGAAGCGCCGCCATAAGCCTGGTCTCGTCACCTCCGACGATCCGCTGTCGCAGCGACAAATCGACGCCGAAATGTCTATCCGTGTATCCGATCCCCGCTGTTACGTCATGCCCTTTTCGTCCGGTGTCGAATCGATATCCGAGTCTCAAAGGAACGACTCCGCTGACGAAGTATTCGCCTCCGGCGCCAAGCAAGAACTGCACGCTCTCAAAGCTCACGACGTCGGCAAGGCCGTCCACCCCCAAGGTCGCGTATTTGTCTAGATTGAAGGAAAAGCTGCCACCGACCATAACCGGTACATAAGGGGCATCGCGTTTATCGTATACGACGTTATACGCGAGCAAGGCGAACTGGAGGTTTTGGGCCGGAACGATTCGAAATGCCGCGTCGAGATTAAGACCTTTCGCCAGAGTGTCATCTTGAGTTTCGGAAAAAACTTCCAATTCGTCCTCGATCAAGACATCGGATCGCCAAAAGTTGTTATAACGACCGGCGATCCCGATAGAGACGGCCTCGCCTAGCGGATATCCGAGGCCTAAGTAGACATCGATCCCATCGAAGTCTCTTCGATTCTCGTCATCGGTATCCGCGCTCGAGATAAAGCCGCGAAACGATATGCCCGCCGCGAGCTTACTGGTCACCGAATCGACCACCACCGCTCCAAGCCCGACGACCTCGTTCGAAGCTTGATAGTCGAGATTGCCCTCGATGTGGTAAAGGCCTCCCAAGGGTAATGCTGCCGCGTTATACGCGAGTGCCGAGCTCGAGATCGCCGACGAACGCAATCCGCTGCCGAGCGCGATCCCTCGCGTGGTCTCCGCCGCAATCGGCTCCTGACACTCATACGAATCGGTCGGATCGCTTTTACAGTCAGCGGCGATCGCGCTCGGCGCGTTCGCTACTACAACCGCGAGCAGCATCCATGTAAACCTACAGTGAAACAGACAAAGAGCGGATCGAATTGCTCGTTCATCTTTGCGGATACAATCGAAAAGCTCTTTGAAAAGCTTTTTTGGTGACATCATATCGATCACTCTCTTGTCATCAGACAGAAGCTATCAATGTCGGAGCATCTATCCAAATTGTTGACGAGATTCGATGCAAGGCACATGTTTTCAACGCGTAATTCACTCTTGATCTTCTAACGCCGAGCCGTTCAACGACTAGAAAGTATGGATATATCAAATCGTTCAAAGAAAACCTAATGCTACCGATAGGTTGCGAGAAAGTTGTAAAGTGACCAGTGGATTACGGCTCGATGACAAGAAAAAAGTCAGGCAAAAAAACCGCCTGATGTCCGCAGGTTATAGATCTTTTTAAGTTCGTCGTGGACGACCGACGCGCGGTTTGTTAACGTGAGCCTTCTCGAATTTCGAGACCTTGGAAGTGTCGTTTTCACCGTGGTTGTGGTCAATATCTCGATTTGGTTTTTCGATGAGTGCGGCGGAGAAATCTCGGTCGCTATTGCGAGCCGCAGGGCGATGCAATCCAAAAAAAACAGCTTATCGGCTAACTTATTAGGTAATTACTGATGTCCGAACTCTGGGAATCTGCTCTTTCAGATCTTCGTAAAAGGCTCTCAGTAGAGAGCTTTGAAACTTGGCTCAGCCCTATCCGTTTCGACGGCATCGACGGAAAGACCGTGCAGCTTAGCTTGCCGAATCGTTTCTGCGCCGATTGGATCAGAACGCACTATCTCGATCTCATTTTGGAATCGCTCTGCGAAAAGCTCGGTAGCGACTCTTTACAAGCGAAGCTGGAGATCGATGAAAAATTAGCCGATCGCATAAATCGTAAAAAGATATCTCCTTCGCCGCCGCCGCCGCCAGCTCGAAACCGAGCCGAGGAACCCGCGCGTCTATCGACCGGTCTGAATCCGAAATACCGCTTTGAGAATTTCGTGGTCGGACCGTCGAACCAGCTCGCGAATGCGGCGAGCATCGCCGCCGCGACCAATCCAGGTAGAAAGTATAATCCGCTATTCATCTACGGCGGCGTCGGGTTAGGTAAGACGCACTTGATAAACGCCGTTGGTCATCGTGTTCTACAAAACCGCCCGAACGTAAAAATCCTCTACGTATCCGCCGAGCGATTCACCAATGAATTTATTCGTTCTCTGCAAAATCAGCAGATCAACGAATTCCGAGATCGCTACCGCAATCAGTACGATATCATATTGATCGACGATATACAGTTTCTAGCCTCTCGAGAGCAAACTCAAGAAGAGTTTTTCCATACCTTCAACGCGCTTTACCATTCGGACAAACAGATCGTGATGTCTTGCGACGTATACCCGCAACAGATTCGCGAGATGGAGGATCGCTTGGTCAGTCGATTTCAGTGGGGCATGGTAGCTGATATCCAGGCTCCTGAGCTCGACACCCGAATGGCGATCGTCAAGAAAAAAGCTGAACAGGAAGGTATCTTTTTATCAGATGACGTTTCGTCTTTTCTTGCGGAAATGGTCAAGAGCAACGTTCGCGAGTTGGAGGGAATGCTGCTGAGGCTCGCCGTCAAGGCGGAGCTTCTCAATCGATCGATTGACATTGAGTTTGCGAGAGAGACGTTGCGCGCGTCACTACCGCCTTCGGAAAGCATTACCACGGTTGAAGATATCCAGCGGGCGGTCTGCGACTATTTCGGCATTCGATTGATTCAGCTCAAATCGCATCGTCGGCACCGTTCCGTAACCCAGCCCCGGATGATAGCGATGTATATATGTCGGCAGCATCTCGGTACGAGCTATACTGAACTCGGTTGGCGTTTCGGCGGTAAGGACCATACCACGATTATCAATGCCGTTCGTAAAATAAGCAGTCTGGTTGAAAACGAAGATCGAAACATCCGTTCTTCCATCGAAGCGATCGAGCGAAAGCTGAATCTCTGAATAGCCATCGCTTTTTCGATAGGCCTCGCGAATTTTTTACCGCTAGCGAGTCTGGATGCACTTGAGCGGTAACTGTGAAGCTCAATGAGACTATACCTTAACGTTGGAAAAACTCCGTCCGCGTAAAGCGCTTCGCCGCAGAAAAGACGCAAAAATTATCGAAGAAATAACCCTTTCGACGAAAATCCATGCGCTCTAAGCGTCAGGCTCAACACTTTTCGCTCGCGCTGTGTTGTGTTCTTGTTCGCCCGGTCTCGTCGTTTTTTTTCATAGTTAGTATTTTTCTCTACGAGATCGATAAACTTATGCGATAGTAGACTTTTGTGTATTTTAACGCCGTTCGTACCCTTTTTTAAAAAAAGCGCTATACGGTCAGAATGTTTTTTTTTACTATCCCTGGAGTAGATAAATCTGTGTATAGTTCTGGTATTTTCTCTGGTGGTAAAATGTGAATTTTAAAACCACAACTTAATCACAATATTGTTCCGAGACGAAAAGGTATTTTTTCTTTATGTTTATAAATAGTTACAAAAGGCCATTCACAATCCACCGATCTTAATACTATGATTATTATTAATAATTAATAATTAGATTAATCATTCTAAGAGTGTGTTTTATCGTATATAATCAGTAAGAAAGATAGAGGGCTCATCCATGCAGCTAATAATAAATAGAAAAGAGCTACTCCGCGGACTTGTTAGGACGCACTCGGTCGCCGATAAGAAAGGAGCGATGCCGATACTGTCTAATGTTTTACTTTCGACCGATGGTCTGAAGAGCCTGCGGATTTCGGCTACGGACCTTTATCTATCGGTCAGCTCGACGGCAGAGGCGGATATCCAGCAAGGCGGCATGGTCGCGGTTTCGGCGAAAAACTTGTTTGATATCGTCAGAAGCCTTCCCGAAGGAGAAGTGAAGCTCAATCTTGAAGAACAGCAAACCGTAGAAATCCGATCGGGAAAAGTAAGGTTTAGGGTACCGACCATGTCGGGAAGTGATTTTCCGGCGCTGCCGAGCCCGGGAGAGAGCGAATTTTTCGAGATTTCACTAGAATTGATAGGTAGATTAATTGGTTTGACGCACTATTCGATGTCGAATGACGAAACCCGACCGCACCTATCTGGAGCGATGTTCGAGGGTGACGGAAAGATCTTGCGCATGATTACCACCGACGGACATCGGCTTTCGAAGGCGGAGTACAAACGAGCAGAAGGCGGAGAGATGCTCAATTTCAACATGTTGATTCCGAACAAAGGGGTTATCGAGCTTAAACGTTTAGTAGAAGATTTGAAGTCGGAAAGAGCCAAAGGCGAAGAGGGGGCGGTAATAGGCATAACCAAGGCGGGAGGCAACGCCTTTTTTAAACGAGATGATTTTTTGATGAGCATTAAGCTCACGGAAGAGGAATTTCCGCCGTACTCGAATGTTATTCCGTCAGCCATGGAGAAGCGAATATCGGTAGACAGAAATCTACTCATGGAGGCGCTAAAACGCATCAGCTTGGTCGCGCGTGATAAAAGCGGCGTGGTTCGTTTTACGTTGTCCGAAGGCTGCTTGGGTATCGAGAGTGAGAATCCGGAGATCGGCGAAGGCGCGGAGGAGATCGACCTAGATTACGCCGGCGAGTCGCTTGCGATTGGATTCAACGCACGCTACTGGTTGGAAGTTCTCGGAGCGCTGACCGAGGATGAAGTGGCGATTGAGCTTAGCGGAGAGCTGGATCCGGGTGTGATTAAGCCGGCTGGAAAAACGGAATTCGTCGGCGTAATTATGCCGATGAGAATATAAGGCCTCGGATCAAAATAAATGTTGCGTTTAGCATCCCATCTTCAGGGCATATTTGCCTCGATTCGATTCCGCGAAATCCTCGAAATAGCGCTGCTATTCCTCCGGTTTCTTGAAATCGGATCGAGGCAAATCTG
>JAFGIB010000152.1 GCA_016929805.1 Deltaproteobacteria bacterium | reverse complement strand
TGCTGTTTGACTACGACGGCGGCCAATTCATCCCGTAAAACCGGCTTTCGTCCTCGCGCCGGCTCGTCAGGTACAGCAAGTACCATCGTCGCCGGCCCTGCGGGCGCGCTCGGTTTTACGGGCGAATTGGCCGCCGACTTGTTTGCCCCCCTGAACGCTTACGAGGATTCGTGCTAGTACAATGCCCGAGCGTTCTAAACGAGGTTCTCGAATAAGCAAAAGCGAAAGGGCGAAGCGAGGAAAGCGAATAATGGCCGGCTTTCGAAAGATAAAGATCCCGAATGGAGATTTGATCGAAATTCGGAATGGAAAACCCGCGGTCGGCGACCGCCCCATCGTGGGTCTACTGAGAGGCGACGGGGTCGGCCTGGATATCACGCCTGTCATGCGATACGTGGTCGACGCGGCGGTGAAGAAAGCCTCTAAAGGCAAAAAGCAGATTCAGTGGTGTCCTATCTTCGTAGGTTTAGAAGCGCTTCAGACCTACGGAGGCGAGGATGTTTTACCGCAAGAAGCCATCGACGCCGTCGCCACCCTTAAAATTGCTATCAAGGGTCCTTTCACCACGCCCGTCGGCGAGGAAACCCACGTCTGCTTGTACTGCGCACACCAGCAATACCACGGCGAAAGCTGCGATAAGTGCGGTGAGCGCGACGGCGTCGCGCCGCGCTTTCGTTCGATTAATGTCGGTTTGCGACAGAAGCTTGACCTATACGCGTGCGTGCGGCCGGTAAAGTACTTTCAAGGGGTGCCTTGCCCGAACAAAGCCGCGGACAGAGTCGATTTCGTCATCTTCCGCGAAAACACCGAGGACGTTTACGCGGGTTACGACTTTGAACGCGGAAGCGATATCGCCCTGGCGATTATCGACTTAATAAAAGAGAAGACCGGACGGCAGATTCGACTGGATAGCGGAATCGGCATAAAACCGATCTCGCTGACCGGCACAAAACGGTTGGTCCGCAAGGCCTGCCACTGGGCAATCGAGCATCAACTGCCTTCGGTCACTCTGGTGCACAAGGGCAATATCATGAAGTTCACCGAGGGTTCCTTTTGTAAATGGGGATACGAGGTTGCGACAAAAGAGTTCGGCGAACGCTTTGTGACTGAAAAGGCGCTTTACGGCGAGCTGAAGGGTGAAATGCCCCGGGGCAAGATATTGATCAAAGACCGCATCGCCGATTCCATCTTTCAACAGATTCAGACTCGCCCGGACGAGTACAGCGTGCTGGCGCTGCCGAACCTCAACGGAGACTATCTTTCAGACGCGGCGATCGCGTTGGTGGGAGGGCTCGGGCTCGGGCCAGGCGCCAATATCGGCGATGAGGTCGCGATGTTTGAGGCGACCCACGGCACCGCCCCCAAATATACGGGCCTGGACAAGGTCAATCCGGGGTCGATGATTCTATCGGCTGTGATGATGCTCAACCATATGGGGTGGAACGATGCAGCATCTCTGATTGTCAAAGGGTTGGGTCAAGCCATTACGGACGGCCACGTTACTTACGACCTGGCGCGATTGATGAGACAGGAAAAAAGAGGCGATATCACCGAGTTGTCGTGCTCGGGGTTCGGCCGAGCGATTGTAGATAGAATATAAAGGCGAAATAACACATTCTGCCTTTGTGTTTAGCATAAGCTGATGCTTGTACTTGAGAGAGAATTTGTCATTTCAAACCCCCGGGTAAGCGGTGAAGTGTTCTGACCATGTATTAAGGATCAGCGTAATCATACTAATGATATGCGCCTGCGATGATTCCGGCAACGTGCAGGCGCCGGACGCCCCGTCTAAACCTATTCGATCCGTTCAAGACGCTGCGATACCGCCGGCAGCGAACACCGGGCATACCGACGCGTTTGTCGCCGCGGACGCGGACGACGGGTTTTGTCAGGCCTGCGATAGCGTGGCTGCATCGAATCCCGTGATCGATAGCACCGGGGGGTACGGGAACATCACCGCTTACGGAAGCGTAACCGAGCCCGCGCCGAGTCGCGGCGGCGCCTGCAACTATGGAAGCACCGGTATACTTTACTACGCGGCGATAAACGTCGATCGAGAATCGGGGGACGGCCGCGGGCAATGGGCGGCCGGTCGAATCTGCGGGCAGTGCGCTAGGGTTAGGGCTCAAACGCCCGAGGGCTGGAAAGAGACGGTAGTACGCATTGTGGATAAATGTCCCGACCAGTATTGCGGTATCGATCTCGGCGGTGCTCCGGCAAGGGCTTTAATGGGAAATAGGCCCGGCCGTTATCAAGGGAGTTGGACTTTTGTCGCCTGCGACGGGTACGAAAACGTGTCGGACGGCGAGCCCAGTATCAGCGTCAAGGATGGCAGTAACCCGTGGTGGGCTTTAATACAGGTGCGAAATCCTCCTGAGGCCGTCGCGGCTATCGCGTGGAGTGATCCGGAGAGCGATCAAGCTGGAGATTTCCAGTACGCCGGCGAGGCCGAGAATTATTATTCCGTACCCGAGCAGATCAGAACGAGATCGAAAGTCGTACGGATTTCTGTTTTCTATCGTGATGGAAGGATTCAAACCTTGGATATCGTCGGCCAAGCGCTCACCCGAGAAGGAGCGGCTTATCCGCTATCCTTTACAGATAAGTAAAAACGGCATTTACCTCGACGCTGCAAAAAACGCCGAGCGGAAACGAGAAAAAAGCGACGAAATAAAGGCGCGCGCCGTTTTTCCCGAGCGAAGCGCTTTACACCGACGGAGCTTTTGCAACGTTAAGGGACAATTCCGAGGCGATCGCGGTCGCCGCTTTTTACTCTCGATTCGCTCATCGCTCGACGTCTCACGAATCATTTGTTTGCGAGCGTCCCCTCATCCCCTTTTCGAAGCCCTTAGTATTCCGTATCCGTCGATCTCTCGTTCAAACAAATCCTTGGAAAAGTCCGAGGCCGTCAAAAAGCTCTTTATTTGGCCTTGTGTTAAGGTTTTCAACACGCTTTCTTCTTTCGCGAGTAGATTGGATTTCCAACATTCGAAAGTCGGTATCGCTTGCTCACTGATATCCGTTAAAACTACGTCGACGAATCCCACCTCGCGAGCCGAGCGTATATAGGTCTCAAATGTCTCCATTTGAATCCAGCCGAATGACCTGAAGTTGGATAGAGTCGCGCCGACAAAGCCGAGTTTCATCCGTGCGAGATAACCGAGCCGGTCGGTCAAGGTATACGGCCGTCGAAACATGATATCGCATAACAGCATCACGCCTCGCGGCTTCAACACCCTGAAGCATTCGGCGAATAGTCTTTTTTTATCCTTCATGAGGTGCGACGATTCCATAATCCATACAACGTCGAACGCGTCGTCGTCGAAACCGTTGTTCAGGCCGTCTCCTAAACGAAAACGAACCTTTGCCTCATACCCCCTTTTTTTACACTCCTTCTCGGCTTGGGCAATACCCGCTTCGCTGGGGGATATGCCGGTAATGTCGCAGCCGTATCCGCGATGGAGATAAAAGGCCGGGGTTCCGATGCCGCAACCAACATCTAACAGCTTGGTGCCGTCGGATATCGCCCCGAGCGAAGCCATCTTATCTATCAAGGCGTCGGTCGCCTCGTCTAAGGTAGAATCCGGAGATAAAAAATATCCGAAATGAAAGTTATCTCCGAAGATATGTCTCCACGCTTCCGTTATAGAATCATAATGCGAGGCATTGATGCGAAGCCGATCCAATCGTGGGAACAAGGAGATAGCGCTCATCTGCGGTGCTATAGTGTACCCTAACGTAGCAAAAAACGTCGAGCGGAAACGCGAAAAAAGCGATAAAATAGGAGCGCGCGGTTTTTTTAGACCGCAGCTCAGTGCACCCTAAGTGAGGTCTAAAAAAGGCGAGCACGCTCTTAGTTCACGCTATTTTTCGCGAGCGAAGCGCTCTAAGCCGGCGGATTCTTTGCAACGTTAAGGTTTATTGTGACGGTCCTTTCTCGGCCGCGAGTTTTCCCGTCATGATGTTGGAGTAGCAAAACGGCTTAGCGTTACCATCCTTGTAGAACACGCTTAAACATTTCTTATTTTCCTCCAGGTCGATGGTATAGAGATTAGGCCAGCATCTGAGGATCACCATCAAGCTATTGGCTTCGCCCGAAGAAAGGGGAATTCTTAACATGCGAATCACGTTTTGAGCGATGTTTCTTATTCCAAAAGCTTTAGCAAAGTAATAGATGAGCAGAGGCTTCTTGAATTTCGCTCTAGAGATGGCATCGACATCAATACGACTGCCCAAGGAGTAATAGCGATTCGTCGTTAGGTCTTTGCGAATAGTGAAATTAAGGCTGCATACGCGACTCATCACTAATTTTCTGATTTCTAGACTAGGTGGAACAAAAGGCTCCAGTTCATCCACAAACATCTTCCAAAACGCGAGCTCTTTCATAATATCAGACATAGGTATCTGTAATTGATCTGCAATCAATTGCACCATTTCGGAGAGGCAATGTTGTTCTACGTTTTCGAGATGACGCCCCATGGGGGCCAAAGTCCTGATTCGCAGTTGATAGATAAAAGAACGATTGTCGATGCAAAAGTCACATATCTCTCGTAATTCCTTGTCGTTGATGCCCTTTGCCAGGGTCACTGACAAGCAGGTTTTGATCCCGACTTTCTTTAGGTTTTCTAAGGCTTGTAGTTTGATCTTCAAAAGAGGCT
Organism: Deltaproteobacteria bacterium; assembly: GCA_016929805.1. Lineage (GTDB taxonomy): Bacteria > Myxococcota_A > Polyangia > Polyangiales > JAFGIB01 > JAFGIB01. The sequence goes on along the minus strand of JAFGIB010000152.1, from coordinate 8,535 downwards.
TCCCGTTCATTTGGCGATAAATCTCGTCGTTAAATCCATTAAACGAAAATATCACCAAAGCGACTCCGCTCTCTTTGAGCTTTACCGTATAGTCGTAATCCGCTAGCTTCAACCCGTTGGTGAGCAAAAGAGCGCGATTGTTCTCAGAAACCACTTTTATTATTTCGAATATATCATCGCGACAAGTCGATTCCCTGCCCGTAAGCGTAAAGCCCTTATTTCTATGATCTTTTAATACCTCTTTGATTTCGTCAATCGTAATCTCGTCCTTGACATCCAGCTCCTCGTAACAAATCGGACATTTCAAATTACACTTCAACGAGGTGTAAAAAAAGATTTGTCGAGGCGGGAGCTGCGTCGGGACTTTATCTTGTGTGATAAATTTGTAAAAATCTAAATTCGTCTCGATCAGAGATTTATAGAGTTTGCCCTCCTCGTCTCGCTTTTCGAGAAATACCTTCCCGTCCTCGCAAATGATATCCGCGTCAACTTCCTCAAAAGATAACGGCGATAGGCTTTTGGTTTTTCCGATAGTAAATCGATCCATCTTAACCTTCATCAACTTAGTATTTTAGTTATTTTTCTGACCGTTTTTTGTTATGTGTCAAGCGCCGCGCCCATAAACGAACACGCGCGGCCATCTGAACGGCTTTGCGCCCGGTATCCCGCTCTGCTTTCTATCTGCGTTTTTACCGGCCGGAAGACAGCGTCCGCGGCCGGCCTCGCGGCCCGAAATACAGTCAGGGTCGCATAGTGAGGGTCCTGTAGGATTTAGTTTACACGAGAGTTAACGCGGTAGCCAGTAAGCGAAGCGAGTATAGGCCGATTTTTTTACAGCAGCGAAATTAAACCTTAACGTTGCAAGAAACGTCGAGCGTAAAGGCAAAAAAGCGATTAAATAAGCACGCGAAACTTTTTTTGGTCCGCAGTTTAGTTCACTCTAAGTGAGGTTCAAAAAGAGTGAGCACGCCCATAGTTCGCGCTATTTTTCGCGAGCGAAGCGGTTTACGCCGACGGATTTTTTGCAACGTTACAGTAAACAATAAGAGCCTATCCCAGTAGGCCAAGCGAGTCGGCATCGGATAACGAGCGAGATTTTCGGCGCTCGCGGGTATTTGGCGAAGACTATTCGCGAAAACCTCGGGTGACCGGAAATTCGCGGTTGGTCACCGTTCACACGGCGAATCTACGCTTCCTACGCCGCTCACTAGAGCTGTCGACCTACGCGGCGAAGCCGCGGCGTCTAGCTATCTTCGGTACGGGATTGCTCTGGCCTCCACGGATATAAATGCCGGAGGGTTGCGAATTAAAGTACCTTGAGGAGTTTCTTTTTTGAGCATACATTCTAAAACGTAGAATTAAAGATAAATCATCTTCGAATTCGCAAGGATATTAAGATCAGATCGGGGTTTGTCCCGACAACCGGATATACACGTTATTTCCTGGAACGAAATCTATTGTACAAATGAAGCGATTTTACGCTGTTATGGTTCTTACGGCGATAGTCGTCGGTGTGGGTTTCAACCTTCCCTCGCTTAACATCGGAGCTGCCTTTGACGACTATTACCATCAGGCCTTTATCGAGACGCAGCTCGAATCGTCTAGCGACTTCCCTTTAATGCCCCGCGAGTGGTGGGACCTATTTAACTTCTGCGGCCCCGGTGGAAAGGCGGAAATTCAACTAGGAATTCTGCTCGGTAAGTATCCCTGGTGGACCTATCCGGAATTACGCCTGGCGTTTTTAAGACCGCTAAGCACGCTCAGCCATTATCTGGACTATCTTTTATGGCCGAAAGATCAACGGCTGATGCACGCCCATAATCTTCTGTGGTATGTCGGAATCTTAATCGTTCTTGGCTTGTACTACCGCCGAATGATTCAGACTAGCTGGATCGCGGGCTTGGCTCTGCTGATCTACTGCTTGGACGAGGCGCGCGTCGAGAGCGTCGGCTGGATCGCTTCCCGCAATACCCTGGTCACGGCGTTCTTTTTCATCGTTACGCTGATAAGTTACGACAAGTGGCGCAGAGAAGGATGGCGCCCGGGATGGGTTACGACCCCTGTGCTGTTCCTCATAACCCATTTATGTAGCGAGGCCGCCTGGGGGTTATGGGCTCATTTTTTCGCCTACGCCTTGCTTCTTGATCGGGCGTCTCCGCTGAAAAGATTGATCGGCCTACTACCGATGATTTTGATTAGCCTAGGATGGCGCTGGCTCTATGACGCGCTCGGTTATGGTACCTACGGGACCTATTACTATATAGATCCGATCAATTCGCCCATGCGCTTTCTAAACGAATTGCCCGAAAGACTGCTGGTGTGCTTCGGCGAGTATTTCTATTTTGTTCCCAGAAACGCATACTTCGGAAGTCCCGACATCGGTAATGGATATGACACTGTTTTATTTATCCTCATACTTCTAATCCTCCCGACGGCGTGGGTTTTTTTCTCGATGATGAGATCCAACCGCGAGATGAGATACTGGCTAGTCTCTTCCTTATTGATTTGTATACCATTATGTACCGTCTATCCCATGCCTCGGCTTTTTCTCGTTGCGAGCATCAGCGCCTCTCCCCTCATCGCGCAGACGATTGCTTCTTTTACCGGTTACTTCAAACGCTCTAACGCTCCGGCGGCCAGCCTGCTTATCCGCGTCATTCTGGTCCGATTCACGCAAGCGCTCGTCGCTTTGTTGGCGGTCGCGTGGTTGGCGCTCCACATCGTGGCCGCGCCGTATTTTTTACTCCAACGAAACGCCAGTCTGCGAGGCGTGCTGCACTACGGAACAGCGCACGCACAGCTTATCCCGTCGGGTCCGGAGCTGTCCGGCAAGACCATGGTGATCATCAATACCCCTGACCTGTATCCGACGCTCTTCTCGCTCTCGCGACGACAAAACCACAGTCCGGTATATCCCCAACACACGATTATTATCGGCGAAACAACCAACTCATTCGTTCTACGTCGAGCGAGCGAAAACGCGTTGTTAGTAATGTTCAATAAAGGTTTTTTTCAAAGCACGTACAGCCTTTTTCTCCGAGATGTAATCTACCCTATTCCCATCGGTTATCGAATTAAGCAACTAGACTTTTTTATTACCGTGGAACGAATCACCCCGGACGGGCGGCCTCTGGCCGTTAAGATCGAGCGTTCCTCCCTGGACTCCTCCAACCTGATTTGGGTTATTTGGAACGGAAGAAAATTCTCCCGCGTTACGCTGCCTCCGGTGGGAAGAAGCTACGGCTATCCCGCGGTAAACTGGCAGGATTACCGCGACGCCCATGGACTTCGCTAAGAACTCCGCGTTCACGATAGGTATCTCGTTGGGCTACTTGATCGCTTCAGAAGCCAAAAACCGCGGCTCGCCTCCCGCTCTACCGAATCGTTTCTTGCACCAAGCTTATAAGCTGCTCGTTTCCGAGACTCGGTATCAGACCTTGCGGAAGTTGTCGTAAATACCAGATCACCTTCCAACTCAAGCTCTGTCCCGCGGCGATCTCTTGATAAGCGCCTTGTTGTTCGATCTCTACATAGGACGGGCAAGCATAAATCTCAATCTCAGCCTCGTCGGGCGCCCGCTGCTCCGCCGCGATATCGTCAAATTTCTTTATAAATATCATATCTCCGGCGACGTGCGCGATCCATCCGTCTTTGCCGTCCGCAAACAGCTTTTGGTCGGATTGAATACTATCCGGCCGGTGTTCGAACCAGGTCACGCCCGCCGCTTCGACTAGGTCCAGCGGCGCGAATTCCCTGGAACCGAAATCGCTCGTACCCTTTACAAAAAAGCTCAGCCCGCCGGGCAGAACTCTCGACACCTCCCAGGGAGCGATGCGGATCGCTTCGGTTTTCGTATTCTCTATGACGTATTCGATGGCGATAGCACGCTTCCGCAACTCGGGAGTATAACGCTTTGTGATGCGCATTCCGAGGCTCGGATTCGCGCTTCCCGAGAGCTGAATCGTAGATCCCATAAGTTCGGCGGTATAGGGCTCCGAGTCGATTTCAGCAGGAGGCGGCCAATTCCAGTCGCTTTGGGGACTGGTCCAAAAGGTCGACCCGAAATTTTCGGCATGAATCTCGGGTCCCGTTAAAATATTATTACCTTTCAAGCTAAAAGCCGTTATCCGACCCGCGATACTCGGATCGCACTCGAACAGTACATTCTCGAACTCAAGCACCAGCTTTCCCGAGCGTTCGATCGGTTCTATCAACTGTGCTTCCGCAACATCTGATATCGTTTCGTTTTGTCCGCTTTCCATTATCTGTCCACTATCGAGGGTTTGTGCGCTATCGAGCGTTTGCAGGGGTCTGGTAGTGTCTTCACTTGCGCTCGCGTCCGCTACCGCGGTTGCTTCGGGCCGCGCGCTATCGACGGATACGAAAGCGTCTACAACGATGATACCCGAATCGTCGCCATCCGACGAACAGCCGCTAATCAACCAACCATTATTCAACAAGATACAGATGCCTATCAGGTTGTGAAGCGTTTTTTTTCTCATCTCGCCTTTCGCCGATAATTTGTTCTGATATGAATAGCAAATTCAGGTCGTCGCAACCTCAATCCTCTAAGAGCGTGATAGTAGCGTTCGCAATCGAGATCGGGTCATCAGACCGGGCGATATCGGATGCAGAATTACAAACTCAAAAAAAGTTGTGTTAAAATCGCATCCGCTACCAGTAAGGTAATCGAGACCACAACCACTGAGCTGGTCGTGGCTTTCCCCACGCCCTCGGTGCCGCCCGAGGTATTTAGGCCGAAGTAGCAGCCTAGAATAGCGATGATAAATCCGAAAAAAGGTGTTTTTCCCATACCGCTGGCGAAATCTTGCATTCCCACCGAGTCGATGGCGGTGGTGATAAAAAAGGGCATGGGAATGCCGAAGGAAATGCTCGAAACGATCATCGCGCTGGAGACTCCCAACACCAGGGCAAAACACGTGATCAGCGGAATCACGACGATTCCCGCGAGCATCCTAGGAACGACCAACTTACGGACCGGGTCCGCGCCCAGCGCGCGAATCGCGTCGAGCTGCTCGGTAACCGCCATTGATCCGATTTCCGCCGTGATCCCGGCGGCGATGCGGCTGCCGACGACCAGAGCCGTGAGCGCGGGCGCCAGCTCTCGCGCCTCGGACAGGCCGACAATTCGCCCCACGCTGTCCCTGGCTCCGAACTTTTCCAAGGAAAAAGCGAACTGAATCGCCATCACGATCCCGACGAAAATCGAGGTCGCGGCGCCGATGCCCAACGATTTCACCCCCAGCGATTCGACTTGATAGAGAAAGGCGCGAAAATCGAATCGGGTAGTGAAAAGCGACCTAAACGCCTTAGATGTCAAGACCGACACCGCGCCGATATTGCGGAAGAAGTCGAGCAGGGTTCTGCCCGAGTCGGCCAAAAACCGCTCAAACCAGGAGCGTACTTGCTCGCTATCCGAGGTCATGAGCGACTCCGAAATCCGGCTATGAGCGAGAGGTAGTCCTTGAGCGCGCGAGAAAATCGGGCGTCGGGTGGTGCGATCAGCGAAAAATCGTACACGCAGCCGTCCTTCTTGAGCACGTCGAAGACCATTTCTCTCGGGACGCCATCCAACTTGGCGGTTAGATGGGTGCGCAACGCCTCGCGTCCAGCCATAGGCAGTAGCTTCTGTTCTTGAATTTCGCGTTCGGTAAAACCGATGAGCAAGTGGTTCGTCAGCGCTCGCAGCGGTATATCCATAGAGGGGCTACAAGAGGCGTTAACCTGAATAATCGCGTTAAACTCTGGATGCCGCCACGCCAGATCGTTTTGGTCCCCGACGAAAACCCTTTCCCACCTCGTATTCAAGAGACCCACTCGATAGCTCGCGTTCTCGTCTCGGTAAAGGCCGCGGGAAAAGCTCGGGCCGTTCCCGCAAGCGAGAGAAAACACGGCGAAGGCGAAACAAGTGAAGCAAAAGCGCCGTCTGAGCGTGAAAGCGTGCGCCATGGCTAATTAATAAATCATTTTTTATAAAACCGTCGATAAGAGATGCCGTAAGCTATTATATCTTCGATGCGCTACCCTGCGGTTCCGTATTCGAATACCAGATCGATATAGTACGAAGCTATGCGGAGATTGAACAGCGATTTGCTCGAAGGGTTGATTTCGGCGGGCTTTTTCTCCAAACAAGAGCTGCAGGCCGTGCTTAAGGTAGCAGGCCGCCGCGATCACTATGTCGAAGAGCTTCTGATCAACATGGGGTATGTCGAGGAAGCCGATCTACTCAACTTTCAGGCGAACTTCTACCGAGCTCAGTTTATCTCGTCCCAAAAGCTCTCAACCGTCGCGGTCGACAAAGCTCTACTGAAGCTCGTGCCTCAGAAGCTGGCCGAACGGCTGATCGTCTTTCCTATTTTGTTCAGCCAACCGAAGCAAAGCCTGACTATTCTCACGGTTCAGCCTGACGACCTCGATATCATCAAAGAGGTTCAATTCGCGGCGCGCGTACACGACGTCAAGGCGCTCATAGCGCGTGAGTCGGCCATTCAAGCGGCGATTTCCAAGCACTATTACGGTAAGGAAAACGCTTTCAATGAGGGCACGATGCAGTTGTCGTACAAGCGAGCTCTGGCGGACCAGGAAAAACAGGTGGAGCGATTCGAACGCGCGATCGAACGAAAAAGCTCTGTGTCCGTACCGCCGATCAGCTCGCGGGACGACTCCTTGGACATGGTTTTAGAGCGTTCTCAACAATCGGTCGCCCATCGAACGGCCGAGCCCGCGCTGATCGAAGAGGACGGTTCCTCGGACGCTGAAACGAATTCGTGGATCGAAGGGCGTAGCCGGTTTTCGCCCTCGGTAGCCCAGTCTCAACGCGCTAGCGCGCAGCGCGCGATGACAACAAGCCGAAGCGAACCGGCTTCCGGCAGCGCTCCTAAAATCGAGAGCATCGCCTTTCAGGACTATCTCGAGACGCTCAAGATATTCGTCGCGTTACTCGAGAACAACCGAGGCGATCTGCGAGGGCATTCGATCTTGATGGCTCGTATCTGCCAGCGCTTGTGTGAGCGGATAGATCTTTCGGTAACTGAATCCAACCATGTGATTGCCGCCGCGTATTTGCACGATATCGGCAAGGTTTCGGCCTACCATCTGACCGCGTTGAACGTCGCGCAGTTCGACGGGCATAAGAATCAGGCGAACAACGCCTATCTCAAACCGGTTCGCTTTCTAGAATCCGCGCGACTGCCGGTGGCGACAAAAACCATACTCGAGCACATGTACGAACGCTTTGATGGGATGGGGTTTCCAGACCGGCTCTCCGGAAAAGATATCCCCCTGGGCGCGCGCGTCATGGCTATCGTGGATACCTATACCGATCTTACGGTTCACGAGCGCAATCCGTACCGAAAGAAACTAACACCCGTGGAAGCCTGCGAGGTACTGACGCGCTTCAGCAATACGATCTTCGATCCGAGCCTGGTGGACGTTTTTAAGTTGGTGGTATTGGGCGATGATCTGCGAGCGCGATTATTAGCGATAAAATGGCGGGCATTACTCATCGATCCGGATCCGGAAGAGACCACTGTTCTTGAGCTGAGTCTGCTAGAGCGCGGTTTTGACGTCACGATCGCGCGAAACTCATCGGATATTGAAACCATCCTCGGCCGAGCTGAATATGACCTCGTCATCTGCGAGGTAGACCTCGCGCCTGTAGACGGTTTCACCCTGCTTCAGAAAATAAGAGCTGGAAAAACGGGTGATATCCCCTTTGTTTTTCTGACCAAACGCTCGGGCAGCGACATGGTCAAACGCGGTTTTGAGCTGGGCGCGTTAGACTACATAACAAAGCCAACGTCGCCCGATGTCGTCGCGCTCAAGCTAAGCCAGATACTCGAAGGGGCCTCCCGCAAGCGAGAGCATAGAGGCGTGAGCGGTTCTTTAGAAGAAATGAATTTATCCGATGTAGTGCAGGTTCTCTTTCACGGACGCAAGAGCGGAAAGCTCATGATCGTTTCCGGCTCTAAGCGAGGCGAGGTCCACTTTTCCGAGGGCCAGGTTGTCGATGCGATATTCGGCGACAAAGAGCGTGAAGAGGCCTTTTACGAAATGCTTTGCCTAGCGTCGGGAAGCTTTGAGCTCGACTTCAATTTCCGTCCGGCGGAACGCCGTATTCGGGTAAGTCCCGAGAGCCTTTTGTTGGAAGGGATGAGACGTCTGGACGAGGCCGGTCGTTGACGACTTACATATGGTCGCATAGGTCATGGATCAAATATTACCGAACGGTGGCCCGGCGGCATGGCTGTTGGACGCTCCCGAATGTTGGTTCTGAAAAAGTGGTGGCGAGCAGATAAAGATACCTCTGAGCAGCTCAACGTGCCCCTGCCCGCGCCCGTGCCCATGCCCAACCGGGCTTACTTTCCTTGCGTGCTGCGATCGTGCTGAAAGCAATACCTTTTTCGTTTTTAAGTTACTTGGGCAAGGGCAGGGGCAGGGGCCATAGGCGTTAACCATAAATAACAGCGAAAAACCTCGTAGCGCGGGGGCTTGTCCCCCGCAAAACCGTAACCC
>JAFGIB010000151.1 GCA_016929805.1 Deltaproteobacteria bacterium | reverse complement strand
TGCTGTTTGGCTACGACGGCGGCCAATTCATCCCGTAAAACCGGCTTTCGTCCTCGCGCCGGCTCGTCAGGTACAGCAAGTACCATCTTCGCCGGCCCTTCGGGCGCGCTCGGTTTTACAGGCGAATTGGCCGCCGACTTGTTTGCCCCCCTAAACGCTTACGATTGATTCAACCTTAACGTTGTAAAAAGACGTCGAGCGAAAACGCGAAAAAGGCGATGAAATAAGGGCGCGCGGAACTTTTTTTGGACCCGAGCTTTGTACACCCTAAGTGAGGTCCAAAAAAAGCACGCACTTAGTTCGTTTTTTTTCGCGAGCGAAGCGCTTTACACCGACGGTTTTTTTGCAACGTTACGGTCAACTATCTTTGAGTTGGAAGCTCGCTAAACAACGGGTTCAAACGATACTCGCGCGATAAGGGATCAAACCATCCGCGCGGAAAGTAGCCTCGCGGTCGGATTCTTGCGCGTTTTCAGCATCAAGCCCGGTAGAGGGATCTACACAACCTGTGCAATAGAATACACTCTTCTGTTCCTAGCGCGAGCATACCCGCGCGTACCTTGTAGGTGTCAAATCTCTAACTCTTCGAAAATATGTGCTTTTTTTATTAGGCACAGATTCTGCAAGCACGATCACCAACAACGATGGGACAGGACAAAAGCAATAACCGAAACCAGGGGTTGATTCGCACGCACGAAGCAAAGGTAGATTTTATGCTGCGGCTAATCGATGCGTTTTGGATTGCAGCCGGGATGTGGCTGGCGTGCCGCGTCTATCCTCAGACGTGGCAGAGTCGACATGAAATCGCTTGTCTTGCCGCGATCGCGTTGTTTTACTGCGTCGGGCAAGCGAGCGGTATTTATATTTCCAATCGCGGCGCGCCGCTTCGAGACGAAATCACCCGCGTATGGAGTTCTTGGGGCATCGTGTGTTTCTTGCTTGTACTCGCCGGATTCGTCACTCATACGTCGCAAGACTATTCGCGAATCGCTATCGGGTTGTGGTTTATCGTAACGCCGCTCGCGATTTCTGGATGGCGGTTTTTATTAGGCGTATTGGCGCAGGAATTACGCTCCAGAGGCCACAACTCGCGTAAGGTCGCGATCGTCGGGGTATCTGAAGTCGGTCTGCGGATCGCTCAAACGATAACGGTTTCTTCCTGGATGGGGCTGAATTTCATCGGCTTTTTCGATGACCGCTTCAACGCGCGTTTACCCAAAATCGACAAGCGATTGGGAAGCGTCGTCGGTAACTTCGATAACCTGGTTGAACAAGCGCGTGAGGGCGATATCGATCGCGTCTATATCGCGCTGCCACCCCGGGCCGAACCGCGTATTAACGGCCTAATACACCGTTTGGGCGATACCACGGCGTCGGTATATATCGCGTATGACTTCGGCGGATTTGACCTTTTGCACGCCCGCTGGTCAAGCTTGGGAAGCGTACCGGTTTTGAGCGTCGTCGAAAATCCTTTTTACGGCGTTGACGGTTGGGTCAAGCGAATAGAGGATATTATACTCGGCTGTTTGATTCTGACCATTATCGCGATACCGATGGCGGTCATCGCGCTCGCCGTAAAACTGACCTCGGCCGGTCCCGTCTTTTTCCGCCAGCATCGATACGGCCTTAACGGAGAAAGAATTAGAGTCCTTAAGTTCCGCACCATGACGGTTTGTGAGGATGGCGATAGCGTGGTTCAAGCTCACGAAAACGACACGCGGATTACGCCGATCGGTCATTTTCTAAGAAGGACGTCTCTCGACGAGCTACCGCAGTTCTTGAACGTGCTAACCGGTGAGATGTCGATCGTCGGTCCGCGTCCGCATGCCGTGGTTCATAACGAAGCGTACCGCCGGCTGATACAAAACTATATGGTTCGTCATAAGGTCAAGCCGGGCATTACGGGTTGGGCTCAAGTCAACGGCTGGCGCGGCGCAACCGACACGCTCGAGAAGATGGAAAAGCGCGTGGCATATGACCTCGAGTACATCCGCAGTTGGGGATTGTGGCTCGATCTCAAGATCATCTTAATGACCGTCTTCGGCTCAGCCTCGAAAAAGAACGCTTATTGATCCGAATCTTTCGATTTATGCCTCTGCGCCGGCCGATACCGTTATCGGCCGACGCAGAGGCATAGCGATTCTGAACCGGTAGCTATATATCATCTTGTATTATCCGCGCTGTCGAGCCGATGCCGCTTTCTATTATTTCTATGCGATTGCCAATTTGGCGTTTCAATTCGTTGACGTGCGATATGACGCCGACCATCCGCCCTTGCCGCAGCTGATTAAGAACCTCGAGCGCGAGCTGTAGCGTTTCCTCATCCAATGACGCGAATCCCTCGTCGATGAACAGGGACTCGACGGCAACGCCGCCAGAGCGCGCGTGCACCACGTCCGCCAAGCCTAACGCGAGTGAGAGCGACGCCAAAAAGATCTGACCACCGCTTAAGGTGCAAGCCGGCCTTTCGACTCCCGTATAGTTGTCGAATACATTTAAGTTGAGACCGGTCTGTCCGCTCGCGTGTTCGTTTTTTTCTTCTCGATCTCGCTTCAATAAGAACCTTCCACGACTAAGCACGTTGAGCCGATACGAGGCTTGAATTAGAACCTCTTCGAGGCGCTGTGCGAGAAAAAACCGCTTGAGGGAGATCTTTGGCTTACCCTGTCCTCGAACTTGGTCAGCGAGTTTGCCGAGAATCTTGAGCTGCTCTTGTAAAACCCGGTAGCGTTCGTCGAGACGTTTGATCTCTCTGCGCGCTTTCTGAAGCGCAACTAAACGTCGCCTTGCCTCTTGGCTCCGGAGAATATCCTCCCGATTCAGCTTTTCTTTGAGCTGTCTATTCTGTTCAAGCTGTTCGAGATTAGGCGCCTGTTCGCCCTCGAGCTGTTGGGCGAGCCTTTTGCGAAGCGCGGTATTCTCGGCTTGTTTCTGCTTGAACGCGTCGATTCTAGAAGCAGCCGAATTCCGCCATTCGTCGCTCTGATATGCCGTTTTGACCTGCTCAGCATCCGCGAAGGGGGAGTCGCTAATCGTCTTTTCACAGAGCAGCCTCTGCGTTTCCTGCTCCATCGATAGAATTCGCAGCCGCTCTCGTTTTCCGTCGGCCTTTTCCCGCGTCGCGGTTTCGACGAGTAGCGCCTGTTGATGGGCTTCTCGTAACTTACTTATCCTTTCGGATATCTCGCCGTGGTCGGCTTCAATCTGTATTAGCCGCTGCCGCAGATACCGCTCTCTGCTTCCGGTATCAGCTTGTCGCGATTCGTCGCTCGCGCCGGCTTCCGCCTCCCAAATCCTTTTCTTTTCGTTCACGCGAAGGGCGATTTCGAGATATGCGCCTTTAGACGCGTCGCGCTTTTCGATTGCCTCGGAAAGGGAACGTTCCGTTTGCGGAAGAGTCTCGAACCGAATCGTCTCGATTCTTTTTTCGAGCTCCGAAAGCTTCTGCTTTTTAACCTCATGAAGCACAAGCTCTTCTCGCAGACGCGCCACGACATCCGCGAACGCGTTCGGCTGCTCGACGGGCCAGTCGCCGTGAGTTTCGGCCGTCTGAATCAGCTCCGCGCGCGTCTCCCGCGCTCGGATATCGATCTGCTCAATAGACGCGGCGATTTCAGCGAGTTGACGCTCCGTGTCCGAAATCCGGTCTTGCGCGTTTCGAATTGCCTCCTGCGATACCTCTTTGTCGGCGGGACCCGCCGGGCGGGGATGCGACTGGCTGCCGCACACGGGACACGGCCTTCCGTCTTCAAGTCGCGCCGCGAGCTGTCCCGCGATATCCTTCTCCCAGCGCTTACGCAAGCTGGATAGCTCATGTAATAAGCTTTCCTTTTGCGCTTGCTTCTCCAGCCCGCGACGCTCTCGCTCAGCTCGTTTCTTCAACAGCTCTTGCATCCGATGTAGCCGAATCAGATGGGTTTCCGCGCGGCCTAGGACGGCTTGCACGCCAGCGCTATCATCAGTATCGGAGCATAAACTCTTGCATTCTGCTTCCAGCCGTTTGAGATCAGCCTTGAGGCTCTGATACTTGCCCTCGACCTCTTGGAAAGCACGCGTTTGGCGATTGTAGGCTTTTTCCACGCGGCTATACTCCATCTCAAGCTGATCAAGTTCGCGAGAAACCGCTATCACGGGCTGCAAACGGGCGATCTGAGCGGCCAATGACTCCCTTGTTTTATTTAGCTCTTCAATTCGCGACGCCTCTCTTTGAGCGCTTCGTAGCGCATCGGCGGCGTTATCCAAAGCTCTCTCTAAAGCCCGCAACTCTTCCGCGACTCGGCGCGTCTGCTGTTTGCAAGCTTCAAAGCGTTCGATTTCGGGCATGATGCGAGCCGCTTGCCGATCGGCGAAAAACGCCCGCTCTAGAGGCTCGATCTCGTATTGCCCCTGGGTTTCAAGCGTTTTTGCCGCGATTGTCAGGTCATCCTGCTCCTGAAACCTTCTAGCCAACTCTCGTGCGGCCGCGAGCGCCTCGGAACTCTGGTTCAGCGCCGCCGTCGATTCAGCGACCTTTACCTCGAACGCGGGAAGCTCTGACGCGATTCGTTTGATCGCCACCGACATGAGCGAGCTATCCAAGCTATCGGCGTGGCTCAACGGATCAAGTGGGAGGGCCGTTTTTATCTCTTCAAATAACAACTGCTTCAGCTTGATATCGTCGCGTAGCGCGCGCTCTTTATCCTGACGTTGCTCGCTGAGTTGATTTTGGACTTCCGCGTAGATCACCGCGTCAAAAAGCCTTTCGAGCAACGCTTCCCGCTCGCTCGTATCCGCCAATAAAACCCTTTGAAAATCGCCCTGAGGCAAAACCACGACTTGAAAGAACTGATCGGCGTCGAGGCCGAGCAATTCAACGCACTTCTTTCGGATCTCGCTCTTCTTTGCAGTCAATAGTCGCGGCTCGCCGTCGGGCCAGCTCGCAAGCTTCTCAAGTTGTCCGGACTCTCTCTGCCAAATCGTATCGGACCCGCTCCGCCTTTTCGGCACGCGTTGATATTCGAGCCTACGAACGACCCGATACACCTCGCCGCCCAACGAAAATGCGAATTCAATCGACGGCTCGATATCCCTTCGAGCGTAATCGCTTCGAAGGTGCGAGCTGCGACCGGAAGGCGTCTCGCCGAAAAGGGCGTAACAAATCGCGTCGAAAACAAAGCTCTTGCCGCTCCCCGTGGGACCGTGCACCAGGAACAAATCTCCTCTTTTGAAGCGATCGAAATCGATCGCGGTCTCGGCGACAAAAGGACCGATGGCGGTCATGACCAAGCGTAACGGCCTCATCGATCGTCCCTTCTTTTTTGGGACTCGGCTTTGCGGTATCCTTTAATTAATAGCTCTTTGGCGGACTTTCTTTCGCTCGGGTCGGTCCAGCCGAAATAGTCGAGGAATAGCTCGATGATTTCCTCGGGAGACTGATTCTCGATGTCGCGAGAAGCGTCAGCGCGATCGCTCGGCCGAGCTTCAAGCGCCGTCTGTCTGAGCTCGCAGAGCAAAGGAAAGCGCTGTTTGATTCTATAAAAGGTCTCGACGTGGTAATCGGAGTCGGTGAGCCGGACCGAGACAAAATCCGCCCTTTGAGCCTCGTATTTCTCATCTGTTAAGACCGCTTCGAAGCTATCCTCGATAACCGATATGCCGCGCAACGGCGCGATGGGGATGGCGGTTATCAGAGGTTTGGGGCCGTTTCCAATCTCGATTCGTATCATCTGTTTTTGCTGCCCGTCCTCGGAAAACGAGTACGGCAAAAGCGATCCCGAATACCTAATCCAATCGCTATCCACGCGCTGCGGTCGGTGTAGATGACCTAGCGCGACGTAGTCGAAGCCGGAGAAAATACCCGATGGCACGCGATCGGTTCCGCCGACGAGCAAGCGCTCGCTCTCGCTCGTTTGACTCTTTTCTCCCACGAACGCGTGCGCGAGCAAGATCGCGGCAATGCTTTGCCTGCGGCCCTCGCGTATGCGTTCAACCGCTTTTTGCGTCGCGAGCTGCACGCTTGTAATCGAGTCATCGCCTAACTGTTGCCGCACCAGAAAGGGTTCCACAAAAGGCAGCGCGAAGACGTCGAGCTGTTCGCCCGCTGTTCCCTTAATCGTCACCGGTTCGCGCAACTTGGTGTAGTCGCAGCGCAGGTGAATGCCCGCGCGCGCCAAAATCGCGCTCGCGAAACCCAAACGTTCCGCCGAATCGTGGTTCCCCGGAATGATTACACAGGTGAGATTTAAGGCGCGCGCTTGCATTAGCAAATCGCCGAACAGCTGAACCGCCTCTACCGAAGGCACCGCGCGGTCATAAATGTCTCCCGAGATCACCATCGCCTGGTAGTTTTGCTCGAGCTCTTTAAGGATTTGGCTCAACGCGTGTCGCTGATCCTGCTCTAAGCTATAAAAATGAAAAGCGCGACCTAGATGCCAATCCGAGGTGTGTAATATCCGAATCATCGCGAGGCCCCATTCATCGGCTGGATAATCGCACCAACCTTTGCGACAAGATTTCCGTCAAACCCGAGTCGCGCCGGGTCGGGCAATTAATCGCTGCTCGGAGAGTGTCAGGGTGAGCGCCGATCAAAATGCTCTTACTGGCCCGGGTAACGCCGGTATAAATAAGCTCGCGCGTGAGAATTTTATTCGGCTTCTCCAGCAGGAGCAACACCACGTGCTCGAATTGCGAACCCTGCGACTTGTGAACGGTCATGGCCCAAGCGGTTTGATGCTCGGGTAGGCGGCTGACCGGCAGCCTTCTGAAATAGCCCGAACCATCGGGTTTCGTCGCCTCGAAAAAGACCGCGAGCTCGCCTTTCTCATCCGGCCAACACACTCCCACGTCGCCGTTAAACAAGTTGAGTTGATAGTCGTTTGTCGTCAGCATGACCGGCCGGCCCGGATAAAAGGCGCCACTTATCGCAATACGCTCTGAGCCGCCGAGTTGGTCCTCCACGCGTCGCGTCGTCTGCGCGAGACCGTATTTCCCATGGTTGGTTGCGCACAGGATTCGCCCTCGACGTAAGAGCTCAAATGCTTGGGCGACCGCCCGTTCCGTCGCTCGCTTTTCGTTCGATACGGTTTTGGCCAATTCGACGATTCTAAGATAAAGACCGAGAATTCGAGATACGGAGGTCGCGCTTTGCTGTTCGCTTTGCTCAAGGAGATGATCGCCTCGAGCCGCATTATCCGTATTCGCGATGCCGTCGATAACCGTTTGGCCTTCAACCAGCCGAACACTCGGTCTGCCGCCGTCATAAAGTAGCGCTAAAGCGCGATCCGGATCTGCCTGCTGTATCGCGCGAGCCAAATCTCCGATGGGCGAGCCGACCGCGAAGCGATAGTTGCTGACAAGCTCGACGATTGAATCCCTCAAGGATGGCGACGCGCCGGCTTGCCGCGGCACCGCTTCAGGGGGGAGATCCGAGGGTTCTATCCGGAGAATCTCGCGAAAATCAGCGAGAAAATCCTCGCTGTACGGCTCGCTGAGACGGGCCGCCTCGCAGATATCCCACAACACATAGCCGGTATCGACGGACGGAAGTTGGTTTTTATCTCCTATAAGGATCAGGCGCGCGTCATCCGGCAAGGCTGAAAACAGGGCGTCGAATAACAGCAAATCCACCATGCTCGCCTCGTCAACGATAACGACATCAAAAGGCATGCGCTCGCGCGCGTGATAGCGAAAGCCGTGATCGGTGCCGCGATAACCCAACAGGCGATGCACGGTGCGGACCTCGGTGGGCATTAGGCTTTTGTCTACGTCAAGACTCTCGGGTGCGCGAAGACGCTCGCGAATCGCCTCGCTCAATCGCGCCGCCGCCTTGCCGGTAGGCGCCGCCATAGCGACGCGTAACGCGGGCGACGCCTTGAGCAACAGCGCCAGAATCGCGACCACGCTTGCGGTCTTTCCGGTTCCCGGACCGCCGACGATGATCGAAAGGCGCCGGCGCAACGCGTTAGCCGCGGCGACGGCCTGCCAATTGATGTCGCCATCCCGCTGCGGCGGAAACGATCTGCGAAGTTCGCTCACATCGAACGCGATCGACAGCTCGTCTTTTCGCTCGACCATCGAGGCGATCGTATCGGCGATGTGCTTCTCGGCCTGAAAGTAGCGAAACAGATAGAGCCGATCCTTGGCATCGAGAACCAACGGCCGAACGACCGAGCCGTCGGAAACCAACGTTTCCGCGGAGCGCAGCAATCGACGCCAACTATCGAGCGATGGAAACAGATTGACTTCTGTATTATCCGGGAGTGGTTTCGGGGGGGACGCGATTTCGCCCCCGAAAAGCAAATCCATATCGAACGCGGGATCGATCTGTTCTGCCGCGTCGTCATCAAGCGCAAACGGATCAAACACCTCACGCAGGTTGACGCAGCTATGGCCCTTTCGTCGTTCCCGGCTGACCAGCGCGGCGGTCAGTCCGAGGATTTCGGGATGACTCGCGTTCGCCTCTCGCGCCAGGCGCTCAATCAAGCGCGCGAAATGCAAATCGAGCATGGCGATTCGCTTCGCTTCAAAGAGCCGATGAAGCGAGATCATGCCTGTTCCTCGCGGCTCAGCAGTTGGTTGAGCGCTTCGATGAGCTCGAGCGGAGGCCGGTCGAGATACCATCCTCTGCTGGAGGTCTCGCGATTCTCAATCCCCCGCAAGAAGGCGTAGGCCACGCCGCCGAACTGTTTTTCGTATTGGTAGCCCGGTTGATGGCGCTCGAGAAATCGATGTAAGGCCAAGACATAGAGATGATACTGCAATACATAGTGGTGTTGAGCCATGGCGCTCTGAATTTCTTCCGGGGTGTAACCACTGCCCTCATCAGCGAGACGATTTGACTTCCAGTCGATCAGATAAAAACGCTCATTCTGTCGACAGATCAAATCGACGTAACCCTTCAAGTAGCCGCTAACGGCGTGCGCGTCCAATCTCGCCAAGCGCTGCGCGTAGCTTTCTCCGATCCAGCCTTTCGCCTGGGAGGCAAATACCCGTTGTAAATCAGCGGGAACCACGGAGGTCAATCTCAAGTGAAACTCCCACTCGCTCAGTCGGTCGTCGAGCGATACCCGGTCGAGGAACAGAACCGCGGCTTCGTCGAACCTCAAGCGGGTATGGATGACAGACCGGACCATTGAAAAAACGGTATCCACCGGATCCGATAGCAGCATTTCCGGATGTCGCTCGGCCTTGTCCAGCGCGTACTGGACGAGCTTGCGCTCCACAAGCGCTCTGGTTTCCGGCTCATCGACTTTTGTGAAGTCGGCGTTTTCGAAAATCTCGTGTAGACAAGTACCGGTCTTCGCTCCTGCGGAGAAAGCGTGAATCCCTCGGCCTCGTCGCTGTTCTCGGCCGAACGAGCCGGCTTCCGGCAAAACATCATGGTCCGGCAACTCGCTCGAAGTTCGTTTTGTCAGTAGGCTGAAGCTGGTTATCTGCCAGGTGCGAAGCCTTTCGGGCGTCAGAAGGTTTTTTCTCGGCTCGGCGATAACTGAATCCCCAAGGCTTTTAGCGGACCAGACCGAACGACAGCGCGAGCCGATGTCCTCGAAGCACATGAGATCTGGATTTCGTCCGACCAATTTTTCTATGGTGTTAAAAACCAGCGGTAGCTCCGCCTGCTCTCTCTCTTCGGATTTTTCCGCGTGCATAAGCAGTAAGCGGGTCAGCGCTGAGCCTGCGACTTTTCTCTCCGCTCTCGGATCCGCGGGAATGCCCCAGGCGACGTAACATCTATGCTTGGCTCGCGTGAGGGCGACATAAAGCTTACGCATATCTTCAGCTAAGCGCTCGTTTTCCTCCCGAACTCGGTTGGACGCGAGCAATTCGGAGCCGAAGTCACAAAGAATCTCGTCGCCGTCGTGTACTAAGACCGGCGGCTCGCCCGAGTGCGATCCGAGCTCCCAGGCGAAGGGACAGAAAACGATGGGAAACTGTAGCCCCTTGCTTTTGTGAACGGTTATCACCCGAACCGCGTGGTCATCGGTTTCCAGTCGCAATTCGCGCGCTTCCCGATCGTTCGACGAGCCGTGGTTTCGCTCGCGTCGAAGGTGATCGATTAAACGTTCCTGAGAAAGCTGTAACGTGAATTGGTCGCGTTGTGCGATCTCAGCTGCTTGCAATAAGTTCGCTAGCTTTCGCTCACCCTGCGGGAACGCTAGAAATCGTTCGCGCGCGCGATGCGAATGCATCAAGGTTTCGAACATATTCATAAAACCCGATTTCAGCCAGCGCTGCCGGTAATCCATCAGCTCGTCGATCAATCGTTGCCAGCGAGCTTCATCGTCGTCGTGTTGCGCGAGCGTATTCGCATCCATGCCCCAGATTCGCGTCGTCACCGCGATGCGAACGCGATCGGATCGGTTCGGTCGAATGAGCGCGCGAAGCAGATGTATCAGCTGTCCCATCTCTTCGGTTTGGTAGATATCTCCGGTCTGGCTTACGACCGCCGGCAGGTTGATCGCCAACAACGCTTGCTGCACCAGCTCGGCCTGGTGATTCGAGTTTACCAATATCGCGATATCACTCGCATTTAGCGGCGTATCGCTTATCATAGCCTCTGTCTGTAGCAAATGAACGATCTCGGATTTGATCGCCTCGATCACAACCGCGACCGGGGATAGATCGCTATCTTGCTCGATCTTGAATCGCCACCAGGTCAAGGCCTTGGTTCGCTCGCCGCGTTTAGGCCGCCCGTCGATCGCCGTTCGCCCGGCCGGGACCTGCGATGGAAAAAAGCGAATACCGTCGATAAGAAAGCTACTTCGATTCGTCTGATCCCCGGCCGGCTCGCTTTGAAACAGCAGGTTGATCGCTTCCACAAGCTCGGCGCTGCTGCGCCAGTTGATATTCAGAGTATATTCGATGCCTTGAGCCTCTTTTTTGGCTTTCAGATAGGTGTAGACGTCCGCTCCCCGAAAGCCGTATATGGCTTGTTTCGGATCGCCGATAATGTACCAAGGCCGACCTTCCAGCACGCGTTTGAAGATTTCATACTGAAGATAATCGGTGTCTTGAAACTCGTCGATCAACGCGGCGGACAAACGCCGGCGGATTGCTTCTGCCAAGGCCGCGCCTCGCGGCTGCGCCGCGAGCGCACGATGAGTTTTCTCCAACAGATCATTAAAGGCGATAAGACCCTGGTCCAACTTGATTCGCTCAAGCCGCGTTTCGCTTTCGCTTAAGAAAAGGTACAGCAGCTTGATCTCATAGCGCTTGATGAGCTCGGCGAATAGATCGCAGGCCTGCACCACTGGATCGGTCTTCGGGTCGTAGGACTTCGCGAACTTCGTCCTGCGATTGAGGATGGTCTCGCTCGCGTTCGCTCCCCCGAGTCTGTCGCTGGTCAAATCGAGGGGAAAGAGGATATCGACGCCTTCAAGGTCCGCGGCCAAGCCGCGTACGAGAGCGATCGGGTCGTTATCCGGACAGGCCGGTCTTTTGCCTTTTTTGAATAGATCATCGCGCCAGTGTTGAAGCAAGGGAGAATCCTCGGCGAAGCGAGCGGCCGACTTAAGCGCAACTGCGATCTCGTTTTCCAACTGCCCTCGGCTCTCTTCGATCAGCGGCAAGAAGCGCATGCGCGGGTAGCGCTTGGCCGCGCGATAAATCGCGATCAACGAGCTGGGGCTCCAGTTTCTGCGGCTTGCGATAGCGGCGGACAAATTATGATGGACAATGCTGTTGCGGAAAAAATCAGCCGCCGCGATTTCCACCAACTCGCTATCCGATTCGACTATTTGGCGACCGAAGGGAACGCCGCATTCGAAGGCGTGTTGCTGCAAGATCTGATTACAGAAGCTATGAATCGTATAAATACGGGCTTGATCGAAATCCGCCAACGCCTGTTTCAACAACCTGCGCGCTCTTTTTCTGTCCAGCGCATTAAAGAGGCGATAATCCAAGTATTCTGCTGCTCGATGGCCCGCTTTTTCTCCGCCTCGCGAAGAGAAATAGTCCTTGGCGCCGAGCAGCGCGTTTCGAATGCGCGTCTTTAGCTCGTCGGTGGCGGCGTTGGTAAAGGTAACGACCAAAATCGAGTCGATGGTGTGTTTTCCCGATAGGATAAGGTGAAGAAGCATCCCGACGATCGAGTGGGTTTTTCCCGTACCGGCGTTCGCTTCGATTAGATGGAGCCGCGGCTCGAAGTCGGGTCTATGTAGGTCAAATCGTTGCATATCTTCACGGCGGCACGACTAGCCGCCAAGTGGTGGCTTGCGGGATCGGTCTCGCGCCGCCATATAAGGAGACCAGAAGGCTAAGCTCCAGCGAGAAAAAGTCTCGGGGTCATTTTTGATCGGGTCGGCGTCCCCGAAACAGAGATAAACGGCAGGGTCTTCAAGGTCGCTTTTCGACCAGTTTCGCGATCGTTGCTGATCGACGGGATTGGTTCGCCAAAGATCAGCGACCGCTAGCAGCGCCCGCTCGTGCCTTTGTGCTTCTGGTAAGTCGCCGTGTCGATGCCACCACTCGGCATACCTCTTGCTTGAATATTCGAAAAAGGGCAAGGGCCGGCGTTGCCCGCTCCGATATCCGTCGATAAGCACGCGTAAAATATTTTGTGGATCGTCTAAAGCAGACCATCGCGCGTCGCCGTCCGTTCCGATGAGCTCCGCTTGACGCCCGCAAGGCGCGGCGACCGAAAAAAACACGTGAGAGATCCACGCGCGAATTTCGTCTTTGGCTTTAAGGTTTGCGAAGCGATATTGCACGAGTCGTAGGGGCAATACGCCTTTTACGGTTCCGACGACGCGAACCGGCGTTTGATCAATTAAGGTCTCGATCTCTACGCTTTCGATTTTTGCCGAGCCTATTTCCGGAACTCTCTCATGCACGCGCGCGATGAATTCGTCGATCCTATCCGAGAGCCGCGCGATCACGTGGCTGCCCAATCTGTCCACCGGAAGTCTCGCGGACTGCTCCAATTGCAATCGATCTCGCGTTCGGTTTTGATCCGCGTCGCCCTCCAGGTAATGCTGGATCGCCTCCGTCCCGAAACGAAAACGATCAAGCGGGTCGAGAGCGAAAGCTTCCGCATCCATGTCCCGATCCTGCTCTTCTCGCAGATGGATTTCGAGCCGGCGCCTGCAAAAGTAGTCCGACGGATTAAGCCAGAAGCGAATCATCTCCTCGAGTTGTATGGTCGTGCTGTTATCGATAACAGCTAGTGGCGTCGGAACAAACTCGTAAACGTGAGAATCTTTTCTTTGAGCGGCGCACGCGGCTCGGTAGGCCGACAGACTATAGGTGAAAAGGTCAGAGTCGCCGGCGAAATAGCGACGACTGTACGCGTGCAACGGGTGTTTGATTTTGATCAAGCGTCGAATCGGCCCTTGCTCGCCGTTCAGGAATCGGTTGTCTAAATAGTCTAAAAACTCGCTCACGCAGACCGACGGCGGTATCGCAACATTGGTCTTTGCATCCTGCCCTATATAGGTGATGATCAAACGTTGTTCAGCCGCGAGGATCGATTCGAGAAACAGATAGCGGTCGTCTTTTCTGACGTTGCGATCGCCGAGAGTCGGATGTTGGGTGATTAGATCAAACGCGAGGTCCTCGGTTGAGCGTGGATAAGCGTTCTGATTCATTCCGCATAAAGCGACCACTCGAAATGGAATCGATCGCATCGGTTTGAGCGCGCAGAAGGTGATCCGTCCATCGATAAAACCGCGGCCGAAACCGTCCTGAGCGAAAACGTCGGCGAAGTACTCGGCGATCACTGCGGCCTCGGCGTTGGTCGGGCCGCGACCATCGGCTTCGACTAGTTCATGATAAAGCCGTAAGGCATCACAGGCTCGGTGTAGCGCGGTCAAGGCGCTACCTTCCTCTTCACCGCGCGGCGCAACCATAGCCGATAGCGCGTCGCTAAGTAGTTGAGCCCAAGCCGCCAAGGTCCGGGGCTCGCTCATACTGTGCAACAAATCCTGCAATGTTTCAAAAAAGGTCACGAGCCGCGAAAGCAGATCGGCCGATGCGTTGGTCGCGTCGGCGGCCGGTAAAAGGCAAGCGTCAGCGCTGTAGACACTACCCATCGCATAGCCGAGCAACAATCGGTCAAGCCCGCGCCGCCAGGTCGCGTGGCCGACTTGAGGCAAATCGAATTGCGCGCGGTGGGCCGCGTCTCGACCCCAGCGAATGCCGGCGCGATCGATCAGCGAGCGGATCGCGGAGAGATCGTCTTCGCCGATAAGAAACTTTCGGGACACGGATTCGATCGACAAGAGATCCAAAACCTCGCTGACAGACGTGCGAGAGCGGACAAGCTTGAGCAGCAGTTCCGGTATTAGCGCGATAGGAGAAGCGAATCGATCGGCGCGATCCGCAATCGAGAAAGGCAGCGCCGGGCCGCCGTCTGACGCCACGCCGAAAACAGCTTGGATATAGGGAGCGTAGACGGCGATATCCGGAACCATGACGACAATGTCTTGTGGTCTTAAGTCCTTCATGGCGTGGAAAGCGTCCAATAACTGGTCTTTTAGAACTTCCATTTCCCTGATCGGGGAGTGACAGCAGTGAATCGAAATAGACCGATCGTCGCTTCTGATGCCTACCTTTTGTTCGCTTCTCAGCTCGAGCGCCAGAACATCTCTCTGCACGAGATGCAATAATGCATCGGAATCAGCGGGTGCTTCCTTGTCCAGCGCGACCTCATCCCAGGCATTGCCCGACACGTCTGCTTGCAGTAAAAGGGTAAAAAATTCCTGCGCCTGGTTTCCGAATGAGGTCAATAACGAATCGGCTTTATCGGAGCACTCATCCTCATCCTCGTTCGCGATCGCGTCGCCGGTTCGACGGCGGCGTCGAAGAGTAGTCGGTAAATCAGCCCAAAATCCGCGACGGGGATTGACAAAGTAGATATCCACCGGAATGCGCCACGAAAGAGCTACCAGCAAATCGATAAAGCGCGGCGGAAGCGTGGTGACCCCGAATACGCTCAAGCGCTCGTTTGGAAGAGGTACCGCTTCGATCGAAAGCAGTGCGATACTTCGTTGGATTTGTTGAGAGAGGCACCGGCCTTCAGATCTGCGATAGAGATATCGAAAGATATCCGCTTGCCAGATCTCGTGAGGCAAGGCTTGCGAGCCGGACGGCTGATCATCGATCCAACGTTCTATCATTTCATGGCGATACAGTTGATAGTCGTCGAACAGCCCGGCAAGTCGATAGGCAAATTGAAATCTTTTTCGTCCATATGGATCGGCTTTCAAAAAATGCTCGAGAGCGCCGCCGTCGCGAATTGATGCGAGCTCACCCTTATCGCCGAGCAGAGAAAAAATCCGCCACACCAAGGCGTCGCGCTGCATTGACCGGGGGTCGTCGAGACCGAGTATGTGCGAGCACATCGAGCGGCAGAACAACCTCGGGAAAGGAAGGTCGAGGCTGGCGACGATGGTGAATTTCTTTGTTAATCCGAGCGTCAACCAGCGTCGCATTCCTTGGCTCTGAACCACGATGACCTCTCTTTTCATCGCTGGCAACGGTTCGCGCGCGAGCACGTCGCCGAGCCGGTTGAGCAACGGCTCTAAATGGTTTCCGTGGTGGATCGTGAGCTGGCTATTTCGCATTGTTATCTTCGGCAACTCTACGAAACCTATCTCAACTTGTGAAGCACGAGCATCGATCTCGCGCGTCGATTGTACGCCCCCGCAGCGCGAAACGGTCGCGCGCACTGTTTGCTATTCGCCTATCGGTCGCGACATCGATTCTCATCTTCGACCGATTGGCTAACAAAACGAACTGTTGAGTTAAAAGAATCAAGCAAAGAATGTTGTCCAATTTATTTAGAGCGTGCTATTCTACTTCCGCCGCTAGAATTATAATTTGCGCTCTCACCAGGCGCGTGGTTGCTGATAAAGCGGAAAAGTAATCTTTTGGACTGGTACGATAGCTAGGCAACCACATGTTCTATACCTAGGTTGCCGGTTTGCTAGGATCATGGTGAACACCGGCGCTGTCGTTCTTCTCTTGGGGTAGCGCTCTGCGATTTTGTTCTTGACTAGAAGCAATGCCGTCAGCGCTGCGTTTGGAGGTTTACAGCAGGGGATAACGGCTTCTTTTGAAGTCGCTTGAAGGCGTCGGCCCATTCGGCCAAGGCAGAAGCGCATTGAGGATGGCGTAGTTACAATCTCCTTGAATCGGATCATAGACACCGAAGCCCGGCGCGAATTTCCAATGCGTCCAACTGAAATCCACGATCGCGTCCCTCGCCGAAGCTCGCCTCAAGCAGAAACGACGCCGCCATAACCCAGCACATCAATCGGCCTACCTCCTCTCTAGTTAGCAGTCTAAACACGTCGTTCGGCCGTTCTTTTCTTTTTGGATAGCGATAGATCTTACCCTTCGATTATTCTTCTTGACTAAGGCCGGGAAGCGAGTAGTTTTTAGCCGATATGTTTCTGTTATTACGCACCACAACCTCGCTCGTCGGTTACAACACGGTCACTATCGTTCCGGTTACGATTATGACCGGCATCACGACCGTGACTACGATTACCGCGCGCCTTCAGGGGAAACGAGGGTCTTAGCTGGCAGATTCAGAAATGAAATTACCGCGAACCCCGTTCCCCTCCAAGGTACGGGGTTTTTTTTAGTGCATATCTCTTATCTCAATAAAGGAGAATTCAAATGGAAAAGATTAGTGTCGGCATTCTTGGAGCTACCGGTATGGTCGGTCAGAACTACATCAAACTACTCAAGGACCATCCTTGGTTTGATGTAAAGTACCTCGCGGCTTCACCTAAATCGGCCGGGAAGAAGTACTTTGAGGCGGTCACGGGACGTTGGGTTATGGATGAGGAGATACCTGAAGGCGTTCGCGATACCGTGGTTCACGACGCACGAGATATCACGCGAGCGAAAAACGAGTGCGCTTTCGTCTTTTCCTCGGTGGAAATGGATAAGCAGGCGATCCGCGAGATCGAGGATGAATACGCGGCGGCGGATATTCCCGTGGTCTCAAACAATTCAGCGCATCGTGGAACCGCGGACGTACCGGTACTGATTCCAGAAATAAACCCCGATCATGTCGACATGATTCCGATTCAACAGAAAAATCACGGGTGGAAGAAGGGGTTTGTTGTGGTTAAACCCAATTGCAGCCTTCAGAGTTATATGGCTCCTATCGACGCCTTAAGAAAAGCGGGGTTTTCCGTCTCCCGAGCGATCGTGACCACGCTTCAAGCGGTTTCGGGGGCGGGATATCCCGGTTGCGCATCGATCGATTTGATCGACAATGTTATTCCCTTTATCAACGGTGAAGAGGAAAAGTCGGAAAAAGAACCGCTGAAGATCTTCGGAAAGATCGAAAACCGCAAGTTCGTGGATGACGACTCGATTCGGATTTCGGCGCACTGCAATCGCGTCCCGGTGATCGACGGCCATTCAGCCTGCGTGAGCCTGGAATTCGCCGATAAAAGACCCTCGCTTTCCGAGATAAAAGCCATTTGGTCGCAGTATCGTTGCGAACCTCAAAGACTCGAGTTGCCTTTTGCGCCCCATCATCCGATCGTCTATAGAGACGAAGCGGATCGACCTCAACCGCGCAAGGATCGGAACGTGGAAAAGGGCATGGCGGTCACGGTGGGACGATTGCGGGAATGCAACGTGTTCGACTGTCGTTTTGTCGGCTTATCTCATAACACCGTAAGGGGCGCCGCCGGCGGCGGCATTCTCAATGCCGAGCTTCTGAAGGCTAAGGGATATATCTAAAAGGGATCGCTTTGTTCGTGATCCAAACCGAGGCCGTGCCGTCGGGCCACCGCTCGGCAAGATTTGATGCGTGACCTATGCGACCGTGTGTAGTTGTAACTCTTATTCGTCGCTGATTAGAAACCCTGGTTCCGAAAGGCATACGAGCGGCTCTCGACGGCGACGCCTTTACAAGACCGCGTTTTGTCGAGAGACCAACCGCGCTTGAATGTGCTATTTTTTTCAAATCGGCCATTGAATTTCGGGAATCGGATAAGCGGGCCGGGCAAGTAAATAACCTTGACCGAAGTGAGCGCCGGTATCGATTACAGCGGACAACTCATCTTCGTTTTCTATGCCCTCGGCTACAACCCAGGCGCCCATGTCGATACAGAGCCGAACGATCGAGGCCACCAAACGCCTCTGTGTTGCGTTTCGGTCGATACCCGCCACAAGTTCCATGTCGAGCTTAACGACCTGAGGTTGTAGATCGCTAATCCGTTTAAGGTTGGAAAAACCCGAGCCCAAATCGTCGATAACTAATTTGAGCTGTCCCCTTCTCCTGATTTCGCTCAGCACAGAAACGCACAAGCTATAGTGGGAAAAAGGAACCGACTCGGTAATCTCTAGATACACGTCGTTATCATGGCTAAAAATCGGATCGTCCGGCCGCACCAACCAGCGTTGACTTAGCTCGGCCGGATGAATATTAACGAAAACAGGCACACCGCCGCACAGCTTGAAGGTAACGTCGCGAATGGCTCGTCCCAATCGCCCGCAATAGTGGTGCGCGACCGCGTGTTCGAATAGTACCGGCGGCCATTGAAACCTGGGAATCTCGCAGCGAACCAGAGCTTCGACAGCGAACAACGATCCGTTCTGAAGGTTGACGATCGGTTGAAATACGACGCCGAGATCGGCTGCATTGAGCGCAGATTCCATCGCGATCAGCGACGGAGATCGTTTCTTATCAGTCGAATTGGCGGCGGTCCCGGAAGTCATGAGATCAATAACGAGCGCTAAGTAAGTATTGTTTGTTCAAATACCTCGAGCAAGTTCAAACACGCGCAGAACGCGAAATAGCGCTTTGACTGTGTGGCCGTTTATCGTATATGTGGTTTCGCATACAGCGCACGAGCGCACTTACAATGGGAATACCCGCGAGCGACCATTGAAGGAGAGGATATGAAAACCCCGTTACTCAGCGCAACCACGACCCAGGGACGACGCATGGCGGGCGCCCGCAGCTTGTGGCGCGCCAACGGCATGAAAGAGGAGCAGTTCGGTAAACCGATAATTGCAATCGCCAATTCATTTACCCAATTTGTACCGGGACACGTTCACCTACATCAGATTGGGCAAGGGGTAAAATCGATCATCGAAAAACACGGTTGGTTCGCCGCCGAGTTTAACACGATTGGAATAGACGACGGCATCGCTATGGGTCACGACGGCATGCTCTATTCGTTACCATCGCGCGAGCTCATCGCCGATAGCGTTGAATACATGTGTCGCGCGCATCAGGTGGACGCGATCTTCTGTATCCCCAACTGTGATAAAATCGTTCCGGGAATGCTGATCGCGGTCATGCGTCTGAATATACCCGCGATATTCGTCTCCGGAGGACCCATGGAGGCCGGGATAGTAGACGGGACGAAATACGACCTAATCGACGCCATGGTGATGGCGGGCGATCCTCGGGTTTCCGATGACGAGATTGCCCGAGTCGAACGTGCTGCCTGTCCTACCTGTGGCTCATGTTCCGGAATGTTCACCGCCAACTCGATGAACTGCCTAACCGAGGCCTTGGGTTTTGCGCTCCCGGGCAACGGTACCATCGTCGCGACACACAAGACTCGCATGAAGTTATTCAGGAATGCGGCCGAGAACCTGGTCCGGATGGTTAGCGCTTGGTACGAACAGGGAGATAATTCGGTGCTACCACGTTCGATCGCGACGCGGGAAGCGTTTATGAACGCAATGACCTTAGACATTGCCATGGGCGGTTCGACCAACACCGTGCTTCACCTATTGGCGATCGCTCAGGCCGCCGGGGTGGTGTTTTCGATGAAAGATATCGACGAGCTATCACGCCGCGTGCCTAATCTCTGCAAGGTCGCCCCGAGCTCGCACTATCATTTGGAAGACGTCAATCGAGCCGGCGGCGTCATGGCGATTATGGGGGAGCTCGATCGAGCCGGCTTGATCGACGGCCGCGCGAAAAGGGTCGATCTAATGACCGTAAAGCAAGCGATAGATAACTATGATATTATGCGAGAAACGGCGATTCCCGAGGCGCTTGAAAACGCCCTCAGCGCGCCGGCGCATTCGGGACGCAATCTACAAATCGCGTCGCAAGAGACGAGCTACGACGCGCCGGACAAGGATCGGGAAAAGGGTTGCATACGCGATCAGAACCACTGCTACAGTGCGGACGGAGGCTTGGCTGTTTTGTTCGGGAATATCGCGAGAAACGGTTGCATCGTTAAGACCGCCGGCGTAGACCGATCAATATATCGCTTCGAGGGACCGGCGAAGGTTTTCGACTCTCAGGAAGCGGCATGTGAAGGCATACTTGGCGGAGCTGTAAAAGCTGGGGACGTTGTGGTCATACGCTACGAAGGGCCGAAAGGGGGACCGGGAATGCAGGAAATGCTCTATCCGACCTCCTACATCAAGTCCATTCATCTGGAAAAGCAGTGCGCTCTGATTACGGATGGTCGCTTTTCCGGAGGCACCTCCGGTTTGTCGATAGGTCACGTTTCTCCGGAAGCCGCCGCGGGAGGCGAAATCGCGTTGCTCGAAGACGGCGACATCATTACAATCGATATCCCTGGCAGAAAGATCAAGGTCCGGCTTTCAAGAAAAGAGCTATCGCAACGAAGAAAGCGAGAAAAAGGCAAAGGGAAGAACGCGGCGTTTAAACCCGTGGGACGACATCGCGAGATCTCGGAGGCGTTGCAAATCTACGCGTTGTTCGCCTCCTCAGCGGATAAAGGAGCGATACGCGAATCGCCGTATGGTATTTGACCCTAACGTTGCAAAAAAACCGTCGGCGTAAACCGCTTCACTCGCGAAAAATAGCGCGAACGAAGGGCGTGCTCACTTTTTTGGGACCTCACATAGGGTGCATAAAGCTCGGGTCCAAAAAAGGCCCCGCGCGCCCTTAGTTCATCGCTTTTTTCGCGTTTCCGCTCGACGTTTTTTTGCAACGTTAAAGTTGAGTAACAAGACAACGGAGTCACCAACGCCTTATTGCCGGGACGAATGCCCGGACGGCGGATGATGCGACGATGGGATTCAGGCTCCTCGGCGGGTTGGATTACCATCGGCCATTCGTAGCCGTTCTAAATCAACGCTCGTGCTTATGTAACGATTGAAAACCATAGTAAAATCGATCACTTTCATCTCCAGTGTTCGATTAGCGCGTATGTAATCGGCGCGAATACTCAGTCGCGACGGCTCAACCGACCCTGCGACAAGATATTCTATTGAAAAGCTGAAGGCTCGTATCAGGACCGAGAAATCAGCTGCTATAGAACGTTTGCTACGCGCGAGTAGAAAGCCCTGGTAGCTCGTGTTCGAGCTGCGAAATAAGCTGCTATAGAAGCTAACTTTCCCGGAATATTAGGTCTGTTATCTGTCGGCGAATTCACTTCTGATGAATATAGCCGCCGGCTAGAGAATTCGAATATCAATAGCTAAGAAGTCAAAAGGCCAATAATTTCGCGCTTAAAGCCGCTATTCTCAGCGGCCGCGCGCAACTGGTTGAAAGCAGCAATAGGTCTTAAAAAACATAAAATAATTGAAAAAATGTAGCGGGTAATGGTCTTAACCTCTATACTTCAATGCGTAGTAACTTCAAACGGATAATCGATCCAGTATAACTTTTTGCACACCAAAGAGGCGCAATGGCTACGATAAAAAAAACCCCGGTAAAAAAACAGGCTACAGCAAAAAAGGCCGTTGGAAAAAGGAACCAGGGGGTCGCTAGTAAGGCCGCGCGAGGGAAAACGGCCAAGCGGACAACTCGACCTCAGAAGCGACCCGGAAGTCCACAGACCCGTCGAATGGTCGAGGATATCGGAAAACGAATTCTAACGTTCTGTAAGGGACACACGCCGAACGAAGTCGCGGCTAAGCTCGGACTCGATGCATATGACGTCAAGAATCTGAGAGCGGGCAACCTGCCAAGCTTGGATATGGTGCTGAAAATGGTGGCTAACGGTCGATACAGCCCGGAATCGATCATTTACGGGAAAACGCTGGGCAAGCTCGACGCGAAAGTCTCTACAAAAAGCGCGAAGACCAAACTGATAAACGAAAGGGTGCGTAAGCTCGCTGCGAGCAAACCCGCGCAAGAATGGGGTAAGGCAACCGGTTTAGCGGTTCATAGTATCTATCAACTTCGTGTTTCGGGAGCGCGCGCTGGTTTGCACACCGTTCTCGGCTTTCTAAATGCCGGCGTTTCGATCGAGGAGCTTTTCTACGGACTAAAGTCAACCGGCAAAAAGTGACAGCGCCGAGCCATCCCTCTTTAGCGCATCGGTCTCGATAGCGAGCGTAGTCGATCGTAGGGGTAGCACCGTATAATTAATCGCGCGATCAACCGTAACCGTTCGGGGGCGCACTGCTGATTGGCTACGACGGCGGCCGATTCTTCCCGTAAAACCGGCACCGATCCTGAGGCGATTGTATTCGAATCACCCCAGCGTCCTCGGGCCGGCGTAATCGGGTCCTAACAACCCTCCGTACTGCCGGCTGGAAACGTACAGCTTCGCGGACTCGCGTCCGCTTCGCTTTGTACGTTTCCACCGACAACCGTCAGGTACAAAAAGTACCGTCCTCGCCGGTCCTGCGGGCGCGCTCGATTTTACGGGCGAATTGGCCGCTGACTTATTTGACCCCTGAACGCTTACGATCAACCGGCCCGAGGCCGGTGCATTTCCGCCGAGCAGAGTCCGGGACTGTGCGTTTACAAATCGTCGGACATGCCAGTGTATTTGTTTCTTCCGGCGCATCGGCCGATGCTCACAAAGGAGTAATAGGTCAAACTACAACGCAAGCGGTGCTCTTTTTTTAAGCAGTCTGTCGAGAGTTTTTTTTCACGGTTGGAATACAGCACGGCGATTTCTTACATCGCCGACGGATAGGTTTTGCGAATTACTACGGTTTGACGGCAACCGCGATCGCGGTGTTTCAACCCGATGGAGAACGGAAGAGAACGGTATACAAAAAACGGCAGCCTGGACCACGAAACCAGTCAGGCGTATAAGGAAACAGATCATAGACGTCGCGGGATTCGATCGGAGCAGGCGCTCTCGCTCGAAGCGACCCTATTATCAACCGATCGCCTTTGGGTATGAACCGCCGCAGCAATCATCTCGTCGTCGCACTTAGTCTCGGGATCCTCATTTTCCCTTTGAGTTTCGCCCATGCCGGCGATATGAATCTCTCTTTAAAGGGTCTCAGTTCGAGCGAGAATTGCGCCGAAAATGGAGCTCTTGAACCAGGGCTCTGTCCAAATAACGAGCTGTTTGAAAAACTGATGGCGCAGTTCGGCATCACGCTAGCGCCGCCGGTAAATCTCCCGGCAGACACTCTTGGTCAACGGGGATTTTTTGTCGGAATGAATACCACCGTAACTTTTATCGATCGCGAGAGCGCGTTTTGGCGGCAAGGCGTTGAAGCCGAAGGCGATTCGATCAGCGATTCATATTTTTGGTACCGTTTGGAGCAACGCAAGGGTTTTCCGTTCGGTTTTGAGCTAGGCGCCTCTCAGGGATACGCAATGCAGACCGACATGTTCTCTTTGGGGCTTCAGCTACGCTGGTCTTTATTCGAGGGATTTCGCAGCGGTGTCGGCCAACTCCCTGATTTCGCTATACGAGGATCCATTCAAACCTTAATCGGTTCACGTCAAGTGAATCTCACGGTCCCCTCTCTTGATTTCGTCTTATCCAAGCCGGTAAGCATCGATCAAGGGTGGATCGTCTCACCGTATCTCGGAATACAAGCCGTATGGATTATCGCAAGTAGTGAAATGGTCAATTTGTGTTACTGGGAGTCGAGTGACGACAGCGCCGACGAAAGTCGGCTGAACTGCTCAGAGAATCAGCAGGCCGATACGACGCTTGGCTCAGGTAACAACCGGGTGTTTGACGATGTGCAACAGACTCGCTGGCGAATGGCGGTTGGCATGCAGGGTCGTTACGATATTATAAGCGCGACATTCGCCGTGATTTTCGATCTCGCCGAACCCGGTGTGAAAACCAACCAAGAGAAAGAGGCGCAGTTGTCGAGACAGATCGGTTTAACCTTCGGATTCGGGATGACCTATTAAGAGAAAAGCGTGAATAGTAACCGTACACTTTCCCAAAAGCGCGGCGACTGGCCCGACCGTGAAACCGAGCGTGTCATAGACCCGGTGTGGCTCGCACGCTCGAATTACACGAGGCTTGTTGGTGTAGTAGTAAGGGTTCACGCCTCAAACAAACCGGTGGCAAATCCGCTGGTAAAACCGAGCGCGCCCGTAGGGCCGGCGAGGATGGACCTTGCTGGTGCTGACGGTCGTAAGCGGAAACGACCGAAGCGATGCGGACGCGAGTCCGAGAAGCTGGTCATTTCCAGCGGCAAGTCGGAGGGTCCAAAGGATCCGAGTGCAGCCGGTATTACAGGATAGATCGGCCGCCGTCTTCGCCAAACAGCAGTACCGCCGTGAAAGGACACGTGTAGAACTACAGAACCCGTATGCACGATAGAGCGGCAGAGAAATCAGACTCCGTGGGTAAAGCAGAGTGTTCTAAGGACTCGAGTAAATGCGGTTGGCGGCACGAGTAAACAAATGACGATACCTCCGTGAACGATTACGATATATCTAGAAGAGATACGTTCCTGTTTCGTCCCGGTATTTCTATTTTAGTCACAGCGACGATTGCCCTGCTCGTAGGGGTGGCTTGGTTGGTTCGCTTGCATCAGTCGGTCGACAATGAAAGCGTCGCGGCTTGGCTAGAAAACCGGGGTAAAGTCGCGGTAGTCAACGGTCATGATCTCTTTCGCTTCGACCCGCCGGGCACCCGGTTGGTCCCGATTGAAAAAATTCCCTCCCTCGCTCGAACGCTGGACAACCGGAGTCTATCCGAGTTATTCGATTCGATGTCGCATACTGGAGTACAAGGATTTTTAGTGCAGTACAATGCCAAGAGCATTCACCCCGGGGTAGCAACGATTAGAGAAAGGCTTGCCGCGTCTGAGTATCTTCGGGGACTAAAAGCCGTATTTCTCTCTCGTATGGCGAGCCTTTATATCCGAAATCCACAAGAGGAGTTGTCACCGCTGTCAAAACAAGCGGTCGCCGCGGTCGCTCGCGGCGTCCTTGGGGGAGCGAGGCCTCCTCGGATCGCCTCGTTTCCCGAATCGCTGCGTCGCTTGCGTGAGGCCGAAGTCATGGTCTTATTGCTTCAGGAAAAACGAGAGCGATTGTGGCGGTCTGCAAAGGGAAATTCAATAGCACGCGCGCTCATCACGGCGGCATCAATTGCTCGTAAACGGTGGGCCGAACGCGAGAGCGTGATGGGAGACCGATTGGACGAGCTTTTGCCAAAACTAGATATCGACGTACTGCTGCTCGAAGAAGACGGAACGATTTTAGATCGAGATAGAAGCTTTATCGATCGCGTTTTTACCGACCAACACGTAGTCGCCTATCAATGGAAAGGAAGTTGGCGCTACAGACTTCCCGATATGAGGTCTAAAGCCGAAAGGGTTTCGGCGATCGAGGCTTACCAGGATTTGTTTGTTAGAAACAATCTGCCTATCGATAGTTGGAGACAAAAAGATCTCCGTCTATACAGACTCGTTATATCGCTATTGGCGCGTTCGCCCACCGTTCGTTAGCCCGAGAGCGGATCAGGCCGGCAGCAGCGTTAACCTAGCCGTTGCAATAACTCCGTCGACGTACATCGCTTAACGCGCGAAAACAGGTCGCGAACTAAAAGCGCTCTTTTTTAAGGTAAAGACATTCCGTAGCTGACCGGGGTTTCTCCCGGTTTCTCGAGACCTAGAACCGTGGACACGCACTCGAACAGCGTTTCGATCTGAAAGGGTTTGCGAAGAAAGCCATCTGGCCGTCCGCCTTGCGCATATTCCGGCGGTCGATTGCGCCCGGTGACGATAATACCTAGAGTAACCCTTCCGGACGCGCGCAGATCCGCCAGTAGATGGTCTCCTGACTTGTCGGGTAGCTGCATATCGATCAGCGCGAGGTCAAAAACGCCTTCCGTAGCCAGCGCCTCGGTGGCGGTCGGCGTCGATAGTACCGTCGCTCCGCGAACCGCGAGCGCGGTCGCGACCATCTCGCGAAGGCCCAAGTCATCTTCGACTAAAAGGATTCGACCCTTGATGGGTTCCGCAAAATAAACGCCGCTAACTCTTC
This sequence comes from Deltaproteobacteria bacterium, assembly GCA_016929805.1. Taxonomy (GTDB): domain Bacteria; phylum Myxococcota_A; class Polyangia; order Polyangiales; family JAFGIB01; genus JAFGIB01. The sequence continues at coordinate 14,123 of JAFGIB010000151.1, read as the reverse complement.
CATTTGAGCGACGCTCTTGCTGTCTTTTTTGATCGGGTTCAGTAGCGCGCGGCAAATTGACAGTAAAGCACGTGCCCTCTCCGCTATGGGTCTCGACCTCAACGGAGCCATTCAAGGCATCGACCGATTGCTTAACTAACGCCAAACCGAGACCGGAGCCTCTCTTCTTGGTGGAAAAATAGGGTTGAAAGATGCGGTCTTTTATCTTGTCATCGATGCCGGGACCGTCGTCTTTCACGACTAGACGAACGAACCCGTCCGATCCGTTCACCTCTACCGTCAGCGTTCCTCCATGCGGCATTGCCTCAACCGCGTTGGTCATCAAGTTCCAGATCATCGACCACACATTGTCGCGTTTGCCCGTCACTTCCATACCGGGTACGACATTTTGACGAATAACCACTCCAACTTGAGAGGCTTTTAGAGCGATCAAGCGAACCGCCTCATTGACGAATCGCGAAACGTCTATTCGCGTGCTGGCCTCATCGACCACCTGCTCGTCATAGTGACCGAGTATTTGCCGGGAAATCGACCACGCCGATTTCGAGGCCTTTTCGATGAGCTCCAGAGCCTCTTCGACGCGAGTGCCGCCTTTAGCCAATTGCGCCCATCCCGCGATAGCTCCAAGAGCATTGGCTAGTTCATGAGATAAACCGTCTACTAATTCCTGTCGTTCCGGGCCCCAGGTCAACCGCGAGTTGTCAAAGCTGGTCGGGGTGACCACCGCACAAACTCCATCTTTGCTCGTGGGCATTAATATGATCTTGTGCTCTCTACTCGAACGATATTCTACCGGAGTACCTCGGCGCGCTTTTGTAATTCGCTCTTCTAGGATTGAGGGATCGATGCTGTTTCCAACCAGTTGATTGATCGATGAACCAAATCCAAGGCCTTGCTCGAACTTCAACGCCTGCTGAGCGATAGCGTTGTAGTAAATCGTACCGTCCCGGCATTCCTCGATAAACGGAACTGCTAGCGAATCAAAAAGCCAGCGTAATAATTCTTCCCTCATTTGAAATATCCGTTATTTATTAAACTATGTCAATAACAGCATAATGTCAACAAGACCCTCACACCCTCCTACGAACCGTTACTAGCCACCTCCCAATACACGAGTCCGACATGGGTTGCAATAGCCTTCAATGTCGGACATCGTCTCTTTTTTCTGTATGCCCAATACAGCCAGTTATCTCTTGCTTTCGCTCTATTTTCCTGTCGACGCAGTCGGTTATAGCATCTCAAAAAGTGGCGGAGAACCGGCGTAATCTGTCGTGTCGAGGAGCCGCAGGCGACGAGAGATCTCTGATTCCTTTTTTTCGCTTCGCTCGAAACGACCTATTTGCCGCTACTTTTTGAGAAGCACCAACCATTTCTCAAAAAGCGGTATTGCTACGAGGAGAATTTCCTACAAATGAGCGCATCCCACCGTCGCATCGCACCTCCCTTTTATTCGGGCGGGGCTGAGACAGGCCCGCCTCGCAGTTCGTCGTGCCTATACTTAAGGTCGTCGGTATGCTGGACAGTTTACCGCAGGCCCATATCCGCTATCGCTATTCCGTAAGCGTTCAGGGGGGCAAAAAAGTCGGCGGCCAATTCGCCCGCAAAACCGAGCGCGCCCGCAGGGCCGGCGAGGATGGTACTTGCTGTACCTGACGAGCCGGCGCGAGGACCAAAGCCGGTTTTACGGGATGAATTGACCGCCGTCGTAGTTAAACAGCAGTACCCCCCTGAACGGTTACGCTATTCCAGAATGACGACTCGATTGCCTCCCCCTGCTTTAGCAATCGAAAGAGCCTTATCCGCTTTTTTTACCAAATCGTGCGCCACGACGATTTCTTTGTGAGGGAAGCAAACCACTCCGAAGCTGGCGGTTAACGATAGTCTCGTTCTTTCTCTCTGTAATATCAGCTCTTCGAGCTGGGAGCGGTAACGTTTTGCTACTACCGTCGCTCCTTGTAGATCGGTTTCCGGAAGAATTATGCCGAACTTATCGCCGTCGTAACGTCCTAGCGTATCGTTCACCCGAAGTCCGTCTCTAATGAGATTCGCCGTCGCGAGCAACGCCCGGTCGCCGGTAAGCTGACCCAAAGCGTCGTTGACCAATGCGAACTTGTCGATATCACACATGATAAAGGCAAGATTCGAACGGTAACGGTCGGCTCTAAGAAACTCCCATTCAACCATCTCCAACAGACGGCGTCGATTCAATACCTTTGTCAAACCGTCGATATTGGACAGCTCCTCTAGTTTCGCGTTCTTCTCCTTGACCTCGTCTCGCAGACTCTTGTTTTTAAGGTGGATTTGAATTCGCGTAATGAGCTCCGAATCGATAAAAGGGCTAGCCAAATAGTCCGCGGCTCCTGCGCTCAACGCTTTTGCCTTGGTTTCGGCGCCTTGATTCTCTATCAGGACAACGATCGGGATCTCGCGGAATTCCTCTTTCTCTCGAAGCATGGCTAAGAACCGATACCCGTCGATACCTGCCGTCGCCAGGTCGCACAAAACGAGGTCGATCTTGTTATTCAATAGAATTTTAATCCCCTCGATGCCGTTGGCGGTCTCGTATAACTGACAGGCAATAGCAGCCGTTTTGATGACATCACGAATCCGATTCTGAATCTCTCTAGAATCGCTAATTATGAGTATCGCGTAGCCCAAGTCAGCCTCGTCGGTTTCTATTTCCGTACCACCGTCGATCACACGATCCGTTTAAGATCATCGTACGACAAGCTTAAGGTTTTTGATCGAGAAAAAGTAGGCACCGGCTCAATTGGTGACCCTCGCTATAGTTGGTTTTTGAGCGCTTTACAAAGAGGCTCTTTGTAATCCATCTAACTATTCGCCCACTGTCCTTATTAGTTTCGCCGTAAGCGTTCAGGGGTCAAACAAGTCGGCGGCCTATTCGCCCGTAATACCGAGCGCGCCCGCAGGGCCGGCGAGGACGGTGCTGGCTGTACCTGACGGTTGTCGGTGGAAACGTACAAAGCGGAGCGGAAGCGAGTCCGCGAAGCTGTACGTTTCCAGCGGCAGTACACAGGGTCCGAAGGACCCGAGTACGCCAGCCCGAGGACAAAAGCCGGTTTTAAGGGATGAATTGGCCGCCGTCGTAGCCAAACAGCAGTATTTCCCTGAACAGTTACATTTCGCCGGACGCAATTCGCCCTACCGGGATAGGCTCTTATTGCTGAGCCTCCACGGCGGTCTGTAACAGTTGAGTCATGCGCGTGGCAAACCGTTGCGGATCCGGGATGGGGCTTCCCTCGATCAATAGCGCCTGGTCGTAAATGAGCTCGATCCATTCCTTAAGCTTTTCCGATGTCGAATCGCTTTTCTGGATATCCAACAACCGCTTCACCAAGGGATGGATCGGGTTAAGCTCTAAGATGCGTTTGGTTTCCGGAATGCCTCTTTGAGTCGCTCTCAACAGCCTTTCGATATGGGCGGGCAACCCTCCTTTGGGAATCACCAAGCAGGCTGGAGAGTCCGTGAGACGTTGGGAAACACGCACTTCACTGACATGGTCTGACAAGACCTCTTTACAGCGCTCGATCAAAGGCTTGAGTTGTATTTCCGCTTCGCTCTTTTCTTTAACCTGTTTATCCTTCGGCTCTTTATCCGCGGATGTGTCCCCGGCTTTTTCTTCGCTCTGCTCCAACTTGAGGTCCTCGCGCATCGCGTTGACCAGAGGCTTGTCCTCGAATTTCTGTAGGCTCTCGACGGCCCATTGATCGACCGCATCGGTCATCAACAGTACCTCGTAGCCCTTCTTCTTTAGCCCTTCTAAATGAGGGCTGTTGGCGACGATGTCGCGCGAGGTTCCGATAGCGTAATAGATAGAGTTTTGACCTTCCGGCATTCTTTTTACGTAATCGGGAAGGGACGTGAGCCCCTGATCAGCCGTGCTTTCGTATCGCAACAGTTTGGAGATCTTTTCGTTCTGCTCCGGGTCGTAGTGCAAACCTTCCTTGATTACCGGTCCGAACACCCGCCAAAAGTCCAAATATTCGTCCGGACTGTCGCCGGCCTTTTTCGCTAGTAAGTCGAGGACTCGGCGGACCACCTGTTTGCGAATGGTTCGAACGATTTGCGAATCCTGCAACAACTCACGCGAGACATTCAACGGGAGATCATCGGAGTCGATAACTCCCCTTACAAATCGCAACCACTGAGGAAGCAGCTCTTCACAATTGTCCATGATAAAAACGCGGCGCACGTAGAGTCGCACGCCGTGTTGATTGTCCGGCATGAAGAGATCAAAAGGAGGCCTCTTGGGAATGAAGAGCAGCGCGGTAAACATCTGCTTTCCCTCCACCGCAAAGTGCGAGCGGGCAAAGGGCTTCTCGTAGTCGTGGGTAAGGTGTTTGTAGAACTCGTCGTATTGTTCGTCCGTGATCTCTTTCGCCGGCCGCGTCCACAACGCGCTGGCCTGGTTGACGGCTTCAAAGCTCTTTTCCTTTTTGTCCTTATCATCTTTACTAACGCGCTCGACTTGAAGCTCGATGGTGTGATTGATAAAATCCGAGTAGCGTTTAGTCAGCTCTCGTAGCCGCCATTCGGAGAGATAGTCTTTATGCTCTTCTTTCAATTGGAGAATCACGGAGGTTCCGACATCGTCTCGTTGCGCGGCCTCGATGGTAAATGTTTCCTTGCCGTCGGAGCGCCAACGATACGCCTTCGAGCTTCCCGCCCGCCGGCTCACGACCTCTACCCGCTGCGCGACTAAATAGCTACTGTAAAACCCAACGCCGAAACGCCCGATGAGCTGGAGGTCTCCGTTCGCTTCCTTTACTTGTTGTAATTTTTCAACGAGCTCCCTGGATCCCGAGTGCGCAATCGTACCGAGCTCCTTCGCCAATTCAGACTTGTCCATGCCGATTCCGTTGTCCCAGATCGTCAAGGTCGAGCTCTCTGGATCTGGGATTAGCCGAATTTTTGCCTGGTAATTCTCCGGCGTAAGACTCGGATTGGAAATCGATTCAAAGCGCAACCTGTCGAGTGCGTCGGCAGCGTTGGAGATGAGCTCTCGAAGAAAGATATCCTTGTTGCTGTACAGTGAGTTGACCACCAAATCGAGAACCTGTGTGACCTCCGCTTTAAATTTATGGGTTTTTACCTCATTTGTTTCGTTCACGGTTATGCTCCTCCTATATGGCGCGCGCCCTTTATCAACGGACGCCGGTTGCTCGCGGCGACCAAAGGCGTTGGCAACTTAAGAACGATAATCAGATTGGCAAGTGCGAGCACCGGAGATTTTCGGCGTTGCGAACGCTCGTAGGCGGCCGCCCGGGCCTGGATAGACGGGGTCGTTGCCCCGTTCGCGCTCGGGAAGATTCGTCTCTGTTTGAAATAATCGGTTTTTTTGAGTTAACCGCCGCCCTCGATTTTACGTAGGAAGCCGTCCACCTCGGACATGTCCGGATCCAGCGATTTCGCCTTTCGAGCCCAGTGCTGCGCGCGGCGCAGATCATTTTGATGATAGGCGATCAGGGCCTGTTTGAAAAAGGCCATGGCGCGGCTCATCGGTTTCGGATCGTTCATCATGGTGATCGCCCGTAAGGACTTCATCGCGAGATCATAGTTTCCCATGGCGATCGCCGCCTCGGCAAGTTCCGCCGCGATTTCCGGATTTTTGCGATCCGTCTCGATGGCTTGAGTGAGCCAGTCGACCTGTAGCTCGAGACCTCCCGTGAGAGCGGCTAAACGGGCCATTCGCTGTTGCAGAATCGCAAGCTCGGGAGAACGCCTCCGCCGATGCATTTCTATCGCTTTATTCAGCATATCGGATGCCTCGTCCAAGCGTCCGAGCTGGGTATAGGCGTCCACCAGTAAGGCAATGGCGGCGTCATGAGCGGGTTCGAGTTCTAGCGCTTCGCCCAGCGGAATTAAAGCCGAGGCCGCGTCGTTAGCGGATAAGAGCAACTCTCCGATCTTCAACAGCAGCTTCAACTTCGCCTGAGGATCCTCCACCCCCGCTGCTTCGTGTTGGAGAATTTTCGCGAGTTCCGCCTGAGCGCCGGTCTGCTGATAGATAATCCTAAGATACGACCGAATCTGTTCGTTGTCGGGAAGCGCCTTGAGTACCTTTTCCAGACCAACGCGTCCGAGCTCGGGTCTGTCGATCTGATGGCACGCCTCGGCGAGCGCAACCGCGACCTCCGCGAGGTCGTCGCCCCGCTCGATCTCGATCAGTCGATCGCACACAGTTATCACGTCCTCCCAACGCTTATTTTCCGTATCGATGGCTCGCAAAAGGCGCAGCGCTTCGCGGTCACCGGTGTCTCTTTCGACCCAACTTACCAAGTTTTCCCGCGCTTGCTCTTGATCACCGGTCTCTCGGAGTATCTGCACCAGCCGCAGATTCGCCGCTCGCGCCGTGTTTCGATCAGAACGAGCCAAGGCTTGTTGCTTGAGGGCGGTCAAGGCTTCGATCAGATTCGCCGCGACGCCGGCGCTCTCCAGGCTGAAGGCCTCTTCGAGATCGACAACCGCTTTCTTGTGCTCTTCGATCGCGGTGTACAGCTCAGCGCGCACGCGCAATAGATCGACGCGAACCGCATCCATCTGCGGATGTCCGTCGAGCAGCCGAGTCACGTCTTCGATCGCGGTGCGGTGTTCTCCGGCCGCCGCGAGATTTCGCGATAACTCGGCTAATAGCGACAGATCCTCCGGAAGCACGTAAAGCGCTTTGCGCAAAGCATCCGCCGACGCGTTGATGTCTCCGACTTGTTCGCGGTAAATGGTGGCCGCGTTTTTCAGACGCGCAACCGCCGCGGTCGGCGAGTCGCTCCGCGCCGCTTCTTGCAGCATGAGCTGGGCGAGCTCCGCCCACCTTTCTCGCTCCACGTAAAATCGCTCCAGCATTTCGCGCAGCGATTCGTCCTGCGGACACGCGCGATAACCGAGCTCTAGGGCTTGCTGCAGCATCTCGTCGTTATTCAGTGAACGCCAAACGCCCTCAAGCTCCAACGCCAATGACGCGGCCCGGTTTCCGCTTTCGGTCTTTAGAATCTGTTGCATGACTTCCGCGCGATCGCTCAGATCGGCCTCAGGTCCTAATAAGGACAATAAAGACTCGAGCAGCTCGCGGCTCTCCGGCACCCACTCGAGAGCTGAACGGTAGACGTCTATCGCCTCCGCGGGACGCGTGCTTTCCAACAGCGACCCGATGCGTAAGCCGAGTTCGGCCACGGCCTGTTTGTCCTCGCGGTCGCGCGCTCGGTCGTACTGGCGGGACAAGAGATCCGCGTATTCCGCGTTCATGCCGCTGCGTTGATAGATGTCCGATAGCAGCAGCGTCGCTTCGGTATGATCGGGTTCCTCCGAGAGCAGGTTGTGTAGCACCGGAATCGCCTCGCGTTCGTCTTTCAAGACGTCGATGATAAAATGGGCATGCTCCATTCTGAGCTCGCAGCGAAGCCCGGGCTCGATCAGGCAATCGAGCGTTTGGTTGACGAGATCATCGTACCTCTTTCGGTCCGCCGCTGTTTTATATACCTGAAGTAAAGGCTCCCATAGATCGCGATCGGACGGATTGTTCTTTAGCAACCTTTGATAAGCCTCGGCCGCAATTTCGAGATCACCTCCCGGTCCGGCGGCCATCTGCGCGAGTTGTTTGGTCAACGCCTCCTGCTCTTCGTCGTTGACCTCGGCCGCCTGTTTTAGAAAAGCCATCGCACCCGCCATGTCGCCGGCTTGTTTGCGGCAATTCGCCAAGCTGGAAAGGACCCAGGTGGACTTTTTCGCTCTCTTTCCGGCCGACCGCGAGCGCTGTAACGCCAGGTTAAGCAACGGTTCCGCTCGTTCCGGCAAATGTAAGAAAAGTGCAAGCTCCACCCCTTCCTTAATCTCCTCAAGCGTCGCGTCCTCCAACTGCGCTCGGCGCTCAAGGTAGTCGAGCAGCATGTGCTGATCGCCCGAAGCTCGGGCCACCTTTTGGTAAAGCGATAAAAGCTTCTTGTCACCGGACTCGATCCGGACGATGCTCTCCAAGATTTTGCGGGATCGGCGATTGTCGGGGTCTCGATCCAACTGCATTGCGTTCGACAGCGTTGCAATCCCCTGTTCGCGACTCTCGTCGTCGGCGAGCTCCAACTCCGCCAACTGAAACATGGCATCGATGCGCGCCTCGGGCGACGCTTCATCATCACCCAACCGGCTGATGTGTTGTAACACGCGCCTGCGTTCGGCGAGATCGCCGCGCGCTCCCGCTACTCGAGCCAAGGCAAGCCAGGCTTGCGCGACGTATTCGCCGGAGGCTTCCACTTTTGCGTACCAGCTCACCGCGCGATCGAGATCGCCCATCTCTTTTTCGACCGCCTCGCCGAGACGCATCATGAGCTTGGCGGCCAGTATCCGATTTCGTTTACCCGGCTTGATGGTAGCGCTTTCGGCTAACGCGGTAACGCAATCGATGTACCGTTTCATCTCTCCCATGCGCGCGGCCAAAGCGCTCGTGCTTCGGTGGAGCGCGTCTGAACTCGGGTCCAGGTTCAACGCGCGAATTCGCGCCTGCAAAGCCTCTTCGTCTTTCCCAAGAGGCTCTTCCAGGACATCGGCTTTGGCGGAGAGGATCTCGGCCTCGACCTGCGGCTTCTGCACGTTTTTTAATCGGGTATCAAAAAGCCTCAGTAAAAGATCTACTTGGTTGTGCTTACGCAACGCGACTTGCAGCCGATTGGCTTCCGCGTCGCTTTGCATCGCCAGTTCAAACGCGGACTCCAGCAATTCCTCGGCTTGCTCGACGTGGCCGCGCTCTCGGGCGATACCCGCAAGCTCGCAAAAAACCACGCTTGAGCCCAGGGTGTCATCTCTACCGGGTTGTTGCTGTTTGAGCAGCATGAGCAATCCGCGATAGGCGCGTTCGGAACGCTCCAACTCGCCGCGTTGGCGCGCCAATTCCGCCATCATGCGCAACGCCTCGACGTGACTTAAGTCCATTTTCGTCGCGGTTTCTAACTGCTCCATCGCTTGCTCGATCTCTCCCGCGTCGCGCGCGACATGCGCCAGCTTGAAGTGAAGCGCCGCTCTTTCAGTGGAGCGTTTGCGACCAAAATCGTCGATCAACCCTTGCAGTACCTTTTTGGCTTCGCCGAACTGCCGCGCATCGTGCAGGCTATCGGCGAGCATCATTCGCAGTTCCCGCTGCTCAGGTCTAAGCTCAACCGCGAGCTTGAGTATCGCCGCCGCCTTTTCTTTGGTTCTAAGTCGATTAAAGTAAATATCACTCGCTTCATTGATATAGGCGAGCTGCTTGTCTGAATCGGTCAGGTATCGCGTGCCGTCGGATAACAACGCCGCGAGCTGGGCGTAGCTTTGTTCCTCACGGTATCGCTCGGCCAACGCGTCGCGTATATCTTGGGCGGTCGGATCGACCGAGAGCGCATGCTCCAAGGTTCGGCGCGCGCCGTCGGGATTATCCGCGCTCAAATAGACTTTCGCCAACTGAACGGCGACCGCGTTGCGCTCGGGTGCGGAAAACCTTTGTAGCCTCTGCTCCAACCACTCGGCCGCTTTATCATACTCTTTGCGATCGGAATAGATGCGGGCCAAATGCGCGGTGGCCTCGCCGTCGGGCTCGAGCGCAGAGTGTTTTCCGTAGAATTCGACGGCTTTGTCGGGGTCGTTGAGGTCCGATTCGGACATCTCGGCTGCCCGCCACCACAGATTCGCCGCTTGACCCCGTGCGCCGCTATTCGAGAGGATTTTCGCCTGTTGCGCGAGAATGGTAACTAAAAGCCCGTGTTGCCCCTTGCCTATCAGGGTGCGGGATAAGGCCTCAAGCGTCTGCGGGTGACCCGGGTAATCCTCGAGATTGGCTTTTAGCGATTGTAACGAGCCCCCCCGTTCTTCCAGGACGTTGAAGATCCGAGCAAGGTCGAGGCGCAGCTCCAAGCGACGCTCTTGGTCCACGTCGAGCTTGAGCTCGTGTTGTCGAAGCAAAAAGAGATCCGAAAGTAGATTCTCTCGCTCGTATAAAATGCCGAGTTGGCGGATGGCGTTTAAATCTTTCGGGTCTATCTCGATGATATCGCGGTAAAGCTCGATCGCTCGCGCCGTCTCTCCGAGCGCGCTGCTCGCGATCGACGCCGCTTGGCGGCGCATGGCCTGCGAGCTGTCGCTGTCAAAGGGCAGCGAGGCTGTTTCAGCCAAGAGCTCGACCGCTTTCTTATGCTCGTTGTGTTCGGAATAGCGTTTGACCAACCTGTCCATGGTCCAGGACACACAGGTTTCGAGCTGAACCTTACCGGCGGGCGCCACGCCGAGCTTCCACAGCTTGACCGCGGAGCGATAGAGCCGATCGAGAATCGCGATCTCCACTTCACGGTCAGCGGCCTTTTCTTTGGCGATCTTGGCCGCCTCATAAAGCGGATCGAGATTTCGATCATCCAGATCGGCGAGCTTCAACAGGGTATCGATGAGCGCAGCCGACGGATCTTGCCGCTGTAACTCGGTCAAAAGCTGGTAAACTTCTATGACGCCGCCCTTATATTCATCGGCTCGCAACAAAGAGGCTTGCGCGGCGTCCGGATCGTTACGCTGGTTTTTGTGCCACAAAGCGAGACGCAGCTCGAACGTGTGCAATAGCTCAGGCGATAACCCCTCGCCGTTGTTAATAGCGACGGTTAAGGCCTCGCACAATCCGTCCCAACCCGCAGATTCCGACGCGATCGATTCGACCAACTCGAACAACGCGTTTTCTATTTGGCCGCGCGTTTTCATGCAAACCACCATATGCCGCGCGGCATCGTCCCATGCGTTTTGGCGCGCCGCCGCCCTGACCGCCGCGGTGACAAAGTCAAGACGCTCAGGAGCGAGTCGCGCGGCCTCGCTATACGCTTTAAGCGCGGCGGCGCGATCGGAAAGGCGCTCTTCAAGCACCGTTGCTCTCTCGAAGTGTAGCTCGGCTGCGCGAAGCGGCGCGTCACCGAGATTCGCGAGCGTCTCCTCGTAGGCTTCATCTAGAGTACGCCAACTGTCGAGCGATTCGGCTAGGCGTCTGAGATCATCTTCCGTGTCTCGGTCATCAGGCCTGAGCGCGAAGGCTCGCCGAAGACAGGACAGCGCGCTTTTCGCGTCGCGTTCACGCTCCTCGAATAGCTGAGCCGCCTCGATGAGAATCTGCGCTTGACGTTCCGGAGACTCGGTCACCGCTAATCGATGCTCGAGGATCGAAAGGGTATTTTTCCACTCCTCTGTCTTTTCGAAGGTATCGATCAACGCACCGACCGCGGCCTTGCGAGAAACGTCGTTATCGAGCAACGCTACCAGACCCCTTCTCGCGGCTTGATTCTTCGGGTCGGTCTGTAGCGTTTTTCGATAGCATTCCGCGGCTTCAAGCAGTTGGTTGAGCCGCTCCCGGTAGGCATCGCCTAGACGAACTTGTAGCTCAGTGAAGCGAGCGGTTTCGCGCTCGGCCGCTGCTTCGATGATTTGCGCCAGCTCCGCCCAGCGCTCCGACGCGCTGAGCAGGGTTGTCAGCGCGGATACCGTTTCCCCGCTTTCGCCAAAGCGCTGTTGGATCTCGCGCCAAACCTCTATAGCGGCGTCTCGCTCGTTGAGCTTTTCCGAGTAAATTGTCGCGATCCTCACCAGGTCGGCTCGCTTCTGCTTTTCGGAAATGGCGGATTCAAGCCGTTGTCTCAGAAGCTCGAGCAACTGTTGCCACTCGCTATTCTGGTGACGGATCTCTATTAACGCGGAAAGCGCTTCCACATCCACGGCGTCCATTTCGATACGCGAGTTCCACGCTTGGATGGCGAGAGCTTGGTCTCCCATCTCGGCCGCCAGTTGCGCGAGCTGACCCAAAACGCGCTTACGCTCCGACTCCTCGCTCTCCAACGAGGGCAGCACGGTGAGAACGCTTAACCTATGTTGCCGTCGGTCGGTTTTCGCTAATAGTTGATTTAAACGCCGGCCCGCGGCCAATTTCTTATCGGGATCCGCCTCAGAGGTAAAAACTCGTTGATATAGCTCGATCGCCGTAGCTTCATCCCCGATCTGTTCTTGTCTAGCTTTGGCTGCCTCCATCAACAGCTCGATCGATCGACGCGCGTCCTCACACGCCTCGGCGGCCTCGACAAAAGCGTTCGCGTAGCGCTCGTAAAGATGGGTTTGCTCGGCGAGCGCAAGCAAAAGCTCCTGAACTTCGGGAGTCGGCTCCAACACCAATAAGGCCGCTTGATATTCGATCGCTCGCGGCGCCTGTCCCAGGTTGACCAACCGTTCGGTGAGCTCGCGAAGCGTCGCCTTGCGCTCCTCTTGTCGCACGAATGAAAGGCTCGACTCGAGAACCCGCACGACCTCTTCCGGTCGATCGATTTCGCCAAAACGCTTCTTGAGTAACGCGAGCGCCTCGCGCCGATCTTGCGCCGAGGCGAAATCAGCCTGCAATATCTTTTCCAAAAGGCTATACGCGTCCGAGTCGCCCGGGCTGTCCTTTAGAATCATCTTGACCTCGGCCAACGCGGTCGAGGCATCGCCGGTTTTTTCGAACGCGGTCGCGGCGATGCGCTGCCGGGCTTTCTTCACCTCTTTGGCCGGCAATACGCCGAGCCGCGATCTCCACATCTGAACCAAGTCCGAGTAGCGGTTCTGCCGTTCGAGCAATCGTTCGAGGGACGCCGCCAGAGTCGTATTGGCAAGATCGAGCGACAGCAGCCTAGTGAGGTAGTCGATGGCGCGATCGGGTTGTTGGGCGAAGTCCTTGGCGACATGAGCCGCTTCGTCGAGAAGTTGCATCTGTCGCCCGGTCTCGTTGGTCAGATTAATCGAGCGATCATAAAGAGCTAAAAGCTCATCCCATCTTTCCGATACCGTGTAAGCAACTGTAAGACGTTGAAAAGCCCATTCCGCATTGGGATCGATCTCTAAGATCCTGAGCAACAACTCCGGCAGATCCGCGCTGTCCTCGCCGTACCAATCTTCCTGGAAACGTACCGCGCGCTGGCCGATTTCACTGGCGAGCGACGTCGACAAATCGGTTTCCAGAACCGACCGATACAGCTCCTTGACGTCCGTCGGTCGCTGCAGGGTGTCGGCGAGCTCTTCAACCTCGTCCCAGTTCTCCTGCAAATCAGGATGCGATCTAACCGCATCGAGCGCGATCGCGAGTTTAGTCTTCGGGGCTTTACTACTCCTAGATGCCTTTTTTGAATCGTCGGTCACGGAGCGATCTCCCTGGCTCGCTTCCGGACTCACCACCTGTTTCTATCCGATCGAAAACGTCTCTCTCTTATCGCTTTCACCTTAAGCCGCGCTTGAAACAGCTCCGCCATTTCCGGGCGCAGATAGGCAATTTTGCCGTAAAATTCGCTTTGTTTTCGGTGCCACCTCGGCCGTCGCTGGTGAGAAATCCGGGCTTGAGCGCCATGTTCAATGTTCAAAAGTCCATAGAAGCGGGGTTAAGCAAAAGCTAGCAAAGCTCAAATTCTAAAGCAATTTCATAGAAATATGCAAATCCGATGTGTGGCTTCATCATTAAACTGCTCGCTTAATGATCCGGCACTTTAGGCCATTTCGCCCTCAAACGAAAACGGCAAAAATCCGCGAACGATAGACCCTCGCTCCGCAATATCACTACCGCGTACGCGGTCACCTCCTACAATCCGCGAATTGATGCTCATACTGTAAAATCAACGCTTTTCCGAGCGCTTTGGCTTTATTTTACGCACCCCAATAGCGGCCAATTTTTCGCTGAAAGCGGCTTGTTCTACAGTGGACTTGGTCCTCGTCAACGCAAAAAAGCCATGGATCGTCTTGTTAAACTGATTATCGTTATATATGTATTAGTGTAAGAAAAGGAACGCGTCGTACCGACATATATCAATGCGCTCACTGCGGATAATTCGAGCGATAGCAATCGATCCCTGAGCCTTTCCTCGAGGGCTGTCGGAGCTATAGCGGTCGGCTCGTCGCGTCACTTTTAGCGGAGCGGGATTCACTCGAAGAACCGTGAGCTCGCGCGGTCCGTGAGAGTAAAGCGCCTATTATTGCGAAAGCGACTTGTGTTGCGGTGATTCTTCGCTATGCGGATCTCCACCTTAACGTTGCAAAAAACGTCGAGCGGAAACGCGAAAAAAGCGATGAAATAAGGGCGCGCGGAACTTTTTTTAGACCGCAGCTTA